>JAIRWR010000110.1 GCA_031268885.1 Synergistaceae bacterium
GCTTCTCTTTGATTCCTTCTCCCGCCGGCTCTTGTATACGTTTTTTATTTTCCAGGGATGGCGAAGCCAATGCGCTTTAACACACCCGACGCCTCTTCGCCCTTCAGGAAATCGACAAACGCGAGCGCCGCGGCCTCATCCTTCGCGCCCTTCATGACAGCCGCCGGATATGTGATAGGCGCGTGGCTGCCAGCAGGGGCGTCGGCCGCTATCTCGACCTGATCGGATGTAGCGGCGTCAGTGCTGTAGACTACCCCGCAGTCGACAGCGCCCGCCGCGACCTGCGTCAGGACCTCCTTGACGTTGCTGGCGAAGCTGATCTTACCGGACGAGTTCAAGCTGTCCCACAATCCCAGATTTGTGTAGATCTCCTGAGCGTACTGTCCGACCGGAACGTCGCTGTTGCCGAGTGATATCAGGGAGACCTTGTCTCCCTCCGCGTCTTTGAAGTCGCTGATCCCCTTGGTATTCTTCCCCTTTGGGACTATGAGGACGACTTTATTTGACACGATGTTAAAACGCGTCGCGGAGGCAACAAAGTCGAGGCCCTCCGTGTTGACCGACGGATCCGCGGCGGAGTCGAGCTGGTTCATCTGCCTCTGTCCCGCTGAGATGAAAATATCGCAGTCCGCGCCGTTTTGTATCTGTGTCTTGAGAGTTCCGCTCGAATCGAAGTTGAATACGACCTCGACGTCCGGAGCGGCCTTCTTATAGAGTCCGCCGATTTCGTTCAAGGACTCCGTCATCGACGCGGCCGCAAAAACAGTTATGGTCTTCGAAGCCGCCAGGACCGGAGCGGCCGGCATAAGCGCAAGGAGCGCGGCAAGCAGAGCCAATGACAAAACAGAAGAGACGAGCTTTGATCTTCTCATGACGATATAACCCCTCCTTGGAATATGAAAAGCGCCGAGGCGCTTTATGTAAAAACGCAACTATATAGCAACGAGATTATATCATAGGGTATGAAATGCGCAACAATGTTGCGCGATTCCAAATTTAACGGCGTTCTGTCCGAAACGCGGGTTAGACAGAGAGATTTACTTTTGGAGCTATCCAAATTTCAGACACCAATCTCTCCGGATGAACTAAAGCGGAGGCTGAACTCCAAGCTTCTCGCGAAATACGACAATAAAACGGCTAAGGTTTTCACTCGAGATCTCAACGAATTAGCGCGAAGAAATCTCGTACTCAGAGCCGGAAAAAATATTACCGCCGCTACGGGAAGAATGCGCGCGTTCCTCCCAGTCTGCAGACAGACCGAATAAATAATTAGGATTCAGGAGCGTATCCAGCGATTCAACCCTCCGGCGTAAAACGAGTTATAATACTGTACGCAATCTATCTGGAGGTATCGGTCATCATGAGGAAACCTTATTCGGCGCAGACAACCACGGATCTTCCGATGTTACTCGATTGGATAAAATCACTGCCGGGCGAGATAACCGAACACAGGGTGATACCGGTGACGGCGGACTGGGCCGTCACCGCGCTTCTTCGCCGCCTCCTCGCGCCGGGAGAGGCGGCCTGAAATGTTTCGCAGGCTCGAAATATCCCTCGCGAGAGTAATCTTCTGGGTCAGCGCTATCTCCGGCTATTGGATGATAATCTTTCTGACATGGATGGACACCCGCTTCAAGGTCTTCATGTGGTCGCGGGTCATATTCGAATGGGCGGACAAGAAGAACTTATCCGACATCCTGGCCAGCTCCAGCGAGATGGAGGGGTCGGTGTGGCTCAAAATATCACAGAGCGGGACGTTGCCGGGCGGCTTCGCCTCAATTCCGGTAGTCATCGCCATACTTCTGTTTCTGGCCCCCTTCACCGTGAGAAACGACTACAGAAGGCCTGTGCGCGGGTATGTAATGATCCCCCTGACCGTCGCTATGTGCTACATATCGGTCTCACTCTTAAACGCGGTGACGGCGGCAGGCATAGGGCTCGGCCTTCACCTGTATCATAAGTCCATTCCGGGACCGGACTTCTTCATATTCATGGTCCAGCCTCTGTATCTGGTGTACCCGTTGTTCAAGAGCGTTCCGGGGCTGCTCTCGCAGTGTCTTTATATCGCGTTTATATACTCCGTCATATCAACGCCCGGAAAGCGCGTCGCGCGACAGGAAGCGGGAGGAAGACAACCGGGCGTCGAGGCGCGGAGAAACGCCGGCGTGTTCCTGCCGACATACAACGAGGAGGATGAGAGCGAGGACAGGATGGCTTGCGTGATGGAGACAGACAGGTTTTGCAGAATACTCCACGCGAATTTCGGCCAGCCCGCGTTGATCCACCGCATCAAAAACGAGATCTTAGACCACATAAGCACGCCATCCAGGGTGAGCCGCGACGTCGGGATCGGCATCCCCCACTACAGGATAGTCCTGACGGAGGCGAGAAACAGCGCCCGAAAATCGCTCGAGGAGAGTGGAAACTCCTACGGAGAGCGCGACATAATAATTTTTATAACTGGCGAGATGGAGCGGATGGAATACATCACAGGGGAGGATTCGAAGACCATGAACGAGTGGATTGAGGGCAAAACGGCCGCGCGTCTTCCCTCGCGCGATCAAGCGGATCCTCATCAAGTGGAAGATCGGCGAAACGAAATCGAATGATGCCACGCGGACACCCCGACGTACCGTCTCGCGAACCGAGAGGGAGACACAACCACCTCCTCTCGTTACAGCGCTCTTGCCGGGAATCAACCCATGAATCGGCGTAAACCTCCAGCGATCCTCGCACACTGTAAACAGACCGCGTTCGGCAAACGCTCTCTTTCTCTCTTCCGGGATCAACTCCAACAAGCGAACTCAGAGTGTCGCGGAGACTTAAAATTCCGCCTCTGTCTTCTGCCGCCGGATCCTGTTAGCTTATCTCCGCGTTAACGTTTAGCAGATTAGGATCGATGCCGAGCATCGCCAGAGTCTCCGATACCTCCTGCCTCTTAACCTCCAACTCTGTGATCGTCGGCGAGGGGGCAACGGTCGGGATCTGGTGATGGTGCGGCTGTGTCACCGCCGTGTCATGCCTGTTCATAATATTGAAAGCGCTCGTCGGAACCTGGATTCGTCCGGTGGACTCCGCTCGGTCTATAACGCTTGAAATCTCGCCGATGAACGATCTGATGTTGGCAAAACCAGCGTTCCTGAGACTCTGAAGGTTCTGAATCTCGTGCCCATAATTCGCTATAGCGGACTCGGTGTCCTGGATCATCCTCTCCGCTTTAATCCTGGCTTCCGCCACTATATTCTCCGCCGCCATATTAGCCTGGTTTATCCTGTCCTCAGCAATTCTTGCCGCCGCCGCGAGTTTGTCCTCGTAGGCAAGAGCTGCCGAGTTTATGGTCTCCTCAGCGACCCTGGTTGCGTTGCGGAGCTTCTCCTCAGACGTGCGCTGAGCCACCAGGAGCGCTTCGTGAAGCGAACCCTTTATGTTGTCGTAGTCGCCAAGCCTCTCTGCCTGTTCTTCCATAATACGCTCATAGTCCTTGGCCCTCTGAACATATACTTGAATACACTCGGCAACCTTGTCCAAAAACTCGTCGACCTCGGCCGGATCGTAACCCCTCATGGTCTTTTTAAACGCTTGGTTTACAACATCCAACGAACTCAAAAGGTCGCTCATCATTCTCTCTCCCCCCAACTCATTATCCTCTATATACCGGCCATGCGCAATACAGCAACATACATAAGGTTCATAAACGCCTCGCGCCGAATATGCCAGTTCCAATCCTCACCATTGTGCTGCCTTCCTCGATCGCGGCTTCAAAATCCCCGCTCATGCCCATCGAAATATGTGAAACCACGAGCCCGTTGTAATCCTTTACCGCGGTGGCGAGCCGCCTTAAAAGGGCGAAAGACTCTCTGGTTTCGCTCTCGCCGCCGTGAAGCGGCCCAATCGTCATAAGACCCTCCACCCTCAGGTGAGGGCATCGCGAGATGATCGCCTCGACGAGGTCTATACATTCAAAGGGCTCGATACCGCCCTTTGATTCCTCCCCCGACGTGTTTACCTCCACCATGACCGGGTACTGATCGCCGCTGGGTTCTCCTCCCGACTCCATTCGCTCTCTCACTGCGCGCTCGACCGACAGGGCCAGTTCATGCCCGTCGATGCTCTGGATGCAGTCGAAAAGATCCACCGCCTTGCGGACCTTGTTTCTCTGCAGACGGCCGATCATATGCCAGACGGCCGCCCTTCCATCCCACTTAGCGGCCTTCTCCGCGCGTTCCTGCACCCTGTTCTCCCCCAGAACAGTTATACCACATAAAAGGGCGTCATATATCAGTTCAAGCGGCTGAAACTTCGATACTCCTACAAGCGTGATATCGCCGGCGCTCCTGCCCGCCCTCTTCGCGGCCGAACTCACGCGCTCTCTTATCTCGTTTATGTTTTCGCGAATCAATCCGCTATTGCGCTCTACCATAGCTTGACCCTTCCCTCTATCGCCGTGCCGCCGTCCACGACAACGGCATCGCCCAGCCTCAGTCCCTCTGTCACAAGATACTTTCCGTCGTCGATCGCGCGGCCTTTGATCTCGGAAAAGTGGGTTGAAGAACCCTTCAGCACGAACGCTCCCTTCAATCCTCCCCTGTTGATTACAGCCGTCTCCGGAATGGAGACCCCTGACATCGTCCCCGTCCCTATCACGAGTTTGTAATTGCGGGAGAGCGTCAGATCGGGCGGGAACCAGGGCATACTCATGCTTATCTTGGCCCTGTATCCGATCTTTTCATACACGCGGACCTCCGCCTTAGATGGGGTATCCTGCCTGTCCATCTTGACCATCACCCTGTTTTTGTCAAGAAGCTCCTCAAGACTGCCCGTAAGATCGGCATAACCTACGAAGTGAAGGACCTGCGGCTGCGGCACGATCTTGCCGACTGGAGCGCCGCTCTTCACGTCAGCGCCATCACCGATCAGCACGACTCGCGGAACCGACGGAAGTTCTCTCTCCTCAAGCCAGAGGGATGAATACCTCCAATTGTTCTCCATGCCATCCACCCCAGCGACAAAGTAACCTTCATTCACGGCCTTCACGTCATACGTCCGGTTCGCGGACGCGACGCGCGCCACAACAGCCCCCTTCTCAACGCGCACCGGACCCCTTCCCCTTGGAAAGCGCGCCTTCCCAGCGCCCGGCGAGGTAAGAACAATCTCGTCCCACAAAAAGACCCCATCGACCTCTACGATATCCTCCCGCACAATTGGAACCGCCCACGCGATCTCTGGGTGGAGGCTGTCGTAGTGCCTGAAGTAGGACCTGAAAGCATAGACCCATCCCCACAGGATAGCGGCCACGCCGATAAAGTAAAAAATACTGTGTATCGTGCCTCTAACCCTGTTCTCTCGCTTTCGCTGTTTCAAATCGTATCATCTCGCTGGCTTGATTCAGTAGCACTTGGAATAATCGCACGACACGCAGCGCAGGCACCCTTCCGCGTGTATGGTCTGAGCGCCGCACGACGGACACATGTCGTCCTTGGAGATCTCCACCGTCTGCCCCAGAGCGCGTTCCAACCCCTGCGCGATCGCGTCGGGAAGGCTCAAGATCACCCCGTCGTTCTCGAAGACCGGCTGACTGCCGCCTATCCCCTTGAGCTGTTCTATTATCTCTCTGACCGGCACTCCGCTCCGCAGCAGCAGGGATATCAGCCTTCCAAGCGCCTCCGTGTGAGCCTGCGTATCCTTGCCAGACTTTCCCAGAGTCGCGAAGAGTTCGAACGGCTGCCCTCCGAAGTGATTCAGAGTGAGATAGAGGTTGCCGAAATTCGTTCGGATCTTCACCGTGCTCCCCTGAAGATTCGACGGCCTTCTGCGGGGCTTAACCTTGCCGGTTCCGGCAGCCGCAGCGTCTGCCCCTGTCTGCTCCCTGTCCACGCCGTGATAGAGAACCTGCGACTCCCTGCACCTGTCGCGGTAGATCGTTATCCCCTTGCAGCCGAGCTTGTACGAGAGGAGGTAGGCCTGCCTCACATCCTCGACGGTGGCCGAGTTCGTCATGTTTATAGTCTTGCTGACAGCATTGTCCGTATACTTCTGAAACGCGGCCTGCATTTCGACGTGCTCTTGAAATGGAACGTCGTGCGCGGTCACGAATACCTCCTTCAAAGAACCGGAGACGTCGAGGCCGGCCATGGTCCCGCTGCTCAGGATCCGCTCCAGGATCGCCGGAGAAGACTCTCCGGTTCTCGCTAAGGCCTCCTCCAGATATCCGTTGACGTAGACAAGCGTGTCGTTATCGAAGGCCTTTCTGCGGAACGCCAGCGCGAATACAGGCTCTATGCCGCCCGAACACTCGGCGATAAGAGATATGGTCCCGGTTGGCGCAATCGTAGTGACGGTCGCGTTTCTCATCAATCTGCCGCGTCTCTCCCACACGCTGCCCTTCCAGTTTGGAAACGGCCCCCTCTTTTCAGCGAGGTTTCCGCTCTCGTCATGTCCGACACTCTGAATGAATCCCATTACTTCCTCCGCGAGATCCAGCGACTCCTTGCTGCCGTAACGGATCCCCCGCGAGAAGAGGAGATCCGCCCAGCCCATTATCCCAAGGCCGATCTTGCGGTTACCTCTCGTGACGGACTCTATCTCCGGCAACGGATAAGAATTTATCTCGATGACATCGTCTAAGAACCTGACAGACGCGCGAACAACGCTCTCCAGGAGCGTCATGTCTATCTCTCCGCGTCTGTCCGCTGTCCTTATGAGATTGATTGATCCGAGATTGCAGCTCTCGTACGGGAAGAGCGGCTGTTCGCCGCACGGGTTCGTACTGCGCAGCCTTCCGAAATCGGGCACGGCGTTGCCCTCCTCTATACGGTCGAGGAAGATGATACCCGGATCGCCCGTCTTCCACGCGCCCTCCGTCAGCAGATCCCACAACTCGGCCGCGTTTATGGAAGATGTCGTCTCGCCTGTTCTCGGGTTCATCAGATCCCATCTGTCGCCGGCGGCTACCGCCTTCATGAAGGCATCCGAGACCCCGGCTGAAATATTGAAGTTCGTCAGCTTGCTCCCATCGCTCTTCAACTTCACAAACTCGACGATATCGGGGTGCGACACCTCCAGAATGCCCATATTGGCGCCCCTGCGGGTTCCGCCCTGTTTTACGACCTCCGTCGTGTGGTCGAACAGCTCCATAAAGGATATCGGCCCAGACGCCACGCCCGACGTGCTGCGAACCCTGTCGCCCGCGGGGCGTATCTCGGAGAAGTTGAATCCAGTGCCCCCGCCGCTCTTGTGCACGAGCGCCGTGGCGGAGAGCGCGCCGAATATCGCGTCCATGCTGTCCCCAATGGGAAGCACAAAGCACGCCGACAGTTGGCCGTTCGGAGCGCCGGCATTCATCAGGGTTGGAGAGTTGGGCATGAACTCCAGGCGCGCCATCATATTGTAGAAGCGGACCGCCCACTCCTCCGGATCCTCCCCATACGCTCCCTCGGCGGCAGCCACAGACGACGCCACACGCCAGAGCATCTCCTCTGGACTCTCTATTATTTCACCTCTGTCGTCTTTTCTGAGGTATCTCTTCTCCAGAACCGTTCGCGCGTTATCCGAGAACCGCGCGTTTACCCTCGCGTCCATACAATCGTTTCTCCCTCCGCCTTCGCGGCAAACCGCCCTTTCGGCATCAATCGGAGACCCCCTCTGAAGATTTAAGCCCCTGAAGGTCTCCTCTATCGAATATCACCGACGATCCCGCCGTCTCCCAAATTCGCACAGAGCGCAGAACGCGATTCCGGCCGCCAATCACGCCGTCGAGGCTGGTAAACGCGTACCTGGCGATGTTCTCCGCCGTCGGCTGGGGGATTATGTCGTTCAAATATGAGTGATCGAACTTGGAGACGATCTCTTTATCTACAATATCCCCGAGATCGGCGAAGTCGATTATCATCCCCTCGTCATCCGGCGCTCCCTCGACCGTAACCGCCATTTTGTAGGTGTGTCCGTGCAGCCTCTCGCACTTTCCGTGATATTTCGTCAAGTTATGGGCGGCGTCAAACGTAAACTCTTTAACCAGTAACATAACGTCCCCTTTCATGTGAAACGACCATTTTACAGTCGTTATTATACTATAATTATACTGAGCGCGAAAAAGTCCCGCTGGGCATCGCGGATTCGGTCATACCACGCGTCAAGCGGTTCTGATGAGTCTGCCCGCCCGCCGCCAACCCGCAAAACCCAGCTCCATTAAAACAGATCCAGGGAATGGAATAACTTCCCCGGATCCGCGTCAAGATAGTCCGCCGCCGAGATCTAAATCCTCTCGGGACCCTCCCGCCGGCCTCTTATCTCCTCGATCTTCCGATGTATCCCGCCAGGATCGACGCGCAGAGCGCGAGAGCCGCCGGGGCTATGCCGCCGTTGCAACCCCCGCCGCCGCCCCCTCCCGATCCAGTCACGTCAGTATCCGTCCCCCTGCCGCTGACTAAAGAGAGCTGACCCTTTATGTTTCCGTTGGCGGAGTTATCCGCGAGCACAATCTTATTGCCGATCATATATTCAGGGGCTTCCCCAGTGTACCTGGCGTCGCCCATCAGGACATCGACCTGGAGGTGGAGCGAGCTGTTGGCTCGCTCGTAACTCAGGGACTCACTGGATTTCGCTTCGCCGGCTGAGACGCTCCCCGCTCCGCTTCCTATAACGGTCCTGCTCTCTCCATTTTCGTCCGCAAACTCAAGGCTGACGTTATCGAACAGCTCCTTCACGACATCATCCATAACGGACCCTGGATCCACCGTCCTGCCCAGGATGTCGCTGATCTCCTCCCACGTCAGGTTATAGGAGTACCTGAGCGGGATAAGTCCTCCGGGAGACGCCAGCGTCGGCATCGACAGGCCGATAGCCGGCTTCAGTTGGGACGCGCCGCGCTCACGCGGCTCGGATACTGTAAGCTGCAGCGCGTCCGTTATCTCGGAGATCTGAAATCCCTCCACCCCGTACGCGCTCTCGAACCGGCTGGAGAACGACGACTGCTTCAGCTCCTCTGGGTCGGTGTCGAGGAAGTAGAACTGCGTGCCGCTGTCTCCCAGTCCCGAGTTGAACTCGGCCAATCTCCGGCGAACGCCGGGGAATACGTTCATGTAGTTCATCATGTCGTTTTCGATCACGAGATCCGCGCTGTCAGAGGCGAGGTTGCCGTCAGCGGCCGGACGGTCCGTCTGGACGGATATCGTGGTCGATCCCCTGCTGTACGAGTACACATTTCCGTACTGATCTATGACCGCGACCGCCGGGTTCGAACTGCTCCAACTGACCGACTCGTTGAAACCCTGTGTCCCGTTCTGGTAGTAGACGACCGCCGTGAGAGTGCACGTCTGCCCCACGGTCTTCATCGTGAGGGGTATCCCGCTCATGCGGATGAAGGCGATGGACCCAACCACCGGGCCGGGAGGATACGGGCCTCCTGGCGTGCCCCTCTCATTTTCGAACGCCCCTATATCGGAGAAACCGTCGGAGTTGTTGGGCCTGGAAAAGCCCCTCTGGTCGGTGTGAGAGTTGCCAGCGAAGTACGTGTTGAACAGATTCCAGGCCACGTTTCCGACTATCTGGTCGATCGCCGGGTTGAGGGAGGTCTCGGTGCTGTCGACGAGCGCGATTGTATCGAGATATCTCTCCGGCTGGTGAGACGAACCGACAACTATGGGCGTTCCATTCACCGGATTGCTCGTCAGAACGTTCGAGCCGAAGATGGAGACCGCCGTATGCGTATCGCCGTACTTATCGGTATTTGTGCTTCCGGTGACGCTCGGATCCGCTGTCCAGTTATAACTGGGGTTGGGCTGTCCGGATGCCCCGGATATGCCGTAGTTATTTATTATATTGTACCCCGCCGAGTTGATCGTGCCGATGTCCCTGTATATATCCATGCCGTATCCCGCGGTGTTGCCGACAAAGAGCGACGCGCCCACGTTGACGCCCGAGGCCTTCGAGAAGAATGCGCCTCCCTTTCCGCCTCCCGCGACGTTACGAAGAAACGTGGAGTAATAGATGGCCGAATTTCTCTCAGCCGTCACCGTCGAGTCGAAGTAAACCGCTCCTCCGCTGCCACCCCCGACGCTGTTTTCGACAAAGGTCGAGTTTAAGATCCTGCTGGCAATCGCGCCGGTCCACACCGCGCCGCCGGCTGAATTAGCTTCGCTCGCGCTGTTCTTGGAGAACGTGCACTGCTTGATGAAGAGGCTGCTGCCCTCTGAGTAGATGGCGCCGCCCTTGCTGCCGCTGGTTGAGTTCGAGTCGAAGTACGAGCAGAGGAACGTCAGTTCGTGACCGCCGCCGCCGCCGGAGTAAAACGCGCCCCCCTCCACGGAGGATATGTTCATGGCGAACAGGACGTTCTCGAAACTGCTGCGATTCCCCGGTCCGCCGCCGTTGACGAAGACAGCCCCTCCTCGCTCATAGGCGACGTTTTTGATGAACGTGGAGTTACTGACGACCGCGTACTCGCTGTAAACCGCCCCTCCAGTGCGTTCGGCCACATTCGTGGTAGCGCCGCCATCTCCGAATACACAATTCACTATATTAGCGGTTCCGAGGCTCGCAACAGCTCCCCCCGCGCTTGTGGAGCTGTTGCCCGTGAAGATCGCGTCCCTCACGCTCATGGACGACTGCGTTCCGGTGTTGGTGGAATTCGCGAAGAGCGCCCCTCCCATACTAACCGTACTTGCGACCCCCGTAACCGTGTTGCCGCTGAACTCGACCGGAGTGGACGCCGGCCCCACAGTTACAGTCTCTCCCCATGCCGCTCCGCCCCTCTTCCCGGAGGTGTTCGACGTAAATGTCCCGCCCGTAATTCTGAGGGCTCCCATCGAATAGACAGCGCCGCCGCCATCATCCGGGGCGGGTGAATTGGCGGTCGTGGAGTTCTCTCTGAACACGCCGGCGGCTATGGTGATATTTCCTGCCGCGTAAATCGCGCCGCCCTTCGCGGCCGCCTTGTTTGACGCAAAGGTACCGCCAGGCACGCTGAACGCGCCATCCGTCCAGATCGCGCCGCCATCGCCTCCTGTCGCGGTGTTGCCCTCGAAAGTAAAGGCGGAGCCGATGGATAGACTGGCTTCAGACGCGTAAAGAGCCCCCCCGTTTGCACCGGCTGTATTGTTACGGAATACCGCCGTCCCTTCAAAGGAGGCCTGCCCCCTGCCGGTGGCGCTCACAGCGCCGCCGTTCGCTGCCGCGGTATTACTGCTGAACTCCGTCCCCGTACCCCTGAATGACGCGCTCCCTCCGACGACGCTCACAGCGCCGCCGTTCACCGCTCTATTCTCGGAGAATTTGGCATCGGTGAACTCGGCGCTCCCACTCCCGCTAACCGCCACAGCGCCCCCATCCAACCCGCTCGAAGCTCCATTCCTGAAAAAGGACGTTCCATTAAACGACACAACGCTCCCCATGCCGATATCGACGCCCCCCCTCGAATTATTATTAAAAGAGGAGCTGCCGCCGAAGGTCACCGTTCCGCCCGCGATCGATACAGCTCGGGCATTGGATATGCTATTGAATGATACGCTCTCGAAACGCACAGTCGAGTTGGAAGCCGCAACCGCACTGCCGCCGGATACGTTGGAAAACCCAAGACCACTGAAGGACGCGTTCGAGTAGGCGATAGTGACCGCGTTGCCGCCGGATATGCCTAAGAACGAACCTCCGTTGAAGTTCGCGTTCGCGTTGTTAATCACAACCACGTCACCGCCGGTAATGTTGGAGAACGAACCGCCGTTGAGGTTGAGCGTGCCGCCCGACACGCTTATGGCGCCACCGGTCGCTGGGGCGACACCGATGACGCGCAGGCCGTCGAAGGTTACTACGCCTGTTAAATTCACAGATATTTTATTAGCGGAATCGACTGTCAGCGTCGTGTTATTGCCGTGTATCGTGACTGGAGCGGATATATTTATAGGTATGTTCAGAGTTATGTCCGCTGACAACGTAATATCGCTCGACGCCGGATCAAGAACCGCGGCCGCTAACTCCGCTGAATCCGTAACGTAATGCGTGGCCGCAACGGCCCGGTCAGCGCCCAAGGCTAACAGGGCCAGCAGAAGACCCAGAAGTATCGATACGCATCTCTTCATGATTTAATCGTTACCCTCCTCTTTGCCCAACAGGCGCCAGCGGCTGCCAGCAGCATCAGCGCCGATATCGGGACGCCGACTCCGCAGCCGCCTCCACCGCTGCCGCTGCTGCCGCCGCCGGCGTCAGGGATAAAATCTATGTAACCGACGGGCGCGGTCACAAAGGTTGTGTTCCATCTCTCATTCTTCTGTCCGTCCTTCATCACTATGAAGCCGCAGGTACCGTTATCCGTGGTATCCTCCACGACGCTGACGTCCTTGGAGTCGCTGTCCATCATCATCACGATGAAGCTGATTGTGACGTAGCCCTGCTCCTCGTCGAGAAAGACCTTCACCGTCCTGTCGAATTCGTTGTTCCGCTGCAGCCAGTCGAAGAGGTCGAGGTTTGTGCCGTCGGGGTAGTGGACGTAGAGCGAGAACTGGTTCGCGAACTGCGTCTTGATCCTCCCCGTGCTCCTCCACTGCGTCAGCAGCGCGTTCCACCTGGAGACCATGAACTGGTTGTCCTTCGATATCTTCAGCGTGACGTAAAGCGGCAGCATCCCGTCGGCGTCATCGGATATAACCATGTGCCTGGGGATAGCGGCATCCACCGCAAGCGTGTTGACAGCGTTCGAGTCCAGGAATGTCTGGGACGTAATGCCGCTCATGACGCTGTCCTCGGTCGTTGGCATCATTACCGTCTTGCTTCCGGCGCCGGTCTTCACCCTATCAAGGAACGACTGCGACGAGAGATAGCTGAATCCGGTCACGTCAAAGTCGAAGCCGGACTCCCGCCCAAGATCAATTCCAAATATCGACGGGTGGCGGAGCGTCAGTCTATACGAGGACGTGGTCTCGTCTATGGGGTACAGATCCATGATGGGATTCGCGCCCTTCACCACATTGAACGACTGGTCGTATGTCGTGATCAAACCCGGCGGCACATGACTGAGAACGTTGAGAGTGACGTCGGGATCCACGTCGTCCACGCCAGCCGGCAGATCCATCCGCCATCTGGTGGGCGGCATCCATTTATCGCCCATGCCGAGGTCCTGCCTCTGAAGCCCGTAGCGGAGCCCGCTGTAGTTCGTTATGTCCGTCCTGAGGTCGTAGTTTACCTGGTTGTCGTCGATCGGAAGTTTGGTCACGGGCACGAAGACCCAGTCGCTGACTCCTATGGGCGAGTAATTCTCGGCCACGTTCCATCCAAAGTGGTCGTAGGCGACTATATTGCCCCTCGCGCCAGCTGTCCCGCCCGACATCCGCTCTCGCATGGCCGACCTGAAGAGCAGCGGCTTTTGGGACGCGTTTCCGTTTCTCACATTCGCTATGATGAGAGGAATCTGCACCGTCTGCGACGGACTCACACTCGGATTCTGATGGAAGGCCAGATACCCGCGGGATGTATCGTACTCCCCGGCCCTTGCGTACTTCGTAAAGTCAAACTTCCAGCCACTGACCGGCTCACCATCCGTCCGTAACAGAGATTCCTTCGTATTTGCGTACGAATTATCGCCGCCAGCGTTGTAGTAAAGAATATCCTGCGTGTACGATTGACCGGGTGAGTCCGGGGGCTGCAGCCACCTGAAGTCGATATTAATGGAGCTTTCTGTCTCAGGCACGACCATGAATATATACTTCACCACGTCGGTGGAGACCGGGTTGCCGGCAGAATCCGCCTCCATCCTATAGATATTGCTTCTCTCCCTTACGAAGTTCGCCCCGGTCTCAATCGTCTCAGTAGTCTTCTTTCCCACAGTGGAGTTCAAGTTGGTGATCACAACCCACTGGGCCCCGGCATTGGAGGCGCCGCCGGACTGATAGACGTCGTCGAACTGGTACGGCGGCGTAACAACTCCCGCCGACGCGTAAGACGCGCCGAACGCGAGGCACACAGCGAGCAGCACCAAACAAAATATCTTATTCTTCAATGTAAAAAACACCCTCTCCTTCGAGTCGATTTGAAAGTCAAGAATTATACATACACCTTCAGTGCGTTCACATTCAATCCCGCGGCAACTCCCCTTCCTTCTCTCAATCGGGTTCACAGATCTTAATTGACAGCACGCATAGGTGCGGATACTCTTTATATCGGCACAGATGAAGTATACATTAACAGCCTCTTTTTGGGGAGGTCCGCGGATGCGCGAACTTTGAAAAAAGCGGAGAGCGAGCTGCCGTTCTATGCTGACGCAATGATTCGGATAAAAAACAACTCTTCTAAAATAATTTTTTCATGCCCAAAATATGTTTTTTACCTTGACTATCACACCGTTTAAGATAGACTTAAAGACAACCGATATTATTATACTAATATATTGGTGGAAGACTTATCGACAAAAGGGGGGGATCAGTATGGCGGAAACGCCATTTCAAGTCACGGGGGTAGCTTCCGGCATAGGCTGGGACGAGATCATTTCCAAGACACTCGAGATAGCGAGAAAACCGGAGACGATCTGGCAGAATAAGATCGATACCCTGGAATATAAAAAGTCGCTCTACGAAGAGCTGACAAGCCAGTTCCGCAAGCTGCAGAACACACTGCTGCAGCTCAATATTGAGTCGACTTACAAGGCAAAGACGGCGGAGTTCATAGTGCGCCCAAAGACAAACGGCGGCGCCACCGCGCCCGACATAGCAAAGGCCACCGTCAACGCCAACGCGGATATCGCGTCGTGGGACATAGATATCGATCAGCTCGCCACCGCGCAGCGCTATATCTCAGCAAGGCAGATCAGCACAGGCGCCGCGCTCGGAATAAGCGGCGCGTTTCGGATTCACGTGGACACCCAGGTCGCCAGCATCACCGTTGAAGCGACAGACACGCTCGCCGACATAAACAAGAAGATACAGATGTCAACGGACCAGAAGGGCCAGCCCCTGATGGCGACAGCTAAGATATTCGACAACAGGCTTGTCATCGAGAGCTCCCTTACCGGGCTGGATAAGACCGGCACCCTCGGGGCCGTAAACCTCACCATGTCGAACAAGCTTTATGTAGAAATTCAGGATCCGCGCGACCCGACGGATCCTACCAAGACGATAAAGAATTACATAACATACGTGCCAAAGGACGTGAACAACGTCCTCAATCCGTATCCGTCCCAACTGCTCTCAGTCAGCTCGGACGGAAGGAATTACGAGGAGGGTATTGACTACAGCTATGATCCCTCCAACGGCGCCATAACGTGGAATACGCTTGATTCGTCAAACAACGAGTTCGTGACTCACCCGGCCGACGGCGAGACGATAGGGGTCTATACTGTGTACGCCGAGGCATTCACCAGAGGCGCCGGCACTGAGGACACTGTGCAGCCTCTGCCGTCCGGAACGTGGCTGGGCATAGACTTACCGCCGCAAACACCGCCGCCGCCACTGCCATCAAGCGACTGCCTGTTCACCGTAATCGACGAGAACGGCAAAAAATATACCGGAACATACGCTGAAGACGCAATTCTTGCCGCCTTTAACACGGCGACTCCAGCCGACGATGACTTCGCGATCTATT
>JAIRWR010000126.1 GCA_031268885.1 Synergistaceae bacterium
GGACGCGTCACTCGATGATCTCGACCGCATTAACCTACAGATAGAAATGGGGCAGCTGCAGCACGAACTGGACACTGAAACTGATGTCATGATAGGGATGGTGAGACATCAATTTGAACCTGGAACAGAATCGTACATTAGAGAGACGCATGGAAAATTCCAGGATTCAGACGCGTATGACATGCTTGTAAGAACCCGTGAACGTATCATAAATGGAGAAGAATGGGATGTCGCTGAAATATGCCATGTAATTTATGACACAGACGAAATTTCAAAAGTAGGAGTCGAGTGGGAGATCACAGACGATGAAACAGTCCCTACCATTGGAGATATTTTAAAGGGAAGAGGAAGAAGCGTGATGGATTCTGAATCCGCGATTGTGAGCGCGGCTGAACTTGAAAAAAACATCGCAGATCTTGCAAAACAGCGCGAAAAACTAGTTTCCACCATTACCAAAGTCGGCGCGAATCCACAAAGCGGCGGCTATGACAAACGCTTCTTTGACATGGTGCGCGGGCTTGGGGAACACTTGGGCTCATTTCTCGGCTCGCTTTCCAGGGATGGCACTCAAATTACTTTTGGAGACTCAAAAGATATTTATGGAAATTACACAGAAGGCAATGGGAGAGATTTCGGTCTGGAGGTAATTGAAGTGTCAGAACCCAATTCCGCTGAATTTTTAGATTTGGAGCAGAAATCAGTTGAAGACGCGGTTCTGTGGACAACGGTCGCCGACAGTCAATTAAGGAGCAGATTATCCAACGGAAGGGGTGATAATCTTGAGGATAGGAAATAGAATAGCCGTTAACTATCCTATAGGGCCTGAACGACCCGCATTTGCTCGTTCTTTTATAAGTGGCATAGGAGAGGGATTTTTGCCTAATTATTCTAGCCGAGACGAAGCTAGCCAGAGACTCAAGCTCACGACGGATGTTTTGCATCTGTCATACCAGGCAAAGCAGCGGCAGTTCAATCTCCACATCAGCGGTAATGATGCCGCCAATAAACCTATCGTGTCATGGGAAGAACAGATAAAGAGCTCAAGGGCTGATCCAAAGTTGAAGTTGATGGACAAACACCTGACAAAAGCAGGGAAGCTCCTCGAAGAGATGAAGAAACTTGCTAAATTGGCACAGGATGAGATGCTCTCCGACGAGTACCGCATCGCCATCCAGATGGAAATGGGCGACTTACAGCACGAACTGGACTGCGAAACAGAGTTGTTCTGCTCTGCGTACCAGACCGGTGAGTCAAAGATTGTGCTCCATGAACCGCAATATAAGGATACAGACTCATATAAAATGCTTCAAAGAGCTGCTGAACGCCTTGCCAATGGCGAAGAATGGAATGTTGCCGAGGTGCTTGTCCCAGTAGGAAGTTCTAAGGGGATAGAGGGGTATGGATGGCAGGTTACAGATGATCCAAATGCCCCAACCGTAGATGATATATTGAAGGCCAAAGGAAGAAGTGTAATGGACTCCAATGCGGCTAAAATCAGCACGTTTGAATTGGAGGACGATATTTCGGAACTTCTGAAACTGAGGGATAGATTTGCCGCTTTTATTGGAAAGAACGGCGTGAGATCGCAAGAGGCAAATACGGAAGACAGTAGTTTTTCAAAGATGAGAGAAGTGTTTTTCACAAAAATGATGGATTTTCTGAATATAATCGCAAGAGATCCTGTCGAGTATAGTGTGTTGGAGTGTGAAGAAAAGAATGAAATGCTATCCTCCTTCGACCCCCCAGAGGAGTACAGCATAGCGCAGAAATCAGTTGAAGATACATCTCTGTGGGCAACGGTCGCCGACAGTCAATTAAGGAGCAAGTTATCCATCAATGTTCAGATCTCTCTTAATGTAGAGATTACCGCGAACGCGCGAACCAAAATGGTCTTGCGGCATGATCCCAGCAGAGATGTTCCGTACAGTCTCGTCAAGTGGGTAAAAGCCGTTGAGATAACAGACCAGGACCCTGAGTTTTACAAGAGAACGCCCAGAGTATATGATATGCGCAATGAGAACGGTGATCTTTTAGTCGAGTACGCCAAGCGCAGAGAAGACAGCCCACATCGGCCGGGCGCCGATAGCCAGAGTTCCTTATGGCCGGATATATACGGATGAATCAGGTGAAATATGAAGCGTCCGCGTGGAGCGGGTAGCCGGATGCCTCATCTTTTATTGACGCCCTCATGAACAGGGGGAGAACAGATTTAGAAGATGATCCGAAAAATTATTCACATCGATATGGACGCGTTTTACGCCTCCATCGAACAGCGGGATCATCCCGAGTATCGCGGTAAGCCTCTTGCGGTTGGTCGGGCGGCGGAGCGGGGCGTTGTCGCCGCCGCGAGTTATGAAGCGCGAAAGTGGGGCGTCCGTTCCGCCATGCCGTCTCTGACCGCGATGAACAAATGCCCGGAACTTATCTTCGTCCCCGCTCGCTTTGACGTATACCGCGCGGTCTCCATGCGGATACGGGCAATCTTCTTCGAGTACTCCGATCTGGTCGAACCTCTCTCCCTGGATGAAGCGTATATCGATGTGACGGACAACAGACGCGGCGTTCCGTCAGCGACGCTCATCGCGAAGGATATCCGCCGCCGGATATGGAAAGCGACCGGACTCACAGCCTCCGCCGGGGTTTCGTTCAACAAATTCCTCGCAAAAGTGGCGTCCGACTACAGAAAACCAAACGGTATGTTTGTCGTCAGACCGGAAGAGGCGGATGCGTTCGCCGAAGCCCTCAAAGTTGAACAGTTTTGGGGGGTGGGAAGGGTCACCGCCGAGAAGATGCACAGGATGGGAATCCACACCGGAAAGGATTTGAAGCGCTTTACCGAGGACGAGCTGATACGCGTCTTCGGCAAGAGCGGACGCTCGTATTACTTGAACGCGAGAGGCGAGGACGACCGCGAGGTCACATCGGAACGGATGCGAAAATCCATCGGCGCGGAGACCACCTTCCTGACTGACATCAGCGAGAGAAGAGAGCTGCTCGGACACCTGCGGGAGATAGCCGAAGAAGTCTGGGACAGGCTCTCCAAGAATTTCTTCACGGGGCGGACAGTGACGCTCAAACTGAAATACGCCGACTTCCAGGAGATGACGAGACGAAAGACGCTTGCCGCCTCCATCGACAGATTTGGCCTATTTTGGATGGTCGCGAAGGAACTTCTGGACTCCACGAACATTGACATAGAGCGGCAGATCCGGCTCATGGGCCTCACCGTCAGCAATACGGAGCGCGAACAGACAGGATATCGCCAACTGCTTCTCGACTTCGGAGATGAATGGAGTAATAACTCCGATACGAGATACGACAGAGGCCTCGCGCCAGAGCGGCTAACTCGCGACTGAACCGCGCCTCCTCAGCCAATCGTTTATCAGTCTGCGCGATATGCTCACGCTGGGCGGCAGATCCGGAAGATTGTCCGGCGTAACCCACCTGACGTCGGCGATCTCCTCGCCGTCCGGCTGAGGGTCGCCGGATTCCCAATCGGCTCGGAAGCCGACCATCATCGAACTCGGGAACGGCCAGGGCTGACTCTCGAAGTAACGGATATTATTGATCCGTATCCCCGACTCCTCATACACCTCGCGCTCAACCGCCTGTTCCAGCGTCTCTCCCGGCTCTACAAAGCCGGCGAGCACGCTGTACCTGCCTGCCGGAAAGTTTACGTTGTGCCCCATGAGCAGCATTCCGTCCCTCTCCACAGCCACTATTATCGCCGGGCTCAAGGTTGGGTACGCCATGGCTCGGCACGCCGGGCACTCGCGTGCCCGCTCCCGTCTGTGGTCGCGCATCGCCGCGCCGCAGACGCCGCAGAATCTGTTCTTTACTGTCAGGTTCATCATCTGATAAGCGATCCCCGAGCGAGTAAAGAGATCGCCGCCGAGTAGATCGGCCAGAACGCGCCTTTCGAGCGCCACCAGGCCTTCCGGAATGGACGCGCCCGGCGCGAGCCTCGCCCAGACGTCGGATGCCCCATCTCCGCGCAATACCCTGCCGGACAAAGAGACGACATCTTCATATCCCGGCTGGTCCCCAATCGTAAGCGGCTTCGGAGGGTCTCCCGGCGTCATCAGGACCCGCCCCTCGCTGGAAGCGTCGAACAGAAATAACACGCTGTCAGCCACCTCGCAACTCCTTTCTCAGAACCTTACCCAGGTTGTTCTTGGGCAGTTCCGGCAGTATCCTGACCGACCTCGGCGCTTTGTAGTTGGGCAGCTTGCGCCGGACGAAGACGACAATGTCGCGCGGCCTGAGCGCGCTGCCCTCCTTCAGCACAACACACGCCTGCACATACTCGCCCTTTGCTCCTCTCGGTATACCTATCACGGCCGCATCCGCTATCTCGGGATGTCCCTTCAGGATGGCCTCTATCTCGCCCGGATAGATCAGAGCGCCGCCGGCGGTTATCACGTCTCCGGCAGCGGAGACTATTGTTATATATCCGTCTTCGTCTATCCTGACGATGTCCTGGGTGTCAAACCAGCCGTCGCGAAACCTCTCCGCGGAGATGCCGTCGGTTCTGTAGTAGCCATCCGCGACGGCCGCGCCGTGTATCCACAGCCGGCCGGCAACGTTGTATGGCTGAAGATTACCGTCACTGTCGCGCACCTCGGCGTCGAAGCACGAGAGTATCTTGCCGGACGCGCCCGGCTTTATCGCGTTTTCGGCGGGGGTAACGGCAAGCACGCTCGACGCCTCTGTCAGCCCATAACCCTCCAAGGGACTGACGCCGAACACCTCCTTTGTTCGCTCCGCCAATCCAGGCATCAGTTCGCCGCCGCCGTAGAATACCAGTTTTACCTTGGACATTGGCGCTATCTCCCTCTCCCCGCCGATCAGAATGCCCAATATCATCGGCAGCGTCGGAATTATGGTCACCCCGGCCTGACGTATCGCGGACAGGGTAGTCTTGGGCGGGACCACTGACGAGACCAACACCTGCGGCATCCCGTAGGCTATAGGCATTATGCCCCCAACCACGAAACCGAATGAATGGTGGTTGGGGATGGCGTTTAATATGATATCGTCTTCATCCATCGATGGGATCATCTCGATTATCGACTCGAGCAGCGTGAGAATGTTGAGGTGGGTTATGGGAACGGCCTTCACATCCCCGCTCGCTCCGGCCGTGTGAAAGAGCGCGGCCAGCCCTTGACCGGCGTCGGGTAATCCGGTTCTGCCGTCTATCGCTGGGACGGCATCGTTCAGCGCAGCCGAGGCGACCGGAATGCCAGCGTTTGATATCACGCTGACAAGTCCTTCTATCTCGCGGCTCACTATCGCTCCGAAGACATCTACGCTCTTTAGGTACTCCGGAACAGGGGGGTGCTTGAGGTGAGGGTTGACCAGCGCGACCGATCCGCCAAGTCTCCAGGCCGCTATACAGGACGCGAGCATAATCGGGCTGTTCGGAAGGACGAGCCCGAGACGCTGCCCCCTCGAAAATCCGCTCTTAATGAGCGAGGATTCGCACTCCATAACAAGCTCGCCTATCGCCCCCCTCGACCACCAGGTTCCTCGCCACCACATACAGGGCTCGGTCGGAGCTTTCGCGAAGTTTTGCGTGATAATATCGTCGAGTCTCGGATCCATTTTGGCATCGCTCCTTCGAGCCGCTGCGGCCTCCTCAGACGAAGAGGGCCAGGCAAGCGCCCCATGCCGCGGCAAAGGGCAGCAGGTTCTCCGGGATGTCATAGCGCGCGTGATACAGCCCGTAGTCCATCCCCGTACCGAGGAACATGAGGCATGATGGCACATGTTCCGAAAAAAACGAAAAGTCCTCTCCTACGAGGAGGGGACTAGTCAACGATTTTATGCTCTCATTTCCGATAAGGGCTCTTCCGATTTTGAAGATGCCGGTTACGAGATCCTTATCGTTTACGACCTGATTGTAGTTGAGCATGTACTCTACAGAGGACGCAAGTCGCGTCATACGCGCTATGCCCTTTACGAGCTCCTCTATGCGAGACTTGAGGAAGAGATGCGTCTCCCCGTCGGTAGTTCGGAGCGTGCCCCAGAGGTGTGTCTCCTCAGCTATAACATTATATACCTCGGCTGCCTCGATACGCCCGAATGAGAGCACCGCGCTCTTTAGGGGATCGACCTCGCGGGTTATCATACCCTGAAGAGCCGTCAACAGGTGCGCCGACACGTACAGCGGGTCTGATGTGAGATGAGGCGTCGAACCATGGCCTCCAGGCCCAGTCAATCCTATATGCACCTTGCTCGAAAACGCGGTGACCCCGCCGCCGCTCGTATATATCTCTCCGTATGGAAGCTGCGGAACCCAGTGAACGCAGAGCATTCTTTCTATGCGAAACTCATCTATTAGTCCGGCATCGACGAGCAGTTTCGCGCCCCCTTTGCCCTCCTCGGCTGGCTGGAAGATGAAGATCACAGGATGCCTCAATATCTCCCAGTGACTGGAGAGCAGCGCCGCGACGCCGAGAAGCGCCGACATGTGAGCGTCATGCCCCTGCACATGAGATATCATGCCATCGTAGGAACTAAATGGAAGATCGGTGTCCTCCCTCACCTCCACAGCGTCAATCTCCGCTCTGAACGCCAGGGCGTCTCCCGGTAATTCCTCTCCCAACCTGCCTATCACACAGGTTGGGAGCCCGAACCCCTTGATGACCTCCATTCGGGGCAGCGAGGAGAGTATCGCCTCTATCTTTGTCGCCGTCACACGCTCCTCCAGCCCCAACTCCGGAAATTGATGGAACGCCCTCCTCCAGTCCACAAGGTCGTTTGCCATCCCCTCAGCTTCCAACAAGAGTTTTCCGCCTATTTCGAAAATAGAACCCTGATCGAACACGCGCCCCACCTAGCCTTCAAGCCAACGTCTGAACGACTCCGGCGCGCTCCACGGTTCGATCCGCATCCTGGTGACCAGCGCCCGCCCCTTGCACCAGGCGTCGCTTCCGAATACATTCGCCTGCGGGCTCTCGCGCAGGTTCCAGCACTCATCCTCAGGATCGGGAGACGCGATGGCAAGGTTGTTCGATATATAACCGCCAACGAACTCCTGCGATCCTCTGAGGAGTGGGTTCGCCTTTCTGCCCGAAGCGAACACCCTGCGCGGAGTGCCCATGTTCATAGCCCTGTACACGGAGTCGTACGGCATTACGCTGAAGCCTCTAGTCTCGCTGTTATCGAATCCTGGGGGCATGACTATCCTGTCGCCGAGGATCGGGGCGGATCCCCCCTCGACCAGGAAAAAGGAGCTGCCGGAGCTCCCCCTTGTGAGCATGGTCCTAAGGTAGGCATTGTCGAAGAACATCTGAATCACCAGAAACGTCAGACCGTGCGGAACATACACGCCGTGTATCGGGACGTTCTGATAAAGCCCCCCCTCCAGAGGGACTTCAACCACGTTGCAACCGAGCATCCGCATGAGATGCTCCGTGCCGTCGCCTCCGAGCGTGAGGGCCGGGCTGCGGACCACGGCTACGTTGACCTTGCCGGCGTCGGAGATGGGCTCGCCGAGCCTCGGCTGAGGCTTCCACTCAGGACAGTTTTGCGCGAGCGCGCTGAACAATCCCCATTGAATCATGTGTTCGCTGCTCTTGATCTGCACCGCCGCGGATCGGACGGGCAGTATGGCCTGCGCCGCGCTGCCGGAACAGAGGTCGGCAATAGGCGGGGATTCCCGCTCCATCGATCTGGAGATCGAACCGAGCGATATCGCGCTGGTCTGACGCCCCACTTCGCGATCGACAAGCTCATACTCCCGGTAGTTCAGGATAGACCTGAAGAGAACGGAGTGAATGACATCGCCGACCGAATTCTCAAACTGTTTTATTACATCCGTAACCGTCCGGATGGTGATGGTCGAGGACGTATCGCTGTAGAAGATTGGAATAACCTCGCACTCAAGGTATTCCGCCATCAGCAGGCACTCCTTTGGAATCCGGAACGCCGAGTCCTCGGACCAGCGTCCGCCAAGACTCATTATAACGAGATTTATGCAGTCCGGTGAGGCCGCGCTCTGAAACAGCCACCGCAGATTCGCCTTGCCGCCGCACAGCAACGGATCGAGAAGCGTAACGGGTTGTCCGCACATCACCTGTAAAATTCTCATAGAGGGCTCGTCGATGTTTCCCAAAAAGAGTTTTAGCCGATATCCCATCTCCTTGAGGACAGCCGCCATCATGACGCCCGCAGGAACTTTTCCCGGCCTGTGCTCGTCCGCAATTATCAGCCTTGGGAGAATCAAGACAGCATCCCTCTCTTCCACAAAGTGGCAATATAATGATATAGTTTACCACATAATCGCCCGGCAAGAACCAACCAAACGTAACCTCAAACCATAGGTTGGACGGTTGATGATGGAGTTCTATTCGGCAATGACGCCAACTCGGGCAAAATGAGGCCTCAGCCCGCGGGCTGGAAGGGCGAGTTCTCGCGGATCCGGAAACAGACGGCATCCGGGGAGATTCAACCTTATCTTCTGTGGTCTGTGGCATAGCGCGACGGATGGAGGAGTCATTTTGGAACGATCTCTCGGCGGTTATGATGACTTCAAGGCTGAAAACTTCTTCCAAGACATGGGAAATCTGGTAGGAGCTGGAGAGTGCGGCGGTAAGGCAAAGGGCATAGCCTACGCTATGCGCGCCATTCAAGATACGCCTCTCGGCAGTGCCGTCGGTTTTCCCGATTTGAGTATTGTGCTGTCCACCGAGGTATTCGACGACTTCATCGAAGAGAACCGTCTCTCTGAACTGTATGACGACGACGACTGGGCGAGGGTGAAACGAACCGTCATGGAGGCCCCTCTGGCCAATTCGTTTCGAAAGGAGCTTCTCTCTATTCTCGGCAAATTCGACGCTATAGATTCTCCGCCGTTCGCGGTCCGGTCGAGTTCCAAGATGGAGGACTCCTTCTCGCTCGCGTTTGCCGGAAAGTACAAGACATGCTTCTGTCCAAATCGCGGGAATGAAGCGGAGCGCTATTACGCGCTGGAGCGGTCGGTCAAGAGAGTATTCTCGTCGCTCTTCAACCCATCGGCCAGGGCATACCGCGAAAAACACGGCAGGCCTCACAGAGACGAATCAATCGCCGTAATTATTCAATCCCTCACAGGGAGACGCCGCGGAGATTATTTCTATCCCGAACTTGCGGGAACCCTGTTTTCTCGCGTATTCAGGCTCCCCAACCCCAGAATAAAAAAAGAGGACGGTCTGATGCGGCTCTGTTTCGGCCTTGGCACGAGAAGCGTGGACAGGTGCGCCGCGAGAGTCTTCTACCTGACTAATCCATCGCTGCGGCCCGAGGGCAATCAGCCGTCTCAGATAGCTATGGCGTCTCAGGAGAACTTCGATTATATAGATCTGGAGCGAGGGGAGCTTCTGACCGGTTCGCTCTCGCTGTTCTCCAAATTTCTCCGAAAAGAACACAAGAACTATGGGGCATACGTTCAAAACTATGGCGACGACTGTCTCTACTCCACGATGGCGGAACCGGAGGGCCTGGTCCGGCCGATATTTTCGTTCCCGGAGCTTCACACTAAGGAGAGAGGGTTATTTAAAACTTCGAAGGACCTCCTGGCTCATATGGAGGCTGTGTCCGGCATACCGGTCGATATAGAGTTCACCTATGAGACCAAGCGGAGTGACGGGTTCAAACTGCTCCAGATGCGCCCTCTCTCGCCGTTTGGCGAGAGAGGCAGAGTGACGCTGCCGGACGTCCCCGCTGAAGCGGTGATCTTTCGCGGAGACAGGATGGTCAGCAACGGGCAGCTTGAAAACGTCCGTCACCTCGTGTATGTCGATGCCGGCGCGTACAGGAGCAGATGGGATCCGTCCGCCGCTGCGAGGGCCATTGGGGAGATCAATAGCCGGCTCAGCGGGATGCGCTATATCTTAGCGGGCCCCGGCAGATGGGGGAGCCGGAATCCGACCTTGGGGGTGCCGGTTCGCTACGACCAGATATGCAACTGCGGCTGTCTCGTCGAAATTAGCGTACCGGAGCTGAACTTCTCCCCGGAGCTCTCCTTCGGCACCCACTTCTTCCTGGATATGGACGCGGATGGGATCCTCTATCTGCCAGTATTCCACAGACAAAAGGACAACAGGCTGAACTTGGAAGCTCTGGAACAGGCCGGCCACGAGATAGGCGAGCATCCATCGGTCCACGTCTACGACGGCAGTTTCTCGGTATATATGGATGGCGAAATCGAAACCGGCATCATAGTTCAGAATAAACGTTGAAAGATAGAGACCGACTCCAAACCGTCCGACCGTTAACCGGTTTCCGCCCAGGTTGTGGAGAGCTTCGCGGCTACGATGCCGCTTCCAGTTATCGTCACGGAGTGCGCGAACTTCAAGGGAGACTCGCTGACCCTTCTCGTCCGGACTGTAACGCTCTCCCGTGTCACTGGGGCTGTGTATTCGGCTTCCAATTCCGCCGGCGCCCTTCCTCTTGTCTCCTCGTCGGGCACGCTTTCGACCGCCCAATCAAAGTACGCCGTGTGATTGGCATGGCCGTTCAAATCTAGCTCGTACCTTCTGACTCGGAACGTATCCTTGAAATCGCAACTGCCGCCGACCTCTTCCATCGGACCAGTAACATCCTCCTTCACCGGCTCAGCAAGCCTGAAGTATTCGTCCGGCAGAGCGCGGTCGAGCCTCACGGGGCGGCCGCGCTTCAAGTCCACCACGATCCAGCCCGACCATGCGTCAGCGACGCTGTCTCCCTCCCCGTCGATGATATCGAAAGCACGGATGGACATGAGGTTCTTCCTCGGTTCAAACCAAGTTCTGATGGTCAGATCGCCCAATCCGGCAGAGCGGCGGACCCTCACCAGATAGCGGCGCAATACCCATGTAAGGTCACGGCTTTGCATGTCCGCTACGCCGATGCCGATGCTGCCGGCGTGAAGGGCGGCAGCTTCCTGCAAGAGCTGAAGCAGCAGGCTCGTCTTTACCCTGCCGTTCATATCAAGTCCATAATATGGAACGCTAAAGACTCTTTCGAACATATGCGTCTCCCATCAAGTCAACAGCGCGATACGCGGATTACGCCGCCGCTGTCATCCCTTCACAAGTTTCGAGTATGAACTCCAAGCCCTCGCGAGGCGGGACATTCCCTCCTCCATCGCGTCAATCCGGACCTTGGAGTAGGATAGGCGGAAGGAGCCGTCCCCTCCCCTATCTCCGTCAAGATAAAAAGCGCTGCCCGGTATTATCCCTATCTTCTCCTTGCGGACGGCGTAGCGCGCGAATTTTTCCGCGTCGGCCGCGCCCGGCGCCTCTCCCCAGATGAAAAAACCTCCGGCCGGACGATTTGTTCTTATCCCCAGCGGCGTCAGGTACTTTTCTATCATGCTGAGCATGGCGTCGCGCCGGCAGCGATATTCACGACAGAGGCCGGCGGTCATGGCTTTGAAGTCCACTCCCCGCAGGTATGTCAAAACTCCCCTCTGTATCGCGAGAGGTCTGCCGAGGCCGGCGCTTATCCTCAGCGACGAGAAGATTTTTACAAGCGGCGGAGGTATCACTGCCCAGCCGACTCTGAGACCTGGCGCGATTATCTTCGAAAAACTGTTGACGTGAATCACGCGCATATCCTCCCCCGCCAGTTTCAGATAGCTGTCCGGCGGCGGCCCGTCATAGCTCAGATAGTGATACGGGTCGTCTTCAACGAGAGCCATGCCATTCTCCCTCAGAATATCGAGTATCTCCGCCCTGCGCTCTATGGGTGTGGTCCTGCCGCTCGGATTCTGGAAATTCGGCACGGTATACAAAAATCTAGCGGCACGGCGGGACGCGATCCTCGCCAGTTCCGACGGTATGATGCCGTCTCCATCCGACGGTACGGCGACGCGGACGCCACCCTGCTTACGAAACGTCAGGAGGCTCTCCGTATATGCCGGGCTTTCGACGAGCACCAGTGAACCCGGATCGACCAGCGCCTCGGTGGTCAAGCTCACGGCCTCCCCTCCGCCGTTGGTGAGGAGGATGTTCTCCGGCCCGACCCAGTCCGGAGCCATCCCGTCCCGCTTCATCCGCGACGCTATCCACTCGCGAAGCTCCATCAGACCGTAGTCATCGTGGTGATAACCCCACACGTCCGGCTCCATGAACGCTAGGTTCATCGCGTCCCTCACGCTCTCCGCGGGGAACATGTCGGCAGAGGGCTCTCCCGCCCCAAACGATATCGCGTCATTCTCGGCTATCAGCGATATCATCTCGCCTATCTCAGACACGCCAAGCCGTTCCCTCGCTATGACGCTGATCAGGTCACGGCACGCGAATTCCGTTCGCGCAAACCCATTAACGGTTGACATCCGAAAACGCCTCCAAATCGATTCTGTCCTCTGTCTCCCTGGCTCGCCGGCTCTCCCGCCTATCCCATCTCAACAACGTCTCATAGAGGAGGCCGGGGTCGATCGGCTTTGTCACGTGGTCGTTCATCCCGCTTTCGAGGCTGATCTCGCGATCCCCGGCCATGGCGTGAGCCGTCATCGCGATTATGGGAAGATCCCTGTACTTTGGATTCGCGCGAATCCTGGAAGCCGCCGCGAGCCCATCCATATCGGGCATCTGAATATCCATCAGAACCACGTCGAACTCTCCGCGTTCCAAAGCGTCGATTGCCTCCAGCCCGTTATCCACTGCCGTCACATCGACGTAGACTCTCGAAAGAAGTTCTGTCGCTATAAGCTGATTTATATCGTTGTCCTCCGCCAGCAACACACGCATTCCACGCAGTTTAGAAAGATCACTGGCCCCAGTCTTGGAGGAGAGTCCGCCGTAAATGCCTAAGGCCCGCGATCCGCTCTCATCTTCCGGACATCCCGCGAATGAACGCTCCGAACCAGATAGAACCGCCTCTTCCGGCAGCTTGAAAGCCGCGGTAAAGGTGAACTTGCTGCCCAAGCCAGGGCTGCTATCGCACCGTATATCGCCGCCCATCAACTTCAGGAGATTCTTGCTTATCGCGAGCCCCAGTCCGGTTCCCCCGAATTTGCGGGTGGTGGAAGCGTCGGCCTGGGTGAAGGGCGAGAAGAGTTTGGCTATCTGATCGCCGTTCATGCCTATTCCGGTGTCGCTTACCTCGAATATCACATGCGCTGTCTCGCCATCCGAGGATTTAAGCGAAACACGGATGTCAATGCCGCCGGAGTCGGTGAACTTCACCGCGTTGCTGATGACATTCAGCAAAACCTGCTCCATCCTCAACTGATCGCCCATAAGCGAATCTGGAACATCATCGGCAACATCAATGCCGAGAGAGAGCGACTTCATTTCGATCTGTTGTATCACCATGTCGCGTACGTGCTTTATCAGGTTGCGAAGCGAGAATCC
Source organism: Synergistaceae bacterium (assembly GCA_031268885.1). Lineage (GTDB taxonomy): Bacteria > Synergistota > Synergistia > Synergistales > Synergistaceae > JAIRWR01. The sequence continues at coordinate 13,323 of JAIRWR010000126.1, forward strand.
GATGCACTCGACGGTCATCTGTCCGGCGTCTATCTTCGAGAAGTCGAGGATATCGTTTATGATCCTAAGGAGCAGACGGGCGGAGTGTGAGGCTTTTTCGACGTACTCCCTCTGTTTTTCGGTCATAGCGGTGTCCGCCAGTATGTATGTCATGCCGAGTATGGCGTTCATCGGAGTCCGTATCTCATGACTCATGTTAGCCAGGAACTCGCTCTTTGCCCTCGCGTTCTCCTCGGCGAGATCGCGGGCGGCCCGAAGCTCGTCCTCGGTCTCCTTGATCTCGGCCAGCATCGCCTTTTGGCCCCTGATGTCCCTGGTATATCCGACGACTATGAAGCCGTTACTCGTGCTGACCCTCACAAGGGTGACCTCAGTCGGGATCGGTTCTCCCTTCAGGTCTGTGTGCATCCACTCGAACTTGTTGAAACCTGTCTCCAACGCCTTCGATATGACCTCTATCCTCTTTTGAACGGTGGGAGTCCCGTCTGGCTGATACTCAGGAGAGAGTTCATAGAACTTTTCTATGAACTCTCTCCTCTCCGAGAGGCCGAAGAGCCTCACAACCTGCTCATTGCAGTCTATTATGTTTAAATCCTTGTCCCAGAAGCTGCAGCAGAGAGGGTTCGAGTTGAGCATGATCTTCGTCCTCTCCTCCGCCTCAAGCATACGCCTCCCCGCCAACAGGGCGGCCATATAAGAGCTGACGGTCTTCACGGTTTCGACATCGAATACCCCGAGCCTGGTCAGAAACGGAGGCTGTTCAATGACGCGCCCTGTTATCAGAATCGCCGAAATATCGTTTTGGAGGATCACTGGGCACGAGATAAAGTACGGAAGCGCAAGCGCTTCCCTCATGCGAGCCAGCCTGCTGGGAGAATCCGCCCCAGTCACCAGCACTGGGTTCGACGGATCCAACAGCTCGTCGTCAACAGTTATTAGCCTTGATGAGATGGCTCTCTCCTCATGGGGGGGATAACCATGCAACACGCAGGACTTGTAATCTCCGTCTCCATTGGGAATTAAAACCGCGGTGCGCTGCATGCTGAGAACGGCGTTGAGCTTCCTGGAGACGGAGACAAAGACGCTCCCGTAATCCTCATCGTTCATGAGCGTGTCGGAGAGTTCGGCCAGAAGGCTGAACCCCCGCCTCTTGTGTTCAAGCTCATAGCGCATGGCTATGGACTTCATGTCGAAGGAGGATATCTCGTCCATGTTTTGTTCCGAAACGCGCCTCAGATAGGGAAGCTCTTTCGCTGCTTCATCGCTGCCCAAGCGGCTTTCATTCCAGTTCTTCTATACGGGGCCTGTTGAAGGGGCGGAGCAATCCGGCCCAACTGAGTCCGCGCTGGACTCCGCCTGCCAACACCGGAGTAAATTCCAAGTATGGCGCTCCGCTCCCTGTAACTTTCTGGATCATCACCGCATCCTCCATATTCTGTTCCGCCACGAGCATGGCCTGTCCCTCCGCGCGTGTACAGTATAGCTGCTCACGGCAGGATGACAACCGTGCATTATGACACTGCCGATACGTAGTCTCTCAAGGATAAGAGAGTCGTCGCGCGCCGCCGGCGCCGATCCGTAATCCGCGCTCTCCTTGCCGTTTGAAGCGGTACGGTTGGTCTGCCCGGGACGACCGCTTCAGCGTCCTCTCACGGAGAGTGTCCTGCTCCACAGCAGCCACGTCGCGATAAACGAGATTGCCGAGGATGGTATCATGTGGGTTCCGTTGTATATGAGCGAATATATCCATGGGCTCTGTCCCTCTGGGGCATAGCTCGCAAAGAATACCGCGCCGGAGAGTACATGGCAGAGGAACCGTAACATACAGGACGCGGTCACCCCGATCACGAAATGAAGTTCCCTAATCCCAGCCGCGCCAACGCAGGCGAACGCCACGATATAATCCAGCAGAGCCTGAGCGGGGTGATACACATTCCAACTCAAGAGCATCTGAAGGAAACCGGAAACAGCCCCAGTAGCCATCCCCCACTTCGCGCCGCGCCGCAATGAAAAAAAAAGAAGAGGGGTCATTTCGAGAGTGATCGACCCCCCTTGAGGCATGGTAAAGATCCTCATATAAGACAGCACAACGGACATTGCCACGCATAACGCGCCCTCAACCAGAACCCTTATCCTTCCCGAGTCTCCTTCACCGACATCCTTTACCACACGGAATCCCCCCTGTTGTTTTTTCGCATGGGGGACCCGCGGCGGATCTCGAAGCGGAGTCGCAATCATTCCTTCGCCGGCATTATCCGGATCAGGTTCCAAGGGTCGAGGCCAACGCCTCCTCTCAGCCCGTAGCGTTTCCGCGGACGGCTCCCCCGATGCGGGGTATATACTGAAACGTACCCCGCCAATTGTCAAGGCTTCGTAGTTCGCCCTCAAATAACCATAAACTGTCTGCCAGGGTGTGAGATCGTGGAGAAGTAGGCGCCATGCGCAACCCGTACGCAAGACATAAAAAATAGCATTGAGGATTTTCCACATGTCTACGCTTCTCGGCCTGCCGCCCTCCAGCGCTACCGGAATTAGTGATTCAATCCTCTTCCATATCCATTTCGCCCAAGTCTGTATCGTATCTTCTCCTATCCATGTATATCATAATACAGCTATTCCAAATGTTGAACAATCATAAATACTTTTAAAACATGCCCTTAACAATATGGCTGGATATATTTAGACATATCCCGGTTATTCAGAGCAACCCTTATGTCGTTACTAGAAGGTGGATTATTCATAAAATCCAGCGCTACATCATCGTCAAAATCTTTGTTCTTTGTATACCTGATTTCTAAAGATTTATCCTGTGGAACCGGTAGAAAACCAAATATCTTCCCATCTTTTATCCTGGTTATTAACGATTCAATAGCAGATTTTACAGCATGCATACCCACGTCAAACGGTTCATATGTATCTACCTTTGGCAACGCATGAAATAAAATATCACCGGAATCCAATCCCAGACTCAACTTATGTATTGTCGCCCCTATATACTCTATATTAGAGTCGTACAATGCCCAAAAATTACAAGAATTCCCCCTGTAATATGGACTGACACCCATATGAATATTTATAGCGTTCTGTTTTACAAGGAAATCTATCAAGTCCCCCTTTATGTAGCTTGCGCCAAATACAATATAAATATCGGATTCGAGAGCGTCTTTTATAATATTCAATTCGAGATTATTTAAATCTCCGCCTTTTATTGAAAGTGTTCTAACCCTATCATGTACAAACTTAACATCACCAAAAATTTTTTTTTCAGCTCGTATCACACCCTGAAAATAATCTTGCATAACTTTGCTGTTATTAAAGAAATCTTTTACTATGCCTGGAAAAACGGTATTGCACTCTTGTATGGCAAAAACCTCATTAGATATGACTGCTAAACTATTTATAAGATTTATATGTCTCGGCTGGTTGCTCGTAAATACTGTTATCTTCATTACATAATCTCCCTTCGTTCATTTTAGCCATAATATTCGCGTGATCCTCCCTTGGAATGTGGTAAATATCGTTTTCAGCCCGATATGTTGATTCCACAAACGCAGCATTAACTCCTATATTGCGGAGTATATGCACGGTGTCAGAGTTAAAAGAACCGCATGGATAAGAAGCAACATTCGGTTTTTGACCAATTATCGATTCTATTACCTCGCTATTTATACGATACTCGCGCAATTGATCCTCATAATCGAATGACTTCAAATTCGTAGGGTGAGAATGACTGTGCAGTCCAATGATATGGCCTCTTGCATAAAGATCTTTTATGCCATTTCTGTCTATCCATAATAATTCTTTATGAGGTTTATATCCATAATAAGATATTAGACTGTCCATGAGCGAGTAATACTTTTCTTGCCCCAATATAATATCTCTAAAATATCTGAATTGTCTGTCTTGAAACGAGTAAAAAGCAAATTCCTTACAAAAATTGGACATTTCAAAATCGCTCAAGGATCTCTTGTAATTAACATCCATTTGTTTCGACACTTTCTCCAAGAAAATCCAAAAAACAGCGTAAAAGTCTTCTATACTAGCGAATTTACTGAATCTAAAGTGTCGGTATACTTCAAGTTTTTCCATAACACCGACAAGAGGAGATGAATAGATGAACCAAAAGGCTTTAATTCCAAGATCATTTAGAATGGGAAGAGCTATGTCGTATTGACATCTCAGCCCATCATCAAACGTAAGACATATCTCTTCATCGCTGGGACCTTCGTTACAAGCCTTGCGTAACCATTCCGCAGCATCGACTATCGTATACTTTTTCTCCAAGAAAGTCACCATATCATACAGTTCTTCACCGCTGATTGAGCCTTGGCAAACTATATGACATCCGCCATGGAAATGATGAAACATAATTCCCCCTGAAAAATCTCGCATTTTCATATCGATATCATGCTATGAAACGAGAGAAATCAGAGTGCTGCCGATTAACGGGAAAGATCGTGTCGATCAGTGTTAATTTGTTGCGTTGTTTTAGCTGTTTGTGAAATCCTGGCTGGCCGGACTTAGAATATAGAAGAGAATTCGATAACGGAACATCCTCACGATGTTCATTAGTTAGAAGTTGATATAATACTCCGCTGAACGCTGAACGCTGAACGCTGAACGCTGAACATTGTACTAGGTTTCTCTGTTTTGTCAATGCACTGTTTTAGAAAAAAATATTGCACCTTCACGACTCCCTCCTCATTTTCGTGGAGCAACCACTGATTCTCCAAAAATATCTCTGGTATACGAGGTGAAATTTAATATTGGTGCAGCCGATATGCAATACTATCCCGTTTATTTATTATAGCAGATATTCGCATTGGCGCAATAGCTTAATTTGGCGTTCTATCACCCATAATCACCGTCCATAAAGCATTAAAAAAGCCTTCAGGTCAAAATCCCCTGAAGGCTTGGCATTTCTGGCGGGCTCGTCCGGATTCGAACCGGAGACCTACGGCTTAGGAGGCCGTCGCTCTATCCTGCTGAGCTACGAGTCCATAACGTATTCACGCGCGCAACCACGAAATTATACCTAATAGATACAGCCATAGTCAACAACTCATCTGCTTGTCTGCTTGTTTGCTCGAAATATAGCCCCGCTCATCTTCGACACGTCCGCTTCGAAACACGCTCTGGCTTCCGTGGCTGTTTTAAGTATATTTCCGAAGCTGAAGGAAGGGAGCGGATACGCGCCCTTCCTCTCACAACGGGAGCATCTCGTAAGCCGGGTTCTGTCGTGTCCAGTCATTTATCTAAGAACCACCTTGCGGCGGCCCATCAGCGATCGTACCCGGGAGTCAGCGGGCAGCCTCGACCTCCCCTATTCGATCTTGCTCCGGGTGGGGTTTGCCAGGCACGCGCGTCACCGCGCGTCCGGTGAGCTCTTACCTCGCCTTTTCACCCTTGCCGTATTCTACTCGGCGGTATGTTCTCTGTGGCACTTTCCTTGAGTTTGCACCCACAGGGATTTAACCCTGCACCCTGCCCTTTGGAGCCCGGACTTTCCTCTGTCGATATAAGACAGCGACTGGATGAGATACTTCTATCGATTATTATATCACAGCTCGCCGCAAAGGGCGGAGACGCGCGATCCCACAATCACCCAGCTGAATAGGTAATTCAGCGCATGATGACTGGAAATTTACCACAGATAATTACGCAAATATACTGATTAATCAGTGGTTTATTCAACTTTAAACGTTAATATTCTTTCAAAATGACCCTTTTGAGGCAATAAATTGTAATTTTTTGACGGATGTTGAAACTCCTTTTTTATGATATTCGCGTTGGGTCATATATAGTGACCCAACTCTCCATCGTGGGCTTCAGAGCTGTGTAGGTAAGAATTTGCTTGAAAGAGGGTGAGTCATTATGAAAGTCGGTTGCGTGAAGGAGATCAAGAAGAACGAATTCAGAGCGGGAATGACGCCCTGCAATGTCAGATCTTATATTCAAGAGGGACACCAGGTTTATTTGGAGCGCGATGCCGGCGTGGGCTCTGGTTTTTTCACAAAGGAGTACGAAGATGCCGGCGCTGTGATTCTCGATTCCGCCGAAGATGTTTGGAACGAGAGCGACATGATAATCAAGGTCGAAGAGCCTCTGGAAGAGGAGTTTAAATATTTCAGGAAGGGCTTGATATTGTATGCCTATCTTCACCTAGCGGCCAATCGTCCGCTGACGGACGCCATGATTGAATCCAGCATGAGCGGCGTGGCATACGAGACGCTGACTGAGCGCAACGGAACGCTGCCTCTGCTGGCGCCGATGAGTCAGATAGCGGGACGGCTCAGCATTCAGGAGGGAGCGAAATACCTTGAGAAACCTCTCGGAGGTTTGGGAGTGATCACGCCTGGAGTCTCCGGGGCGTTAAGGGCCAATGTTATGATCCTTGGAGGCGGGGTGGTCGGGTCCAATGCGCTTAAGATAGCGGCCGGCATAGGAGCGAAGGTCTCCATCCTGGATCTGAACCTGGATCGCCTGGCCAGGTTGGACGATATCTACGGGAACAGAATACAGACTCTGTATAGCTCCCAGGCAGCGATTGAAGAGACAGTCAGCGCCGCGGACCTGGTGATCGGCGCCGTCCTGATTCCCGGCAAAGCAACTCCAAAACTGATCAAGAGGTCATATCTGTACGCCATGCGGCCAAACAGCGTGATCGTCGATGTTGCGGTGAATCAGGGAGGCTGCTGCGAGACTACGAAGGTCACCTATCACGACAACCCTACATATGTTGTCTGCGGGGTCATCCACTACTGCGTCGGCAATATGCCCGGAGCTGTTCCAAGGACTTCCACAGTCGCGCTGACCAACGCTACGCTGTCCTACGGTTTGCAGATCGCGGACAAGGGGTTGAAGAGGGCGTGTCAGGATAATTTAGTCATCTACTCCGCGGTCAACACGTTCGGGGGAGTCTGTACATGTCGGAATGTCTGTGTCGGGTTCGGTCTGAACCACATACAGCCGGAGGTTATACTTTAAGATCAGTGATCCCCCCATTTTGACGTTTTTTTGACAGCGCGCGGGTAAAATTATGGACACCTAGGTGCTGACGCCGGTGGTATATCGGTGTATTATGAGGCTACCGCGCGTTGGACCGCTTGACTACCTTAGAAAGGGGTTGACAGATGATGTTCGATGAGACAGGACACGTGATGGAGATAAGGCTTGACTTTCCCGACGGACTGCCTCCGGCCGCTAAATTCGAGGCGGGCGTCAGGAGAGCGCCGAACAGGGGACAGGTGTTGAACGAAACGGAGACGGTGCTAGCCCTGAAAAACGCTCTGCGCTATATTCCAGAGCGGTTCCACAGGGAGTTGGCGCCCGAGTTTTTGGCCGAGTACAGAGAGCGCGGGAGGATCTACGGCTATCGGTTCCGTCCCGAAGGCCGCCTTACGGGCAAGCCCGTAGGCGAATACAGGGGCAAGTGCGTGGAGGGGCGGGCCTTTCAGGTGATGATCGACAACAACCTCGACTTCGACGTCGCGCTCTATCCTTACGAGCTGGTGACTTATGGGGAGACGGGACAGGTCTGCCAGAACTGGATGCAGTACAGGCTCATCAAAAAATATCTGGAGATAATGACCCAGGATCATACGCTCGTCCTGGAATCCGGGCATCCCCTCGGGTTGTTTCGGTCGAATCCGTCGGCGCCTCGCGTGATCCTGACCAATGGAATCATGGTTGGTATCTTCGACAATCCCAACGACTTCACCAGGGCCTCCGCGCTCGGCGTCGCGAACTACGGCCAGATGACGGCCGGAGGGTGGATGTACATAGGGCCTCAGGGCATCGTACACGGCACGTACAACACACTGCTGAACGCGGGGAGGAGCAGGTTCAATCTCCCCGAGGGCAAGGGCCTTGCCGGACACCTCTTCATCTCGTCCGGGCTCGGCGGCATGAGCGGGGCACAGCCGAAGGCCGCCGAGATAGCCGGCGCGGCATCGATAATAGCCGAGGTTGATCCGTCGAGGGTCGATACGCGCCACAGCCAGGGCTGGGTGTCGAAGAGAACTCCGGACCTGGCCGCGGCCTTCAAGTGGGCGGAGGAGGCCATGGCCGAGGGCAGCCCGCTCTCCATAGCTTATGAGGGGAACATCGTCGATCTTCTGCAATACGCGCTGGACAACGGCAAGAAGGTCGAGCTTCTGTCCGACCAGACGTCGTGCCATGCCGTCTACTCCGGCGGTTACTGTCCCAGCGGACTGACGTTCGGCGAGCGCACCGAAATGCTGGCGAGGAATCCCGGCAGATTCCGCTCGCTCGTGGACGAATCTTTGAGAAAGCACTTCGATCTGATCAGGGCGCTTGTCGGCAAGGGTACATACTTCTTCGACTACGGCAACTCGTTCATGAGGGCCGTATTCGACGCCGGCGTGCGCGAGATAGCGAAGAACGGCACTGACACCTACGAGGGGTTCATCTTTCCGTCTTACGTCGAGGACATCATGGGCCCGCTGCTCTTTGACTATGGCTATGGACCGTTTCGCTGGGTCTGTCTCAGCCGTGATCCCGAGGACCTGCGCAAGACCGACAGGGCGGCCATGGACTGCATTGATCCGAACAGGCGCTTTCAAGACCACGACAACTGGGCCTGGATTCGCGACGCGGAGAAGAACAGGCTCGTGGTAGGTACTCAGGCCAGGATCCTCTATCAGGATGAAGAAGGGCGCATGAGGATAGCGCTGAAATTCAACGAGATGGTGCGCAGGGGGGAGATCGGACCGGTGATGATCGGCCGGGATCATCATGACGTCTCGGGGACAGACTCGCCGTACCGGGAGACGTCCAACATAAAGGACGGGAGCAACGTCATGGCTGACATGGCCATTCAGTGCTTCGCCGGCAACTGCGCGCGCGGCATGAGTCTCGTGGCTTTACACAACGGCGGCGGCGTCGGAACTGGCAAGGCGATAAACGGTGGCTTCGGGCTTGTTTTGGACGGCAGTGGGAGAATAGACGGAATCATCCGCGATTCGATGAGTTGGGATGTCATCAGCGGCGTCGCGAGACGCGCGTGGGCGCGAAACGAACACGCGATGGAGACGTCCGTCGAGTTCAACAGAAAACGCGGCGACGGGCATATCACCCTGCCTTACGTAGCTGACGGGGCGTTCCTGACAGAGCTGGTCAGGGGATAGAGTGGAGACAGAAGATGGGAAAGATCTGGGCCGGGCTCTTTCGGCCTTCTTGGGTATGCTGAGGAGATGATGATATGAAGTTTGAAGATCTGAGAGTTGAGGCGTTCCTCGATGAGCTCGCGTCGGATTCGCCAGCACCTGGAGGGGGCAGCGTCGCGGCCGTCTGCGGGGCGCTTGGGACCGCTCTAGTCTCCATGGTGTGCGCTCTCACGGTCGGCAGGGAGAAGTACCGCGGCAGTTGGACCGCTATGGAGGAGGTTCGTTCGAAGAGCGAGAGCTTGCGCGCGGAGTTCGTAAAGCTTATGAACGACGACACCGAATCGTTCAAAGCGTTTATGGCGGCGATGAAGCTGCCGAAGGGGACGCCCGAGCTGGACGCGGCGCGGTCCGCGGCTGTTCAGAAGGCGTCAGTGGCCGTCACCGACGTCCCCCTTCGCGTTTTGGAGCTATCCGCTGACGCGGCGTCGCTGGTTTTGAAGGCCGTGCGCATAGGCAACGCCAACGCGGCGAGTGACGCCGGCTGTGCCGCGCTCCTGGCGGAGGCGGCGGGGAGGTCCGCCGCGTACAATGTTAGGATAAATCTGCCTGGCATAAAGGACGAAGGGTTTGTATCCAATGCAAGATACCGAATGAAGTCGGCGCTCGAATCCCTGTCGAAGTTCTGCGACGAGACAAAGACGGTAATGGATAATCTGCTTGGCGCGTAAGCGCTGACGCACGCCCATAAGCCCTCGGTACGGGTAAATCGGCTTCAGTTTGACATCTGCGGCTCGCTGTTGTCAACTTAAAGGAGAAATTCACGGCACGCTATAGATGCGCGGTGATTCCGGCCTGCCAGATTCGGCATGATAGTCTCCAACTTGGAACTCTCAAGCTGCTAAAACAACGACGAGAGCCCATTAGCGCGGAGTTGATCAAATTCCACATGTTGTCTATAGCCATCGGCCTGTAGGTATCGTATAATTGTTATAAGCCTTCTACCGATGGCCACCTCCTTTCGTAGTGGAATAGGATTATATACATCGATAGAAGGCTTTTCAATTTCTTAATGTGAGAACTTTGAACTCTTCAGCTGGATATAACCCCTGTCGAAGAGAGTTGAAATTATCGACTCCTGCGTCGCTTCTGTGCCGATGCCCCACAACTCCTTGAGTTTCGCGCGGATAGCGGATAGCGTCCATAACCTTCGCGCTTTCGGCGAAATGTCCCTCCGATATGTACTCGCAGCCTGTTCGGGGGTATGTGACGTAACCGGCCTCATATAGCTTCTGGACGTGGACAAGCGTGTCCGT
>JAIRWR010000001.1 GCA_031268885.1 Synergistaceae bacterium
AGGATGATCTTCGAGGCGAGGCAGCTCTACCTGATGGACGAAGCCACTCGCCGGTATGAGGCCAGGGCCGAGGGCAAAGCTGAAGGCAGGGCCGAGGGCAGGGCCGAGGGCAAAGCTGAAGGCAGAGCCGAGGGCGAGGCAAGGGGTAAGTTGGAAATGGTGAGACGGATGCTGCTCGGCGGGTTTGACATTGAGATAGTCTCTCAAATTTCCGGCATGTCGGCTGAGGAGATAAAGAACCTGAAATGACAAGGTGATAAAGGCGTCTGTTGGCTTATAAACGCGTATCGGGGACACGCGTAAAATGCTTGTGCCACATAAAATGTAACTCCTCAAACCGCGGGTTTGGGTACTTAACAACTGAAAATTCCGTACGCGTCACAAAAGATTATCTGAGAAAACTTGCCGGATATACTTATAAATATCAAGCGGTTTATCGCTGATCAATGTTGTTGCGTATGTGTATAGTCGTGTAATGAGACATAAGATATCAGTATTTGAGCCAAACGCGATCGAATCACAAAAAAAAGGCTGGGAGATATTTTCTGGCTTTGAGCTTAAAATAGCCGGCATAGTCCTGATGGTGTTGGACCACCTGCATGAGATGTTTTACGTCTTTGGCGCGCCCGGCTGGTTAAATTGGCTCGGGCGTCCTGTCGCCCCGATTTTTCTCTTCCTCTGCGCGGAGGGTTATCACTATACCCGCAGCAAGGCGAGGTACATGGCGCTTCTCTTCGCCGGGTTCGAGTTTATGAACGTCGTCTCGGGCATCCTGACCTTTTCCATGAGGTCGGACGATCTGGCGCTTATAAACAATATCTTCGGCACGCTGCTCGTCTCCGTCTTATACATGACGCTCTCGGATGTGCTGCGCGGCGCGGCAAGGGAGAAAAAAAAGGGCCGCGCGGCTCTGGCTCTGCTTGGCATGATCGTGCCGTTCGCGGTGGGGATTGTCCCGTTCCTCATGATAGATACGATGCCCGTCTGGCTGTGCATGGCGGTTCTGAGATATATACCAAACCCTATAGTAGTCGAGGGTGGTTTTTTGCTGGCGCTTATGGGCGTCCTGTTCCATATCTTCCGGGGACGGCGATTTGCTCAGGCGGCGGTTCCACTGGTTTACGGGCTTATTATCTTTTTGACGTCAAAAAATGTCGAATGGTTGATGGCCTCTGCCGCGATACCGATTTTGATGTATAACGGAAAGCGTGGAGCTGGAGGCGTGTTTGGCAAATACTTCTTCTATGTATTTTATCCCGCGCATATCTATCTCTTCTATATCATTTCGTGGTGTTTGAGCAATTGAAGGATGGACCGTATCATAAACTAAAGTCTCAGGCATAGGAAGCCGATATTAGTACAGAGAGCATTGTAGGCTTCTCACATAGATGAGCGGCATCCTCCCTTGGGTAAGGAGGGTGCCGCTTTTAAATGATATAATGGTATGCTCCGCGGACGTTTTTTTAAGAGAGGGGAATGTTCAGACGTGTCAACGACCAATGAACGCGCGTCCACATCGGACGTTCGAAATCGTGGTGTTTACGGTGGCGTCGCTGTCGGATAGGGCCGCGAAGTGCTGGGCGCTCACAAGCCTGGAGCCGGCGTCTCCGGGGGCTCCGCTCGTCTCCCTGGGCTTGTTTTTCAACAGAGGCATCTCGTTCTCCATGCTGGATGGTTATCCGCACGCCGGCATCGCACTCTCAATGATCGGACTCTGCCTTCTGATATCGATCAGCGTCACGAGTGACATTCCGCAACCTAGAGCGGCGATGCCGCTTCTCTGGTCCGGCGCTCTCTGTAATCTGTCTGACAGGCTGATATACGGGCATGTTATCGATTGGGTTCGCGTCGTGATGTATATAAACCTGGCCGATCTCTGGCTGTGTGTCGGCTGCGCGGCATTGGCCGCAAGCCTGATTAGGGAGAGGGTATCCGCCTGGCGGGGGCACGGCGGGGGGTGACGTTTCCCTACGGCCATCCTCGGAACGTCATCCTTGCGCGGCGAGCGGACAAGCTGTGAGTGGCGGCGCAATATCACGCAATACGACGATAGGCGGCGTTATTCCGCCATATTCAGCGTTGGTTTGCCTTGCGCCTGAACTGTCGGTATTGAGATAATTCAAGAAGAGTAAGTTCGCGTCGCGTATGGTTTTATTTCTCTCCCCGTGGTTTCCTGTGCCGCAGGCTGCGGGGTTTTGTTTTGCGAGGTGCTGGAAGAAGCGGGGATATGTACAGATCCATAACGCGCGGATACGGGCGCTTAACGAAAAAAATTTCGAAGACTGGGGATGGTATATTCTGAAGCCGTTGCGCGATACACTGAGGCCACGCTTGCCTAATGCGTTCCGGCGGATTTCGATCTCCTCGGACGCGCGTCTGTTGTTGAGTCTCTTCCTGCCGCTTTACGCTGTCCACTGCGTGGAGCAGATTTATTTCGTGTACGGTAACGTCCTTCAGGGGTATGGCATCGAACCGCGGACAATCGGGCTCATCCTGGGCAGTTTTTTTGTGTCCATAATGGCGACGAGACCTCTCGGCGGATGGGTCCTTGAGAACTTCGGAATCCGAAGGACACTGCTTGGGTCGAGTATCGTGGGATTTATCGGCTGTTCGATCCTCTTCGCGTCGAAGAGCATACCTCTGCTCTTTGCTGGAAGAGTCCTCTCCGGCGCCTGTTTTGGAGTCTACTCCATAGGAATATTCTCCTATCTTGCTCTTGTCGTCCCCGAGAAGGCGAGGGCCGCGTCATTCGCGCTGACGATAAGCGGAGGAATACTGCCCATAGCGACTATCACGCCGTTTGGCGAGTGGCTCATAGCGAAATCCATGCCGCGGGCGTTTCTCGCGATAGGTCCATCCCTCTGCGTGATCTGCTGGCTCCTTGGGAGGCAGGTCGGCCCGGTCGCCTCGTCGAGGAGGGACAATTCGCCGGGCAATTGGGGGAGTTATAGGGACCTCCTGTCGAACAGGCCCTTCATCTTCCTCATGGCCACCGGCTTTATGATAGCCCTGACCGATGCCTCGCTCGTCAGCGTATCTCTCTTCGCGGCCGAACACGGCCTTGCCGCGTCGTGGTTTATGGCGAGCAGCTCCATCGCTGGGCTGATTGTCAGAGTTCCATGCTCGCGGGTCATGAACATTCTCCCCTCGACTCTGATGCTGGCCCCTTTTGGCATTATGATGACCGCGGCAGTCTTTCTCGTCTCGTTTGTTCCATCCGTCGAAATATTCGTTATCGGCGGAGTCATCTTTGGCCTAGGCATAGGCGCTGGATTTCCTCTGTTGATCTCCATGGTGAGCGATACCCTTCCCCAGAGCCTGATACCTAAGGGGACGGCATCTCTGCTCGCGTTTTACGATCTCGGCTGGTTCATCACGCCCATCCTGATAGGCTTTACTACGGAGCTGATCGGGACGGCCTGGAGCTTCAGGCTGGTTTCGGGAATATCGCTGGCGTTTCTGCTGCCACTTCAGATCTGTTATTGGTTTCCCTTCTGGCTGTCCAAGAGAACACAAAGGGCCAGATCGCGTGTATAATACTTCCGGTCATCGGGTAAAAAACGCGCCGCGCTATGTGAGCGTGTGAGTTTAATTAAATGAAAGTAAATGAAATGCGGCAAGGGGGGCGCGAATGGTGAGCGATCATAAATCTCAGATTCCCGCGCATATCTTCAGGGAGTACGATATACGCGGCATCGCGGAGAGTGAGCTTGACGACCGGACGGTAAGGGAGATCGGGCAGGCTTACGGGACTTATCTGTCCGGCTTAGGGATATTCTCAGTAACCGTCGGAGGGGATGCAAGGCTCTCTACGCCCCGCGTAAAGGCGGGTATCATCGGCGGACTGACGAGAGCGGGTATCTCCGTCACCGACATCGGGATGGCCGCGACCCCTACGTTCTACTGGAGTCTCCATCACTTTTGCGTGGATGGTGGCGTCATGGTGACCGGAAGCCATAATCCGCCCGAATTCAACGGCCTCAAGCTGGTGCGCGGAAAGGCAACGATGTGGGGAGATGACATCCGTGAGATATACAGAATCATAACCGGGGGACGGACCGAGACGGCAGATGTGCCGGGGAGCGTCAAAACCGAGGACATAACGGAACAGTACATAGATATGCTCATATCGAAGATAAAGCTCGGCACAAGGAAGCTCAAGGTCGTCCTCGATTCAGGCAACGGGACGGGGGGGCTCTTCGCCCCAAAGTTCATCCGCGCCATAGGCTGCGAGGTGGCAGAACTCTTCAGCGAGCCTGATGGGAACTTCCCAAATCATCATCCAGATCCCACAAAGAGGGAATATCTCCCGGCGCTCATGGCATCGGTACTCGAAAATGGCGCGGATGTGGGCATCGGATTTGACGGGGATTCGGACAGAATAGGCGTCGTCGATGACCGCGGAAACATGATCTTCGGCGATCAGTTGATGCTGCTCTTCTGGCAGGAGATCCTTCCAAGGCATCCTGGCGCAACCGCGATAGTCGAGATAAAGAGTTCCATGACGCTGTTTGACGAGATAAAAAAACTCGGGGGCAATCCGATCTGGTGGAAGTCCGGTCACTCGCTGATCAAGGCTAAGATGAGGGAGGAGTGTGCGCTCTTCTCCGGCGAGGTGTCGGGACACATGTTCTTCGCCGACGAATACTACGGCTTCGACGACGCGTTCTACGCCGCTGGCAGATTGCTCAGGATACTGTCGAATACTGACAGGAAACTGTCCGACATAATATCGGCCATTCCGTCATACCCGTCGACCGCTGAAACACGCTTTGACTGTCCTGACGACATGAAGGCCGATGTCGTCCGTAAGGTGAGGGAGTCCGCGGAACACGACATGGAGACTATCATCGTCGACGGTGTCAGGGTAATATACAAAGACGGCTGGGGACTTCTCAGATCGTCGAACACACAACCGACGCTTGTCGCTCGCTGCGAGGGCAGAACAGAGAAAGACCTCGGCCTGATATGCGCCGACATGAAGAGGAGAATACACGACGCTGGCGGACCAGATTTCGAGTGGGAGTATTAACGAAGCGCCAGCTATACCGTTACCTCCGCCAAGTGCCCATGAGTATTCGCGGTCTTATGGGTTACTTTTTTCGCTGATAGTGGCCAGCCATTTTCGCCCGACTTCAATCTGTCTTTTCACCTCGGACGGAGCTGTTCCGCCGAAGGTCTTTCTGGCGCTGACGCAACCCATCATGGACAGGTCCGGCAAGACCAGCGATTCGAAGCGGGGGTCCAGAGATATGAGATCCTCAAGGCTCAGATCGGACATGTCGCAGGATTTGCTTTCGCAGAGTTTGACCATCTTTCCCACGAGCCAGTGCGAGTCCCTGAACGGTATGCCCTGCCTGACGAGGCTGTCTGCCATGTCTGTGGCGCACAGAAATCCCTTTGCGAGGTGTTTTTGAATTTCATCGGATCTATACTCCATTTTTTCTATCATTGCCGCAAGAATCGACACCGATGTTCTCCAGACGTCTATGGCGTCAAAGAGAGGTTCTTTGTCCTCTTGAAAATCCTTGTTAAATGAGAGAGGCGTGCCCTTCATGACAGTGAGCAGTGTGATGAGATCGCCGTAAACCCTGCCTACCTTTCCGCGAAGCAGTTCCGCGATATCTGGGTTCTTCTTCTGGGGCATCATGCTACTGCCAGTGCAAAAGCTGTCGTCAATCGATATGAACCCGAACTCCGACGAATTCCAATAGACTATCTCCTCCGCGAAGCGCGACACGTGCATCATGGAAATTGACGCGCCAGACAAGAACTCTATGATATAATCACGGTCACTGACGGCATCCATGGCATTCTCGCACGGCGAGTCAAATCCGAGAAGTTCCGTGGTTCTGTTTCTGTCTATGTCGAACGTCGTTCCTCCCAGCGCTCCAGCGCCGAGAGGGTTCTGATTCGCGCGCCGACGCGTATCTATGAGCCGCTCGATATCCCTGCGAAACATCTGAAAGTACGCCATCAGATGAAACCCGGCCGTAACGGGCTGCGCATGCTGCATGTGAGTGAAGCCGACCAACAGCTCTTCGATATTTACATCCGCTTTTTCCAGAATAACCCGCTGTAATTCCACAAGCGCGTCTAGAATCAGGACGGTCTCCCTCATGAAAAACAGTCTCACGTCGGTCTGAGACTGATCATTACGGCTACGCGCGGTATGAAGTTTTTTGCCTGTCGCTCCTATCCTGGCGATCAGAGCCTCTTCGACCGCCATGTGAATGTCCTCCTGTTTTACCGTAAGCGCGAGCCTGCCGCCCGCGATGTCGTTCCTTATATCCTCCAATGCCGAGACTATGTCGTCTCTCTCCCTTTCGGTAACTATGCCGGTCTCACTCAGCATGAAGACATGCGCGATACTGCCGTCGATGTCACAGTTATACATGCGCTTGTCAAACCCAATCGACGCGTTGAACTCTTCAACTATGCCGTCCATGCCTCTCTCGAATCTTCCCGCCCATAGATTTGCCATCTATAGTCACACCTCCCGGCTACTCGGCGGATCAGCGAGTTTCTATCTTCTCGTGCCCCTCATCTCAAGCGTCTTCAATAGATCCTTCAGAGCCACGGACTCAAGCGAGGTCCTCTGGATCTCGTCACGTAACTTCGCCTGCTCCGCCACAAGCTTTTTGGGGTCATCCAACAGGGCCTTCCACTCAAAGACCGGGTGTTGCTTTATACTCTCCAATCCGCGCTTCGCCGACTCTATCTTTTCTCTCAGGATCAACTGTGAGGTTCTCATACTTCCGATGCCGCTGGGGAGATCATAACTCTCTGGGTAGTCATTGGCCATCATGAACAGTACCTTCAGGTGGAAGAGATCGCCCCATACATACGCTAAATGGACACTCGGCCAGAAGGACTTTACCTCGTCGCTCTGTTCCGGGTTTACTTCCGGGTTCAACTTTCGGGAGAGTGACCGATACAGGCTTCTTATCTCCTCCGCGTCGTCAGGGACAACGAGATTGGAGAACCTGGATTTGGCGTCGTCAATCTGGGTCGCCTCGCGTTTCAACCTCTCGTCTCTCTCTCGGAACTCCCTGTCCAGCGCGTAGTTGATCGCCTCCTCATATACAATCTCACCGCGCTCTAAGTTTGCGCGGAGCATACCCATCTTCCGGCGAGTCTTCATCACGCCGATCTGCTTTTGAAGCAACTCGACCTTCAGCGCTCCGACTTTTATCAGATAGTTGGTCTGTGTGGTTGGAATTACCACGCGGTTGATGTATTCGAGCTCTTCGAGAAGCGCCGCGAGTTCTCCTCGAAGAAAGCAATTTTCGGAGTAGAGAACGTCGAAGTCCGGATGGACAAATCCCTCTATCCCGCTTCCTCCGGCCTCGCCATATAAATTTCCTTCGTCACACGACTGGTTCACGCATTCTCACCCTCCGCAATATTCGATTACCCTGTTGAAATCTTACCACATTTATCACTAAAAGCACGGATCAAAGCCGCAAATTCAGGGCAGGCACGCCAGAATCGCTCAGCGCGTGGCATGATTGAATCCGCGAGTTTCACGCTCAATAAAACACATGAGCGATATACTCTTAAACGTCCTTTCAGTATATTTGTCGGCTGTATTTCGATGGATTATTAACGCGCGGCGATTACGTTGTGTCTGATGCCAACCCGCTTCCAAACGGGAGCTAAATATATGCGGTTGCTCAAGCTCTCCCAATAAACGTCCAGTGAAAGTCCGATCCTTCTGTTTCAATATAGTGAGCGTCGTAATAACCAACATGTATTGTCTCGAACATGGAGAACTTACGCGTCAAGTCTTCTTTGGAGTGTGTAAAGTTTACGAAGTAATTCTTTATTTTAAGTCTCGGTGTGTCAATATCCACCTCGCGTAACCCGTCCTTGTAATCAACCGAGTTATCATAATACCAGCATTTTGAGCCCATCATGGTCGCATATATGACCGCCCCTGGCTTCATCTGGTTCTTGAGTGAAATCAGTCTTATCTCCAGGTCGTCATTCGAATAGTAGTACAGCGACTGTACTGCCGTTACAAGATCAAAATCCCCGTCAAAAAACACATCGTCAACCTTCGGGACAGGATCGACCTTCGCAAAGTGATCGGGAATACGCGGCATGCGCTCTTTACAGTGGTTTATATCGACTTCGCTTATATCTATGCCATAGACGTCAAAACCGTTGCGGTCAAAGAAAGATAGAGCGGCCCCGCCTCCACAACCAAAATCGAGCAGTTTTTCATTATTCTTTCCTGACAAGCCAAGCTCTGGCTTAAGAATTCTTCCAAATATCCTGAACACAAAACTCTCCACGTTGTCAGCGATATAACCGCTCTGCCAATAATCGAAATTTGCCTTAAGATACTTCTCCATATAAGTCACCATCCTTTTAATATTTACGGATCTAATCATAGTATCTGAGAATCCAAAATTCCCAGAAGGAAAAACAACGGATTAAGTTATATCAGGAACTTGTTAAGAACTTTGGATTCTTCAGCGTTAAAACATCTTGTGCGGAAAAGTAAACCTTTTTGCACAGGGGGAGAAGCAAGAAAAAACGTGGGCGGAAATATGTTTTAAGGGCAACCAAGCAGCGTGCAAAAAATCTTACTTTTCTGCACGCTGCTTGGTTGTTATTATATTTGACATAAATTCCGCTTCAAGCTAACTTTGGGATAGCGAATCCTGGATAGGTTCTCATGTCTTCTCTTTTTTGTCCACTAATACGCTCCTGAACTCCAAATGAGCTCGAAAGGAGATTTAGGCTTGTGCTATATAACCTGTTGACATTGGAATTCATACTGGTGCCGAGGGGGGGACTCGAACCCCCACGTGGTCGCCCACGGCGGATTTTGAGTCCGCTGCGTCTGCCATTCCGCCACCTCGGCTGGTCACTTACTTATTCAAGCACACTTATAGGCGGTTGTCCAGTATTTTCCGCAAACTCAAATCTCCAATCCAACCAACCATGCTCAGACCCGGCAAACTATCCGGGGGGCCGTTCTGAATCAGCTTTCAGGACAAACTTGATTTTAAGTTCCGCGTTATACTTCCTTTATTTAGTTACCCTATCCTCACAATATCATCCTCGCCCACGTACTCCCCGATCTGTACCTCGATTATCTCCAGCGGGATCTTCCCGGGGTTTTCCAGTCTGTGGATATACCCCTTTGGGATGAACACGCTCTCGCCCTCGTGGACAAGATGGGATTTCTCCGCGCTATCATCTCCTATCGCGCGGACGGTCACTCTGGCGGCGCCTCGAACGACGACCCAGTGCTCCGAACGATGCATGTGATACTGAAGCGAGAGGCTCTTGCCAGACGAAACCTCAAGATGTTTTATCTTGCGGCGCGGCCCCTTTGACAGCACCTTGTAAACGCCCCAATGCCGAGCGATGACAGGGGCTTCCGATACCTCCTCGCAATGCGCCTCCGACAGGTCTCTCACGACATCTTTGAGCTTCTGTGACGATCCTCTTGGAGAGATGAAAAGGGCGTCCGGCGTATCGATCACTATCATGGAGTCCAGATCAACGCCGCAGATCAACCTGTCATACCCGACCACCAGGTTATCGCGTCCGCCCTGGAGCCTGACGTTGCCAACAGTCGCGTTCTCGTTTTCGTCTCGCGGAGAATTGTCGTACACCGCGTCCCATGAACCGACGTCGGACCATCCAGCGTCAAGCGGAACACAGGCTATGTTACGGGCTTTTTCCATTATCGCGTAATCTATCGACTGCGGCGGGGACGCCATAAACCACCTTGACAGGTCGTCCGGGCCGGCGTTAAAAATCGGGGCTATCTCCGGAAAATAATCGACGAAGGCCGATATTATGTCAGAGACTCTGAAGCAGAATATTCCTCCGTTCCAGTAGTAGTCTCCCGATTCGAGATAGCTCCTCGCGGTGCTCTCATCGGGCTTTTCGACGAACATATCGACGTCGAGCCAAGGCCTGGCGGTTTTAAACGTCTTTATGTACCCGAACCCTGTCTCCGGCGACACCGGCTTTATCCCAAAGGTCACGAGATTGCCCGCGAAAGCGGCTTCCGCGGCCGCCTCAACCGATCTCTCGAACGCGGCTCCGTCCCTTATGATATGGTCGCTGGGGCAGACCAGAACGAGGTCGTCACCGGTCGCGCCATCAGACACAAGCCTGGCCACACCCAGGGCTATTGCCGGCGCGGTGTTCTTTCCCTCAGGTTCCTCTATAATAAGCGACGGCCCGTTGAGACCTATCCCCGCCAGCTGGTGGTTTATCAGCGGCTTCCACCTGCTCGATGCCACTACACGCAAACGCTCCGGCGCCGCGATTGTCATCATGCGGCTGGCGGTCCTCTGAAGCAGGGTGAGGCTGTCGCCGCACACTGACAGAAACTGCTTTGGCATCTCTTCCCTGGAGAGAGGCCAGAGACGGGTTCCGCTGCCACCGGCAAGTATCAAAACGTGAAGTGTGTCAATCATGATCTATCTGTCCTCCAGCGCGTGAGCTACGCCAAAACCGGCATCATTCGTAAATTGCTCCCGGTCTACTATGCACAGGTCGTGTTCGACCATCCTCTTGACCAGATCGCGGAAAGAGACTCTTCTCTTCCAGCCCAGCAACCGCTCGGCCTTCTCCGGGTTTCCCTGGAGAAGGTCAACCTCGGTGGGGCGGAAGTAACGCGAGTCAATCTCTATCAGGACCCTGCCAGTCGCGGCATCGACTCCCTTCTCGTCGGCGCCGCATCCCCGCCATTCTATGTCTATGCCGGCGTGTCCGAACGCAAGTTCGGCAAATTCCCGAACCGAGTGGGTCTCCCCTGTCGCTATTACGAAGTCATCCGGCTTATCGTGCCGCAGGATCCTCCACATAGCGTCGACATAGTCCTCGGCATGTCCCCAGTCGCGCTTCGCGGCAAGGTTGCCAAGCCACAGCTTATCCTGCAGTCCCCTTGCTATGCGTGCCGCCGCGCGGGTTATCTTGCGCGTGACAAACGTCTCCCCCCGAAGTTCGGACTCGTGGTTGAAAAGGATTCCGTTTGAGGCGAATATTCCGTACGCCTCTCGGTAGTTGACCGTTATCCAGTAGGCGTAGAGCTTTGCCGCGGCATATGGGCTCCTGGGATAAAACGGGGTTGTCTCGCTCTGTGGCGTCTCCGCTACCATGCCGTACAGCTCGCTTGTCGACGCCTGGTAAAATCTTGAGTGACGTTCCAGTCCCAGTATCCTCAGGGCCTCGAGAATCCGAAGCGTCCCCATGCCGTCGGCGTTCGCCGTGTACTCCGGCGTTTCAAACGAGACCTTGACATGACTCTGGGCGGCCAGGTTGTAAATTTCATCCGGGCGGGTCTCCTGAATCACTCGGATCAGGTTGCTGCTGTCGGTAAGATCGCCGTAGTGAAGAAAAAACTTTGGGTGATCACTGTGGAGGTCCTCGTAAAGGTTATCTATCCGAGATGTGTTAAAAAGCGAACTTCGCCGCTTGAGGCCGTGAACTATATAGCCCTTCGCGAGAAGAAAGTTCAAAAGATATGCTCCATCCTGTCCCGTAACGCCCGTTATCAGCGCAACCTTATTCATTCGGCTCACTCCCTGACAGATCCCGTGTCCTCCGATATTCCATGATCAGCGATTCGATCCCGCTTTCGAGGGCGATCTTGGGAACAAAGCCCAACTGCTTGATCTTGGAGGAATCCATCAGTTTTCGTCTCATTCCGTCCGGCTTGTTGACATCCCAAAGGATCTCGCCGTCAAAACCACTCTTCTCAGCTACTATACACGCAAGCTCCGCTATGGAGACATCTCTGCCGTACCCGACATTGATGGGCTCGCTGCCATACGGGTTGCTTTCAAGCAGCATGAAAATCGCCCGAGCGAGATCGTCTACGTGCAGAAATTCGCGTCTTGGCGCTCCGGTCCCCCAACACACCACGCTGTCCGCGCCAAAATCCGCCGCGTCGGTAAATCTCTTGACCAACCCGGCCATCACGTGAGAGTTAATCGAGTCGAAGTTGTCGCCGGGGCCATAAAGATTGCACGGTATGACGGACATTCCGCTCCACATTCCGTCCCTGGACAGGTGACCGCACAGCTTCAGCCCCGCAATCTTGGCTATGGCGTAACCCTCGTTGGTCGGTTCGAAAGGACCGGTCAGAAAGTAATCTTCCTTGATAGGCTGAGGACATTCACGGGGATATATGCAAGAGCTGCCCAGAAATATGAATTTTTTCGTTCCATTCCGGCTTGCCGCCCACATGACATTGTTCTGTATCTGAAGGTTTTCGTACAGGAAAATCGCCTGATTCCTCATATTCGCCAATATGCCGCCGACACGGGCGGCAGCCAGGAAGACAATCTCCGGCCGTTCCCTCTTGAAGAAATCCTCCACCAGCCTCTGATCTAACAGGTCGAGTTCGCCGTGAGTCCTCGTCACTATGTTTTTAAACCCCTCCGAGACAAGTTTCCGCAATATACCGGAACCAACCATGCCTCTGTGTCCAGCGACATATACCTTTGAATTTTTGTCCACCTATAGGACCCTCCAGTCCGACGATGACATCTTCTCAGGTCATTATACACTTTGCGAAACATTAGACCAGGCTTGTCAAGGCAGTAGTTTCTAAAATATTAAGGTTAAATTTGTATTTTGCGGTCTATTTTTATCTGACAACGTCGTTATATTACCTTTTCATGTCCAATCTTGTCAATCGTTTTCGTTTCTTTTCTCCTTCGATTCCACTCGCGCTGATAGTCACGCTGATATTCGCGATGTTTCCTCAGCTTCTCTTCCTTTTCGGCCTGTATCTCCTCCGGGGTTTTCACTGACATGGCGGCCAGCTTCGCCGCCTTCTTCCGTCAGATCGCTCGCTGGTGTTCAACGGGGTCTATCAGCTCCGGTTCGGGTTCCTCCTGTCCCGGAACGCGGAGTTCGGGCAAAAGAACCGTCTCCCTTTAGTCTTAAAATGTTGATTATTTAGCAACCCTCTTGAAATTCTGGAGAGTTCAAAGTTCTCACATTAAGAAGTTGAAAAGCCTTCTATCGATGTATATAATCCTTTAGTACTCCACTACGAAAGGAGGTTGCCATCGGTAGAAGGCTTATAACAATTATA
>JAIRWR010000016.1 GCA_031268885.1 Synergistaceae bacterium
GAGCGAAGAGGCCGGGGGGATGGGCCTGGAGGATTGGGCGGAGATATCGGCCGCTGATGAGATTGCGCAGGCGGAGAGGGACAACCCCAGGAGCAGGCCGAACGTCGTATCCTGGATTGTGAAGAACGGCGGTGTAAGGCTGGCTCTGTTGAAAGAACGATATCACCCCGACGACATAAAGGAGCTGCGGGGCAGGGTTCCCGTTGGATTCTGGCGCAAGGAGGGGCAGGGGCTCGATACCCTGGCCCAGGAGATGAATTATCTCGGCATACCGAGCTTGACGAGGAGAAGGAAGTCCAGCCGATGGATTTTCTTTTCTATCGGAAGAGGTAGCATGATATAATATCCCCGATGAAAGAAGCCCGCCGGAGAGCGGGCGGACTTCTCAATAACTGACCGAGACACCAGCTCAGCCAGTTATTCGCCAACTAAGGGTGCTGGATCAAGAGTGCCGCGAGCATTAGAGTTGCTAGCAGCGCCGAAGCGAGGGCCAGTTTATCGGCAGATAAACGAAGGCCCTTTTTTCGTGACCTCATTCCAATCACCCCCCTTCTTTCGAAGATGGGGTAACTCGGTCCGTATCCGGCACAATGCCGGAGCTCTCCGCCAGGAAGTATATCACGCCGTCTCTTCGGAGGCGGCTTTTTTTGTGCTCGTAATTAAGGAGGCGAGGCTATGTATGTGGGTAACGGCGTCACCAAGATATTTCCCATTCCGCCGGACAGGGATGGGACGCTCGTCTGTCTGGCCGTGTCCGGCTGAAGGAGGGGAGCGCTTATACCGTCTCGGACGGGAATGTTGTATTTGAAATCCCTCCACTCATATTCTCTCCAATAAAAAACACGGCAAAGCTGGTATTAATCAGCCTTGCCGTATGCTCTCTCATTCTCTCTCATACTTAATTGGCGGAGAGGGAGGGATTTGAACCCTCGAGACGGGGTTTAGGCCGTCTACTCGCTCTCCAGGCGAGCGCCTTCGACCACTCAGCCACCTCTCCGCGATACCAATATAAAAGACCGACTTAACTTAAGGGGAGATCTAATATCCTATCTATGCCTATCCACTTGGCGGAGAGGGTGGGATTTGAACCCACGTAGCAGCTCAGCACCGCTAAGACGATTTCGAGTCGCCCGCCTTCGACCACTCGGCCACCTCTCCGCAATCCGCCAACATGCCTCTATTCAATCAACAAAACGGATTATATGATAATTGCCATCTCTTGTCCATACCACTCGCGTCAGCCTCAAACAACAGGCTGATTGTCTGATAATGGAGCCGAATTCGACAATAGAGGCGTCTCGCGTAAAATCGAACTTCCGCCCGTTGTGTGAAAATGCCGAATCTCGTGAATAGGGATATCTTTCGTCCCCACGCGTACCGGCATATCCTCTTACCTGCCTTTGAATTCGGGCTTTCTCTTCTCTGTGAATGCCGTGATTCCTTCGATAAAATCTTCCGTCTTGCAGCATTCGTCCTGCGAAGCGGTTTCAACTGACATAAAAGATTCGATGCCCGCGCACATGCTAGCGAACATCATCTTTTTGATATTGGCGTAAACAACGCCGGGACCGGCCGCAAATTTTTTGGCGGATGCCATGGCCTTGTCCATAAGCTCTTCTGGAGCGCAGATCTCCGTGACGAGCCCAAGTTTCAGGGCCTCGTCGGCCATGACGGGACGGCCCGTGGCGAACATCTCAAAAGCGCGGGCAGGGCCTATAATCCGAGGCAGCCAGTAGCAGCCGCCGGTGTCCGGGGCCAGCCCGATATTGACGAAGGCTTGAATGAATCTGGCATTGTTGGCGGCGACAATCACGTCGGCAGCGAACGCGAGGTTGCATCCACCGCCGGCTGCCGCGCTGTGGACAGCGCAGATCACTGGTTTCGGACACTTTTTCATCTGCACGGTCAGGGCCGTCAGAGCTGACACCAACGGAGCCAGGCTGAAATTCGGATCTTTGGCTTCCCTCATGAAGAAACTTATGTCTCCGCCGCCGCAGAAGGCTCGCCCGGCGCCGCTGAGGATAATGACCCTGACGTCTTCATCCCTCTCGCACTCCGCGAAAGCGTCTGAGAGTTGAGCCGCCATCAATTCGTCAAGCCCGTTGAGGGTTTTGGGGTTGTCCATCACTATACTGGCGATGTGATCCTCGCATGAAAGGCGCAACTGCGTATATTCCATAAACAGATACCTCCTTAAACTCTGAAAACAGTCATTGTACAAGTACAATGCCGTCTGTCTCCCCGACGGGCGCGTTCGCGAAATCAAGTTGACCGTACAATTCCAGCCGTCATAGAGTGCCTTACAAATAATCGGCTCTGCTCTTCTTTATGGCCGCATCCAGCCCCTCTGCCCAGAGATCGAATCCTCCCCGGGAGGTTATCAGCCTCATCACGGTGTCATTCAAACCTCCAGGCGTCCGCTCCTCCACGAAACGGGCCAGATCCGACGAGCGGCCGTCCGATATCTGGCTCAACATGGCCTCGAAGTACGATATCGTGTAATCGAGGGCTTTGTCACGGGGGAGCCCGTTCTTCTCCCCCCAGTTGGCAACGGTTTCAATGACGGTATATGTCGCGTTAGTGACCGATGTTATGGCGTTCGTAAGTTCTACCTGGGGTTCCTCGTCCATCACGATCACCCGCCCCAGATTGCCAAAAAACTTCTCTATCTCGTCGTCGGCAGGGTACAGCGTTATAGGTCCGATTCCGCGCGCTATGAACGGCATCGGCACCATTCGGAACAGTCTTGCCACTGGCGACATCCATGAGTTCACAATGTCGAGACGTTTCGTGGCGAGAACGCTTATCACAGTGTGATCAGGCCTGAATAGTAGTTCCCGAACGACAGATTCCGCAACCGCGGGAACGACCGATATCGCGACCCAGTCGGAAGCGTCCAGAACCTCCTGATTCGAAGACGCCACAGTGACGTTTCGATACATGGAAGCGAGTTCCGAAGCTCTCCCAGCGTTGCGCGGCGACACTACGATCCTTGTGCCGCTGAGCTTGGGCGCCCCACATATACCGTGTATTATAGAAGAAGCCAGCACTCCAGTTCCGATAAATCCAAGCGTCTTTGAGCTCATGCGACACCTCCCTCTGAGTCTTGTAGTTTCAAAAAACTTTTTTCGTTGCGCGCCTATAGCATTGTACTATAAATATGGGTCGCGTGGGACTTCTGAGTAAATCTGAGGACATCTAGCAAACCATCAGCGCGGCGTCGCCTCTGATCCTGTTCGGACACTCTCTGGCATGATCAGCATTTCTCACAATCTCCTGATAATTAGATCTAACAAATTCTGCGGATTGCCATATTAAGAAAACTTTGATATTATTGATCCATTAAATTCAGAAGATAAAATACGAGGAGGGACAGAATATGAGAGAATTATCCAGGGGAGCGACAGTGTTTTTTCTAGTTATGTCGTTTATTTTCGGAGCTTTGAAGGCAGATGGAGCGGTCTCTATCGTCGCTACTGATAACGGCTGGGACAGCCAGAAGTTTCATAACGCGATTGCGGAGCTTATTGTGGAACACGCTTATGATGGGTATCGGTTCGACGTTTCGACGGCATCGAGCACAATGAACTGGCAGTCGATCATAGCGGGAGATGTGGATATCGATATAGAGAGCTGGACGGATAATATCGCCTCGTACCCTGACGATATCGCCAACGGCGACGTTGTAAACATAGGGGTGCTTGTGCCGGACAGCTTGCAGGGTGTCTACGTTCCGCGGTACGTCATCGAAGGCGATCCAGCCCGGAGCATCGAGCCGATGGCCCCGGAGCTGAAGACCGTCAGGGACATAAAAAAGTACAGCGCCGTATTCCCTGATGACGAAAACCCTAAAAAAGGGCGATTGTACGGCTCCATTCCAGGTTGGATGGTTGATGAAATACTGTACAAAAAGTTTGAGTATTACGGTCTGAGCGAGACCTTCAATTACGTCCGGCTCGGCAGCGAGGCGTCGCTCTTTGCCTCGCTCGTATCGGCGTACAATCTGGGCGAGCCTTGGGTAGGCTACTGTTACGAGCCCACGTGGATCGCGGGTAGGCTGGACATCGTTAAATTGGAGGACGACCCATACGATCCCGAGCTGTATCAGGATGGAAAGTGCGACTTTCCGTCGCAGGAGCTGAGAATCGTGAGCGGCAGGGGATTTGCGAAGAAGGCTCCTGACCTGGTGGAGTTCTTCAAGAGATACCGAACCGGCAGCTCCAGATTATCCCTCGCGCTCTCCTATATGGAGGAGACGAAGTCCTCTCATGAGCGCGCGGCCGTCTGGTTCCTGAAAAACAATGATTATCTTCTGGACGAATGGCTTCCCGCTGAAAACGCTCAAAAGATGAGAGAGTACCTGTCAACGCGCTGACGAAAAAAAGAGTGTCTTTGCCCTGAAGTACTGATATCGATCTTAAAATTGTTTATAGCGCTCGGCAGGAGCAGTGGCTCTTGTTTGAACGCGGATCGGTACGAGGGCGGACGCGCGCTCACGGAGAGGCCGATTCAATCGTCAGAGGCATGTGGGGTAAGGATTTAAACCCTTGCGGGATCTGTGTTCCAAAATGACTGAGTTTTATTTCGGCGATTTAATCGGTTTTTCCTTTTCTGACTGCGCTCGAATGAAGATCAAGAACGCCGGCATATGTTCATGCCAAATCTGAAATTGAAATTAGGGGCCTGAAGTTAAAAGATTTGAAGTAAGTGCCTATGGACACTGGGTAGACGTGTTGGCTCCCGTTTGAATATGGATTGGCATGGCCAGATGGAAGGCGCTCTGTCGTTTCATAGGAGGCGAGGCATGATATGAGGAAGATCATAGATGAATATATACTCAACTTTCCATCCGCATGGCAGTTCGAGGTGGGAGGCGCTATAGACGATGCCGTCAAGGCTTTTTCAAGGGATCATCAGTTAGGGCTGCGGGCGGTAAAGGGTACTGTCGTCGCCTGCGTCGGAGGAATCAAGTGGCTGCTTGCGGCCGTCCCATGGTTGGTTTTGATTCTGGCCGTGGGAGCGCTCGCGTGGAGGCAGACCAAAAAATGGTACGTCGGCGTGTTCTACGCCGCAATGATGACATTTGTCGGCTGCTGCGGTTTCTGGGGAGAGATGATCGAGACTCTGTCCGTCGTCATAGCCGCCGTCTTACTCTGTACCGCGCTCGGATTCCCCCTGGGGGTCATGCTAGCGATGAGCGACAAGGCCAACGGAGTGGTCCGGCCCATTCTGGACACGATGCAGACTATGCCGTCGTGGGTATACCTGGTGCCGGCCGTGATACTCTTTGGGGTTGGCATGACCCCGGCTCTCCTGGCTACCACGATTTACGCGATAGTTCCAATGGTGAGGATGACGAGCCATGGGTTGCTCTATGTGGACGCCGAGATGGTCGAGGCGGCGCGCGCGTTTGGATCAACGAGGTTCCAGACGCTTATCAAGATACAGATACCCCAAGCCGCGCCCACCATCATGGCCGGGGTGAACCAGACTATCATGATGGCCATGTCGATGGTGGTAACGTGCGCTCTGATCGGCGCCAAGGGGCTTGGAATGGAGATACTCGTGGCCACTAACCGCGTCGATATGGGCAAGTCGCTCTTCCCGGGCATCTGCATAGTGATAGTGGCGATAATTCTAGACAGACTGACTCAGGCGGCGGTGAGACGAGAGGAGGTGGCGACGGATGGTTGACGGAAGGGTTCTCCTAGAGGCGTCGCGCATAACCAAGATATACGGCCTCAATAAATCCGCCGCTGCCCGCATGATGGAGAACGGCGCGGATAAGTTTGTCACCCAGAAGAAGACGGGCGCTACCGTCGCCCTATGGGATGTCTCCTTTAAGGTCAGAGAGGGCGAGATATTCGTTATAATAGGACTTTCCGGCTCCGGAAAGTCGACGATCGTGAGATGCTTCAACAAACTGATCAAACCCACATCGGGACATCCCATCTGTGACGGCAAGAACATCGACGAGATGGAAAAACGAGATCTGCTCGAATTCAGGAGGAGCACAATATCGATGGTCTTCCAGCACTTTGGGTTGTTCACTCACCGCAGCGTGATCGACAACGTGACATACGGTCCTGAGGTTCGCGGAACGCCTAAGTCGGAGCGGGAGGAGAGGGCGATGAGCCTTATCAAGATGGTCGGCCTCGAAGGATGGGAGAAGAAGAGCATAGCCAGCCTCTCGGGAGGGATGAAACAACGAGTGGGGATCGCCCGCGCGCTGGCCAACGATCCTAAAGTCCTTCTGATGGATGAACCGTTTTCGGCGCTGGATCCGCTCGTGAGGAGGGACATGCAGTTCGAACTGCTCTCGATACAGAGAAAGCTGGGCAAGACGATACTCTTCATCACGCATGACATCAACGAGGCATTCAAGCTCGGAGATACCATCGCCATAATGAGGGACGGGAAGATAGTGCAGATCGACACTCCGGAGGGGTTGTCGACCAACCCGGCCGACGAGTACGCGCGCCAGTTTGTGGAGGGGGCCGACAAGGCAAAGGTCTTCTCCGCCCGGCACGTGATGCACGCGCCAGCGTGCCTCATAAAGGAGTGGGAAGAGCCGACCAATGCCATACGCGAGATGAGGAAGGGAGAGTTCTCCAGCGCATACGTCGTGGATGGCATGATGCGCCTAAAGGGCGTGCTCTCGATAGACAGTGCACTGAAAGCCAGGGGGGAGCGCGCGCCAATTTCGGATTACATCTATCGAAACCCCGTCACCACACGGGAGGATGTGCTCATAAGCGATATAATGCCGCTGGCGGTCGAATCTCGCTACCCCATAGCCGTAATCGACGAGGCGGGCACACTCAAGGGCATAGTGAGCAAGGCGGCCGTCATCGCATCGCTGATATGAAACTGGTCCGCGCGGATTGGCTCGGCCGCGCCGATCGCGTTATAAAGGCTTCCGCCTTTTTTCAATAAAATATGGTATATTGTACCAGCTTTGAGCAGTGCGGTCGGATGGGACCGCCGAATCTGGCGCTGCCGATTGTTGTGGCAGCTCCGCGCGAAGTGAGGCGAGTTAATGAACAGAAAACTTAAGGAGAAGATATGGGAGTCATTATCATCCGTCACGCCAATCCCTGTGATAGTGTTTATTCTCAGCCTTCACTGGGTGCCGATACCGATAGGGACTACGATAATGTTCCTTGCGGGTTCGGGGTTGCTCGTCGTTGGCATGGGATTTTTCTCCCTTGGCGCGGACATCGCGATGATGCCGATAGGGGAAGCTGTGGGGTCTCAATTTTCGAAGACCGATAAAACCTGGCTTGTAGTATCGATCAGCCTAGTGATGGGCTTTATCATCACGGCAGCGGAACCGGACCTCCAGGTTTTGGCCAGGCAGGTTCCGGCCATACCTGATATTGTGCTGATTGGGACGGTCGCGCTGGGCGTCGGGTTGTTTCTTGTCGTGGCGATGCTGCGGACGATCTTCAAGATAGGGTTGAACCATATTCTGATCGTCTTCTACCTGATTCTCTTCACTGTATCGGCGTTTGCGCCCAGAGACTTTGTCGCGGTCGCGTTTGACTCCGGCGGCGTTACCACCGGTCCCATAACGGTGCCGTTCATTATAGCTCTAGGTATCGGTCTCTCGGCCGCGCGCGGCGGGTTCGGCTCGCAGGAGAACAGCTTCGGCCTCGTCGCCATCTGCAGCATAGGTCCAATTCTCGCCGTGCTCATCCTCGGGATAGGTTACAATCCTACCGACTCGACGTACACTCCAGTTGAACTCGTAAACGTGATCACAACGGAGGATGTTGCCGAACAGTATGCCAGGGAGCTGCCTCACTACCTCAAAGAGGTCCTCATGGCGCTCATACCGATCTGCGTGTTCTTTGTGATCTTCCAGATCGCGACTCGAAAATTCCAGAAAAAGCAGCTCCTGACGGTCGGGATCGGGCTTCTGTATACCCTGATCGGGCTGGTGCTCTTCCTAACCGGCGTCAACGTGGGATTCATACCTGTAGGGCATCTCATCGGCTCCGGCATAGCCGCCAGCGAGTACAAGTGGGCGTTGATCCCGCTGGGGATGGTTATGGGGTACTTTATAGTGGTGGCGGAACCGGCGGTGCATATCTTGAACAAACAGGTCGAGCAGATATCCGGCGGTACCGTATCGCAGAGGGCAATGAAGCTCTCCCTCTCGCTGGGGATCGCGGTGTCGCTCGCCCTGGCGATGCTGAGGATACTGACTGGCATATCCATATTCTGGCTGCTGATACCCGGCTACATCATAGCTCTCGCACTGACCTTTTTTACCCCGCGCATATTCACTGGAATCGCGTTCGATTCTGGCGGAGTGGCCAGCGGCCCTATGACATCGACGTTCCTACTTCCGTTTGCCATGGGCGCTTGCGAGAGCGTAGGGGGGAACGTTCTGACGGACGCGTTCGGTATCGTCGCGATGGTCGCTATGACGCCGCTTATAACTATACAGCTCCTGGGGATGATCTACGCCCACCAGACGAAGACCGTCGAGGAGATAGAAGTCGCGGGGCTCGCGGGAGCCGACGACATTATCGACTACGAGGAGGAGTCCTCAAATGAATGAGAGCACGAAGCCAATCACTCTGAAACTGTTTTGCGTCATAGTGGATAGGGCGCGAACGAAAAAAGTAACTGACATCCTAAAGGAGCGGCGCGTTCGCTTTCACTTCATAACATTGGGAGAGGGGACTGCAGGTTCCGAGATGATGGCGCTTCTTGGACTCGACTCCATCGATAAATCGCTGGTCTGTTGTCTTGAAGCAGACTTCAGGACATCGGAGCTGATGAGTGTGATCTCTAGCAGATTACAACTGCAAAAACCGGGCAAGGGTATCGCGTTCACAATGTCGGTTTCGGGGATAAACAACGCCACGCTTCAGCTCATAACGAAGGATGCTGAACAGAGGGAGGACGAGGATAAATTGGAGACAGTCAGATGCGCGCCAAAATACGATATGATCCTGTCGGTGGTGAATCAGGGATATGTAAAAAATCTGATGGAATCCGCAAAGACGGCCGGGGCCAGGGGTGGAACGGTTCTGCACGGGCGAAAGGTCGGAGTAGAGGAGGACGCGAAGCTCTTCGGCATCTCGGTGCAGCTCGAAAAGGATATCGTAGCGATCCTCGTCGGTCACGACAAGAAGAACGAGGTAATGCGCGCTATTACCCAGTCGTGCGGGATGAATACGGAAGCGCAGGGTGTCGTGATAGCTCTGCCCGTGGATGAGATAGAGGGTCTTATGTCGGTGAAGGCGGTTCCCGAGGAGGAGTAGCCGTGAGCCTTCCTGACTCCGAGTCGCGGATCGTCGTCAGGTTTATGAGGGAAGATGACTGGAAGATTGTCTCAAAGATCTATCGGGAGGGGATCGAGACTGGAATGGCGACCTTCGAGAGGTCGGTTCCCCCCTATGGAAGATGGGATGCGACATACTTGAAGAAGTGCAGGCTGGTCTCCGCAATCGCGGGAGTGGTCACAGGATGGGCGGCGCTCTCGCCTGCGAGCCTTAACTGGGCTTATAGGGGCGTCGCGGAGACAAATGTGTATGTGTTCGCTAAATATCGTGGACGCGGGGTTGGCCGTACGCTTCTCGAGTCCCTCACGAAGCAGTCGGAACTGAGCGACATCTGGACTCTTCAGTGTGGAATACTTGAGGGGAATGATGCATGCGTCGGGTTGCATCTCTCATGCGGATTCCGAGTTGTTGGAATCCGCGAACTCATCGCCCAGGACCAGGATGGCGCGTGGAGAAACGTTGTGTTCATGGAGAGACGCAGCGGCTGGATGGTATAGCGCCAAAAGCCTGGGGCGGCTGCCGTAACCGCCCCGAGCGTTCTGACTTGGGAGATGCCAATTATATAAACAGTGGATTATATTTTTAAGCGTCAATCCTTGCAATAAAGCTTGTACAGCGACTGTGTTCCATTCTCGGCGTAACCCTCATTTTCAAGCTCGATGTACTGCTCGAGCGCGGTCTCAAGCCCTTTCAGCGAGAGTCCGGCCTCCTGGGACGATTGCGACGCTAGTCTCATGTCCTTTACGAAGTGTTTGACGAAAAACCCTGGATTGAAATCCTCTTTCAGAATGCGCGGCGTGTAGTTCGTGAAGCTCCAGCTCCCGGCCGAGCCGCTGACAATGCAGTCATACAGTCTCTGGGTGTCTATGCCTGATTTCTTGGCGTAAGCCAGTCCCTCGCACATCCCGAGCATGGTTCCAGCTATGATGATCTGATTCGCGAGCTTTGCCCTCTGGCCAAATCCGGCTGGGCCAAAGTGCACGATATTCTTTCCCATGGTTTCGAACAGAGGCAGGGCGCGGTTGAAATCCTCGTCCGTCCCCCCGACAAGTATCGAAAGCGTCGCTTCACGCGCTCCTCTGTCGCCGCCCGTTACAGGCGCGTCGCATGTACCGAGCCCCTTGGAGCGAGCGGCGTCGTAAATGCGAACGGCAAGCTCAGGGCTGGACGTCGTCATGTCGATGAGCAGCGATCCGGGTTTCGCCCTCTCCACGATCCCTCCGGGCTCCAGATAGACCTGCTCTACATCCTTTGGAAAGCCGACTATGGTTATCACAATGTCGCTCGCTGCCGCCGCCTCTCCGGGGCTGCTGTGGAGTTTCGCGCCTTTTTTGACGAGCGGTTCGCACTTTGAAGCGGTGCGGTTGTAGACGTTAAGGCTGTACCCAGCGTCGATAAGATGTCCAGCCATAGACCCTCCCATGACCCCTGTTCCGATAAATCCTACCACCGGTCTATCCTTTTCATTGCTGCTTGCGGCCAATACTATCTCCTCCATTCGAAGTAACATAGAATTACACTCTGCGTACGCAACGTGGATATTGTACGATTGAAGCGAATGGCTGTAAAGTTCTCTCGCTTTCTAATTCGCTTTTGCAGGCTGTCGACCTCTCAAAATTCAGGTATGCCGTCCGCGTCATCTTGAATCTCGTCGTCCAGCGGCGCTGTCTCCTGTTCCCCGATATATATCGGGTTGGGGATCAGGATGCGCTCGGATTCTCCGGCTATCGCGGCGAGTGAGATCATCCATTCGCGAGTGTCGAAATCCATCTCGATCTTCCGCTCCGCCGTCTTTTGCGCCGAGTCGTCATCTTCGTCGAGAACCAGCACTCGCAGCGTATGACTTGTCCCGACGAGTTTCTGGAGCAGACGATCATCCTCCCAGATGTCGATGGCTTTCCTCTCATCCCCATCAATAATCAGAGAACCGTACGCGATCACCGGATACTCTCTTCCGTCGATCGTCACCGTTCCGTTGTCCAGCAGAACACTGTACTCCCTGCCGATATTATACATCGCCATTCCTAAAACGATCAGCAACAGTATCAGGACCGTCCTGATGATAAACCTTCGTATGCGCATCGGAGCCTGGCTCATCCTTGTGTCTCCCCTCTCAAGCCGCGCCTGGACGCCTGCCGCTCTCGCAGCCGTTTCCATGCGTGCAGTACCAGTGCGGCGGCTATGATGCCGTAGGAGACAAAGACGCGGAAATATTCTCCTAACTGAGCCTGCCCGATCAGTTCTTTGCCTGCCGTCGGGGATACGACAAACATGAGATGGAAGAGCGTCACCCCGATGAAGACGTTGGAGATCGAGGCCTTGGAGATCGTCGCCCCTCCTATCAGGAGCGCGGCTATCGAGAACATGCCCGTCTGTTCGTGGCTGTTGTAGGTATTCATCGTGCCGATGTTCTGCAGGAAGATAACCTGTCCGAAGGCGGCCAGCACCGTCGATATGATGATGGCGATGACCCTCGTCCGTTCGACCGCTATTCCGGCGGAGTCAGCCGCGGCCATGTCCTGCCCGATAGCCCTCATGTCCTGCCCGAGCTTTGTCCCGCGAAACCAGAGGATAAAGAGACAGAAGACGCCGATCAGCAGGAAGGTTCCGATGGGCATATTTACCGTGAAGTCACCCAGCTTGAACTGGAAGTTCATGGCTCTGTCCAGCGCCAGGCGAAGACCGGTAAGGGTGACGGCGTTGCGGATTCCGTATCCTCGGGAGAGGATGAGCTGAGGACTGGTGACCGGCAGGATGTTTCCCATGGCGTACAGGACGACGAACTGATATACGCCGTTCGTGAAGAATCCGAGGATATATGACGTAACCATCTCGCGTCCTTTTGCCCTGTTGAGGACATTTCCGCATACAAAGCCGAGGAAGACGGCTATCGGCATACTTATCAGAGAGGCCAGCACAAGCCCTGGAATGCCAACGACCGACCAGTTGATGGCGAATATCAGTCCGATCTGCCCCGCCATGGCTCCCAGGACCATGCCGAAGTTGAGCCCCATGCCAGCCATAATAGGAATTAAGAGGGATAAAACGAGGAACGAGTTGCGGGCAAGCCTGGTTATCATCTCCTGCACGAGGTATCCGGCAGAGTAACCCGATATCGGTATGGCCAGCGCCGACAGGCCTACAAACACTATTGGAACGGAGTTCGATATCAAAAATTGCTTCAGCCTGTTCATCATCTCTTAACCCGCGTCTTTCTGGTGAGCGCGTACAAAATCATACCGTTGCTGACTATTATCCGGATGACCTCCGACATATCCGTCTTAATCAGGTTGTTAATAACGGAGGGAGTCATTGTCAGAATACCCTGAAACAGAAATGTCCCGACGACCACGTTTGTTATGGAAGCCTTGTTGACCGACGCCCCTCCCAGCAGGATCGCCGCGACCGCTGGGAATGCCATGTACAGCGGCCCCATATAAAGCTGAATAAACCCGAAACTCTGCTGGTAGACGATGATCCCTATCGCCCCGAGCGCTGTTGACAACATGACCGAGATCGTTCTCATGCGGTCTACGTCGATGCCGGACGCTCTCGCGAACTCGGGGTTCGAGCCGACAGCCGTCATTGCCGTGCCGGTCTTCGTCCTGAAAAAAGCCCAGACGACGGTCAGCATGAGGACGAAGAACAGGAACATTCCCGTGGGAAAGTAGAAGCTGCCGGCCTGTACGCTCATAAAATCGCTCAAAACATGGTTCCAGAAGCCATCCGTGCTAATCGTCGTCCGCAGTCCGGATCCTCCATATCCCCAGATCATAACAGGGCTGCTGAACGGGAGAAGCAGCCACGCCATGCACATCAGAGCGACCGATGAGAAGCCCACATATGTCGCGATCATCATCTCCTCTCCCTTGACCCTGTTCAAAATCTGGGCGTACAGAAAACCGAACGCCAGTCCCAGCGGTATCGCTATGGAGAACGCAAACAGAATACCCAAAAGACCCTTCATCCCGAACTGAACCGACGTCGTCGCGCCAAGCAGGCCGGCTATGATCCCGAGAGGAAGCCCAAAATTGAGCCCGCAGCCCGATTGGACCATCGGCACCATTGCCAGGACCAGCACGCCGTTCATCCCAACTCTGACCAGCGTGTCAGAGATCGACGTGCCGACTCGTACTCCTACAAAGGGAGCTGTTATGAAGAGACACAGGAGGAAGATGCCTATGATAATTCGGGGCCATCCAAAGTCCTCGATGAAATTCTTCAGCCGGTCCATGCTCTACCTCTCAACCGCCGCGGCGATGTCCTGAGCGCCCATCATCAGGAGGCCGAACTCCTCTGCCGGACAGTTGGCCGGGCGGATTCCGCTAACTCTGCCGCTGTCGACTATGGTGATCCGGTCACAGACGGCGCGCAGTTCTTCCAGCTCCGAGGACGTAACGACTACGGTCATCCCCTGTTCTTCATTCACGCGCTTCAGGGTGTCTAAGACGAGTTTTTTTGCCCCGATGTCGATCCCCCTCGTCGGCTCGGATACGAACAGCAGCTTCGGTCCTATCACGAAGGCCTTTGCCAGACAGACCTTCTGCTGATTGCCGCCGGAGAGTTCGACAGCCCGCTGCCTGTGGCTGGTACATCTGATCTCTAACAGCTCGATATATCTGTCCGCGGCATCTCGCATCGCTTCGTCGTCACGCCATTGAATCAATCCACCGAGATATGATTTGAGGAACCTGCCCTGTACTTGCATGGAGGTGAACGCGATGTTCCAGTCTATCGACTCGTCGAGGAGGAGGCCGACGCCTCTCCTGTCCTCCGAGACAAAGGCCATGTCTCTTTTGAGAACGTGAGCCGGATCGTTCAGCGGAATGGATTTTCCATCGAAGACGACCTTGCCGCCAGCTGGATGCAGGCCCATTATTCCGTTGGCTATTCCCAGTTTCCCCTGTCCGGCGAGTCCGCCGATTCCGAAGATCTCGCCCCGCTGTACGGTGAAACTGACGTCCCGGACGGTCTCCCCAGGCATATCCACCCAGAGGTGACTGACCTCCAAGATGGGCTCTGTGTCCTCGCGGTCAACGCGGCGCGAGTGATCTCCCTCGATCTTTCTTCCGACCATCCAGCTCGCGATCTGATATACGTCTGTATTCTTCGGCTCCGCTTCCCTCACCACGCGCCCATCCCGAAGGACGACTATCTTGTCGCAGAGGTCCACTACCTCTTCCAACCTGTGCGATATGAAGACCATGGCTATGCCCTTCACGGCCAGATTCCTAAGCGCTCTGATCAATATCTCAGCCTCTGATTCCGTCAGTACCGCCGTGGGCTCGTCGAGCACGAGCAATTTTGTGTTGTCGCGGCTGATTTCGCGGGCTATCTCGGTGAACTGTTTGTGTCCCACTGGCATCTCGGCGGCAACGGTATTCGAATCAATGTGGAACTCCAGTTTCGATATCGCCGATTTGGCCCTTTTCGTCATGTCGGCGCGGTCAAGCGCCCTTATCCGTTCACCGAATACCTCGACCAGAGGGTTATATTTTGTGGATTCACGATTTAAAAGGATGTTCTCCGTGACGGTAAAACCGGGCAGCAGCGAGAACTCCTGATGTACCATGCCGATTCCGGCATCTATTGCGTCAAATGGAGAGGAGAAGGCTGCCTCGCGGCCATTAATCTCTATCCGGCCCGTATACCCGCCGGTCCGCGCTATGACCGGCATTCCGAATAGAATATTCATCAACGTGGACTTGCCGGCTCCGTTTTCGCCGACAAGCCCGAGGATTTCTCCCGCTTCCAGTGTGAAACTTACCTCTTCAAGTACCTTGTTGCCGAAATATTCCTTGCCGACCCCATCTATTTTTAGAAGAGGCGGAGAGTCTGTCCTAACGACATTTTCCAGGGTCAATCACTTCCTCGTGAAAAGGAGCCCGTCCCTAGATGAAGGGAAGGGCTCCTCCCAATTCGCCAAAGCCGTCTCGCGGCTCGATCATTTGATCTTGTAGTACTTGTCCGGGACCTCCACCACAGGCGTATTCATATAACCCTTTCCAAATACGTAGGTGTCCTGATAGACCATGATGAAGTTGCGCATCCTCGCGCCGGTGTTTATATCAGTGTAGATGCTGCCATTCCACTTCGCGCCGGGAGTGAATTTTTCATAGGCGTCCCAGAGATCCTTCATGCTGCTGAGCTTGGCCTCTCCCTCTAATATGCGCTTGCCGAGCTCCGCTAACGCGCATGTAGTGCTCCAACCGTATGAGTACGCCCAGGTACCGAGCCTGCTGGAGGCTCCGGCATCGACAACGGCTTTCTCGACCTTATTCATGATCGCCGGCCAGTCTCCCGATTCGTTCTTGAGGTCTATTCCAAACGCGCCGGGATAGCCCATGAGCGGAGACGGAAGATCCGGTTCCACGCACATGCCGCCGTACCTGGCGAGCTGTTTGAGCATGGGTTCGGTCAGTCCATCGTTCGTACAGTGAAAAGAGGTCTCCTTGCCGTACTTTTCGATCCATGAGGGCACCCTTTCGAGCATATACTGCTGAGCGCCCGGAAGACCGACGTCGCTGACGGGGTCCGGAACTGTCTCGGAGGCGTATTCGAGGCCGAGATCCTTGCAGGCCTGCTCCATAACGGCGCGCCTGCGGGCGAGCAGTTCATAGCCCATATGGCGGGGGAACGAGACATGCACAAACGTCTTCGCGCCTAACTCCTTCGCGGAGTGTATGATAAGATAGCCGCGAGTAATGTCGTCTATGTTGATGACGAGGTCTGAGACAGGGGAGATGACGCCGGGGTCTTCCTGCGGCTGGCCGGCGAAGCAGAGGATGTCCTCCCTGCGCTCCTTGATGCGGCGGAACGCCTCGGCTGTACCAGGAATGGCGTCATCGACGACTACGACCTTCACCTTGGGATCGTCGGCCAGTCCCACGATCTGCGTGATTGTCGTCTCCATCTCGGCCATGAAGTTGTCGGGCATTGTGACGTGACGAATCATGCCTCCATTCGCGACGTCACCGTAGAGCTTGATCATGTTTTCCGCCGCGCGGTAGGTGTCCTCCGCCTGAGATACTGTGAGAGTGGCGATTCCGATGTGAAAATCAGGCTCGGCCGCCAACGCGGCGCCGCAGAATGAAACAAGAAAGAAAACGGCCGCCGTCAGTATGGCAAAACGAGAGAAGAAGCGCTTTGTAGCTGCGTTCATATTACATCCCTCCACTTAGGTTTTGTATTGCGTGCTATGCTATCCGTCGCTGAAAAAACATCCGCTGATGGCAAGCGATCTTACCATTTCACATATATAGTTTATTCAGACGTTGTTCTGACGCCACTGTTGTAACGTTAGATATTATACCCTTCTTTTCGCGAGTTGCCAATGTTAGCGCCGCGCGTACCGCCGCGAGAGGAGATGTTTCTCTGGCGCGGCATTCGTTGCTATGAGAGGGAGGCGTTTGGATGTTAAATTCAGCGGACGGAGTGTTTTACCGTCCGCTTTTTTCTGTTCTTCGCGCATGTACTATATCGGCGAAAGACGCCTGTGTCATGCCTTTTGCCGATCAGTGAATGTATGCTGAAATTCGCGTTAACGAGTCATTCCGGTATTGGCGTCCCCAGCCAGGACTTTGTCTATTTCCTCCGGCGCGATATCGTAATTGTAGTATTTATTGAAGAAATTCTTCACGACGGATGTCATGCTGGAGAGTTCAAAGTTCTCACATTAAGAAGTTGAAAAGCCTTCTATCGATGTATATAATCCTTTAGTACACCACTACGAAAGGAGGTGGCCATCGGTAGAAGGCTTGTAACAATTATACGATACTTACAGGCCGATGGCTATA
>JAIRWR010000111.1 GCA_031268885.1 Synergistaceae bacterium
AACTGATATCCGGCTATGAAGTGACAGTGCTGACGGAGGACTCGGTCTGTCACAGGGCCGGCGAAATCGGCGGAGTCGACGGGCTCTATGTCGTCGATCAGTGGGCTTATCACTCGCGCCTGTACAGGGCGGCCGCTGTGGTCGCGGTCCACCCGGAGTTCAAGGATATTCAGATGGTTCAGCTCAACTCGTTCGGCTGCGGGCTCGACGCGATAAGCGCGGACCAGACAGCGGCTATTCTGGAGCGCCATGGCAAACTCCACACCCTGATAAAGATCGACGAGGGGAAGAATAACGGCGCCGTGCGCATAAGGATCAGGTCGCTGCTCGCGTCAGTGAAGATGAAAAACGAGAGAAAGAGAAGCGACGCGGCTTCCCATCCCGCGCGCGCGGCAATTGACGGCCAGCGCGCGGATGAAGCGCGTTCGCAAAAGACCGTTTCCCGAGTTCAAACAAAAGACCGAACAGTGCTCTGTCCGCCTCTCTCGCCTCATCACTTCCAGTTTCTCGAAACCGCCATGCGGTACGCGGGCATCGACTTCAGGGTACTGCCCGAGGGTGGCAGGAGCGCCGTCGAATTGGGCTTGAAATACGTAAATAACGACGCGTGCTATCCCGCGATGGTTGTGATC
Organism: Synergistaceae bacterium; assembly: GCA_031268885.1. Classification (GTDB taxonomy): domain Bacteria; phylum Synergistota; class Synergistia; order Synergistales; family Synergistaceae; genus JAIRWR01. Next base: position 633 of record JAIRWR010000111.1, read on the forward strand.
GGACAGTTCATTCAGGCGCTCCAGAGCGGAGAGTACGACCTGGATACGACGGACTGCCTTTACGCTCAAACGGGCGGAGCGTGCAGGGCGAGCAACTATGTGCCACTGCTCAGAAGAGCGCTGGACGCGGCAGGTTTTGAAGGCGTGCGTGTGCTTGCGGCAAACGCCCAGGACAATATCGGCGCGGAACGGTTTGCTATATCAGCGCCGGTCGCGTGGAGGAGCATGATCGGAATGCTCTACGGCGACACGCTGATGAGGCTGTTGTACCGAACGAGACCATACGAGGTCACGCCGGGGAGCGCGGATGCCCTGTACGCGGATTGGGCGCGAAGGTGCCATGAAAACGTGACGAGGGGAAGCTGGAAGGCGTTCAAGAGGGATATCGCCGATATGATCCGCGACTTCTCGGGGCTGAAAATCGCGCCGCTGCTGAAGCCAAGGGTGGGTATTGTAGGAGAGATTCTGGTAAAGTATCACGCAAACGCGAATGAACGGCTGGTCGATGTGATAGAGGCGGAGGGCGGCGAAGCGGTTGTTCCGGATATGGCTAACTTTGTACTCTACTGCCTTCACGATCCCATTTACTGCAACCGTCACCTCTCGGGCGGATTGCTGCCATGTATCCTCGGCTGGGCTGGCATCAGGGCAATCAATTACATGAGGCGTCCTGTGCGGGACGCGCTTTGCGGGACGCGATTCGGAGAGATTCACGATATTTATGATATGGCTGTACGCGCGGAGTCCATGGTATCCTGCGCGAATCAGGCCGGTGAGGGTTGGCTGCTCGCCAGCGAGATGATGGCGCTGATTGAAAACGGCGTCCGAAACGTGATCTGTGTACAGCCCTTTGCGTGCCTGCCAAACCATGTAACTGGCAAAGGCGTGATGAAGGAGCTGAAACGCGGCTATCAAGGGGTCAACATACTGGCCCTCGATTACGACTCAAGCGTAAGCAACGTAAATCAACTCAACAGAATAAAGCTGCTGATGGCGACGGCAAAGGCGTAACTGAGACAGAGACCGGGCGCTCAGCGTTTTTTCCCCAACAGATTGTCCTCGCCGGACGGCGCGGTCGATCTTTGCTGAACTATCTTGGATCCTGGGGGGACATCCTCGGTGATCCATACGTTGCCTCCTATAACAGAGCCAGCCCCTATGGTTACACGGCCGAGTATCGTAGTGCCGGAGTATACTGTGACATTGTCCTCCAGGATGGGATGCCTTGGCATCCCTTTAATCAGTACTCCATCAGGATCTTTGGGGAATGACAGCGCTCCGAGCGTAACGCCCTGATACAGTCTGCAACGGTTGCCTATGACGGCTGTTTCGCCTATGACGACTCCAGTACCGTGATCTATGAAGAATTCTTCTCCGATAGATGCCGCGGGATGGATGTCTATGCCGGTGTTCGAGTGCCCCATCTCGCTTATTATTCGAGGAATCACCGGGACGGAGAGCCGGTGCAGCTCATGGGCGACACGATGGTTGGTCATTATATGCACGGAAGGATAGCAGAATATCGTCTCCGCCTTGCTCTTTGCCGCCGGGTCGCCCTCGTACGCGGCGAGGACGTCGCCGTCGAGCAGTCCGCGTACGGCAGGAAGCCGTTTCATGAAGTCGCACGCCATGTCGAGAGCGCTCTCCTCACAGCGCTCGCACGAGTCGCCCGCACTCTCGTCAGAGAAGCAGATGCCGAGGCGAATCTGCTCAGTCAGGATGCGGAATATCTCGTCGAAACTCGACGCGAGCTGACGCTTGCGCGACTCGCCGTTTGCCCTGGTTGGACCGAAGAAACCTGGGAATATCGCGGCTCGGAGAAGTCTCATCATCCTTTTGAGTTCCGCGAGAGACGGCATATCGATCATGCTGTGGGGTATATTCGGCTCGCTGCCGTCCGCGGATGCCTCGATAAAAGAGACCGCTATCCCGTCTATATCCGGATACTTGTTACTGCCACTGTTTCTCTCATGTGTGAAACTCATACGCCCATACATCTCCTATCCGTTTTTCTAAAATCCAGACACTAAGGAACGCCAGTCATACCTGATATGAGATTAGCGGCTTGAACTGTGACGCGTCTCCTGTTCGGGATCGGAATAATAAAGCAGCTCGTATGTCATCTTCTCCCATATCATGCGAGGAGCATCTCTGCACTGCCTCCAATTTCCAGTCAGGTGGTTGCCCAAAATGTCTACTGTGGTCCCCGCGGGTATCTCCCTCAGCCCAATTATGGAATATCCTATGGAGTTGCCGGTCTTATCCCGGAATAGAGCGCGAAGAGATATCTTTACGTCTACCGCGGATGTATTCCTCAGCCTGATGTCCAATCCGTTTTTCGATATTTTCATCTCGGAGTACTCGACATCCGTTCCGATTACAGCGCCTCTGTCCTCCCAGGCAGAGGCCGCCGTACAGTATATTATCGTCATTGCGAATACCGCGGCAAGCAAAAAACATCTTTTCACTCGAAGGTTCCCCCCAAAAAAAACAATGATCTGTCGTTCATCTCTTCGAACGTGGGAGCCAACCCAGTCTACACCTTTATTCCTCAGGCCCCAGACGTCGAATCGGTCACCCTGAAATCGACTCAAAAATTATACATCAAGAATTCTAAAAAAGCGAAACTTCCGAGATCTGCCTGAGACACGCGTAAGTTTAGTGCCGGTGGAAGCATTATGTTTAGTGAGTGTCTCAATTCGGTCGACGAAAGGACTGTGGGATGCAGGAAGATGTTTTAATGATGAGAATCGCGGAGGGAGACGAGGACTCGTTCGTCCAGCTGTATGAGTTGTGGCGCAGGAGGATAATGGCTTATGCCCTGAGGTCGCTGAGGGACCTTCACGAAGCGCAGGACGTCGTACAGGAGACGTTTATACAAGTCTATAAGTCCGCGCCCTCCTACAGAGCGCAGGGGAAGTTCGGCGCCTTCGTCCTCAGGATAGCTGGAAATCTCGTGCGTCATCGATTCAGAAGCCGGAGCGGGTTTTTGAACTTTCAAAGTGTCGAGTCCATCACCGAGGCGCAGGAGGACGAAGGAGGGCTGATGCCGGAGAGCCTCACGCACTCTCCAGAGGATGGGGTAATTGAGAGAATCGACGCGGAGCGCCTTCTCTCGTCGTTGCCTGAAAGGCAAAGGGAGTCGCTGCTTCTCGTCGCCAGCGGCGTATCGTACGCGGATGCGGCCAGAATGATGGATATAACGGAGGATGCCTTCGCTCAGCTTGTCCTGAGAGGAAGACGGGCGATTAAATCGAAGATAAAGAGGACGAGTGATGCGTTTTGAGTTCTGATTGTAAGATTTCCGTGAATGTAGCTGGAAGAGAGAACTCCGCCTGCGGTGATTACGAATTCCTCATGAGCAAGGCGTGTGACGGGGAATGTACGCCGAACGAGGTGACGGAGCTGGGCGAACATCTCAAGATATGTGCCCAGTGCAGGGATATGATGGATGATTACAGGGAGATCAGGACCAGGATGGCGTCGTACGTGATCTCCATGTCGTGCCCGCCGCCCCCCCAGATAGCGCCGAAGTGGAGAGAGCGCGCCGCCGGAATATTGAGCCGCCTCGGCGTGAGAAGGTATGTTCCTACTATCGTTGGTGTGTCTGTCTGTATACTTTTTTTTGCCCTAGGTTTTCTCTCAGGTTCTAATCATATGGAGGTGAAGTTTGCGCGAATCATGCCGTCGATTATAGTTGCCACTCCATCGCTCTGGATGGCCGACCGCACGCCGGGGTCAGTCTCAGTGACGAGCATTGAGTCGGAGCAGCCCTTCACTGACGGGATAAGCCGATACAGGGCCGCGATAGCTGATGAACTGCGCAAGGACAGCGTAGATTGGCTGAAGGTGCGCGAGCTGGTCGAATCGATGGGAGAGCTTCGAACGAACCTCGAACTGCTCACGATACACATGGCATACATTGACATAAGAACGGGCAGTCTGCCATCCACTGTGGCTAACCACTGGGAATCATTGGGATCCAAAAACGAGAGGAAGGCTTTAATGCGATGATCAAGGGAAAAGACCTCACGATTCTCGTCCTCCTCACTCTGATAGCTCTCTTGTCCACTCTGGCGCATCCGAGCGCGGCCTCCGTCTCCGATGTCGAGGAGATAATCGAGGCTGGAATGAAAGAAGCTCTTTCGAGCGTCGGATTGAGTGGTTTGGAGACGGAGAGGATTGCCAGGCAGTATCTATTCATAGGGTCTGTAATGATCAAAAATGCCCCAATCTCCTCCCTGGAGGAGGAGGAGGAGCTCCTGCGCCAGTCGGAAAATACCGGCAGGGCGCTCGGCGCCGCGCTGGGAATTACGAGTATGCTTTATGGAGGCAGCAGGCTGGATGAGACGGCCACTGTCATGATGCACTCAGTGAGGGCAGGAGTGTCGCCGGATATCGCGTCCAAGACATACTCTGTTCTCGCGACTAGCGGTTACGCGTTCGAGGCGGCGACATCCCTCCTTCACGAGGTCTCGGAGGCGGTCAGGGTCATGCGCTTGGACGACGGCGGCGACTCAGTCTGCGGCGCCATCCGCGCTAAAGCTCTGGAGAACGCGCCTCTCAGCTCTCTCAAGATGGAGATAACTACTGCCATGGAACGAGAGAGAGAGAGAGAACTTGCCATTCTCGCCAGGAATGAAAAGGAGCGCAGGAAACATGACGGCTCCGGCGAGAGTGGCAGAGCGGCATCCTCTCAAGGCGGAGGAGGAGGCGGGATGGGCTCGCCGGGCGGAGGCGGAGATGTGGGAAAGGCCGGCGGCGAGAACAGCTCAGGCGGTCAGGATGGCGCATCCGGCGCTGGGGAGAACTGAGCGTGACGTCCGCAAAATACTGTTCAACACTGTGGCCTCCACGCGCTGTCGTCTGCTGACTTTTTTAGCGTTTACGGCTCCGAATCGTCTGTCGAGCTCTTTATAGCGGAACAACAGCGTGGCGATGAAATTTTCGATAGAAGGGAGATCACTGCTGTCAATTTAAGGAGCAATAACAGCCAAAA
>JAIRWR010000080.1 GCA_031268885.1 Synergistaceae bacterium
GGGGAACAGACCCAGAGTTCGGATTGAATACTTGATAATGGCGCTGAATCCTGTGATAACGCCGATAGAAGGCTTTTCAATTTCTTAATGTGAGAACTTTGAACTCTCCAGCTCTCAAGTTAGGGATCTATTAATTCCATGAAAATCTATGCTGAAGACCTGTTCGAAAAGATCAAAGAATTTAAAGAGCAGGGTTGTGCCCTATTTTGAAGGGATTGAGGCGGCCCAATTGTCAAGGCCACTATTGGAGTACGGAAACAAGAGATAACAAGACCGGGACCCTCGATCCCAATCGTAAATATTTTAACCGAAAAACGGAAAAATTTGTATGGAATGGGAGCTCTTTCGGCGTTATGCTTCTGACGTTTCCTATAAAAAAGGGGTATTATCCCCAAAAAACAGGAGGGGTATAGTGATGAAACAGAAGTGTGCGTTACTGTCAGCCCTTGTCTTAGTAATGGTTTTTGTCTCCTTAGGCGCGGCGTTCGCGGCGGAAAAGAAGATCGTCGTTGGGTTCGCCCAGATCGGGGCCGAATCCGACTGGCGAGTGGCTAACACGAAATCGATTCAGGACGCCTGCGCGGCCGCCGGAATTGAGCTTCGCTTCGTGGATGGCCAGCAGAAGCAGGAAAATCAGATCAAGGCGCTCCGCGACTTCATAACGCAGGGCGTCGATGTCATCGGTTTCTCGCCGGTGGTCGAGAGCGGCTGGGACGAGGTTATCGAGGAGATCAACGATGCCGGTATCCCTCTCATCCTTTCCGACAGGACGACCGACATTGAGGGTACCGATTACTACGCGACGTGGATGGGCTCCAACTTCATCGATGAGGGAGAGAAGGCCGGCAACTGGTTGGCGGGATATCTCGAAAGACAGGGACGCGGCAAGGATGAGATCAATATTGTCGAGCTTCAGGGCACGGTGGGCAGCGGTCCCGCCCTTGACAGGAAGAAGGGTTTCGAGAATATTATCGCAAAGCATTCCAACCTAAAGATCACCCAGTCTCAGACCGGAGATTTTACGCGCGACCTCGGCAGGACGGTCATGGAGTCCTTCCTGAAGAAGGGCGAAAAGATCGACGTCCTTTACGCCCACAACGATGACATGGCACTGGGCGCGATCCAGGCTATCAAAGAAGCGGGGCTTAAACCCGGCAAGGATATTATCATCGTTGGGGTGGACGCGGTTAAAGGAGCTTTCGAGGCGATCGCGGCGGGAGAGATGAACTGTACGGTCGAGTGTTCGCCTCTGCTTGGCCCGCAGTTTGTTGACGCGGTCAAGAAGCTCGTCGCTGGAGAGACGCTTCCGAAGATTACCTATTCCGTGGAGTACGTCTACGACGAAACCAACGCGAAAGAAGAACTTCCGAAGAGACAGTACTGATCGGATTGCTGACGGCGAGGGGCGGGAAGATCTCCCTCCTCCCGCCGTTTTTATGCTACACTGGCGGCAGGCGGGACATCCCTGCCGCGCGCTTTTATCATCCGTTCGCGCTCTCATTATGGAGGAATCGCCATGGAAGTACCTTATCACAACGTTCCCAAAGACGACGTTCTTCCCAAAACCTCCAACGTTCTTCTCGAGGTTTTTGACATAGAAAAAACATTTCCAGGCGTGCGCGCCCTCAAAAGAGTGAATTTTGCCCTTTCGGAGGGCGAAGTCCATTCGCTTATGGGGGAGAATGGCGCGGGAAAATCCACACTCATAAAGTGTCTCACCGGAGTTTATGGCTTCGACGGAGGCAGAATCGTATTCCAGGGAAGGGAGATCCGGCCGGAGTCTCCGTTGCGCGCTATCTCCATGGGAATCAGCAGCGTCTATCAGGAGGTGAATCTCTGCCCAAACCTTTCAGTGGCGGAGAACATCTTCGCGGGCAGGCAGCCGATGAAGGGATTTTTTATCGACTGGAAGACGCTCGAAGAGCGCGCGGCGGCCGTGCTGGCTCGGTTCGATCTCGATATCGACGTCCGGCGGTCTCTCGACTCCTACTCGATCGCCATACAGCAGATGATAGCGATAGCCAGGGCTCTCGACATCTCATCACGCGTGCTGATACTGGACGAACCCACATCGTCGCTGGACAAGCAGGAGGTGGAAAAGCTGTTCGAGATTATCCGGAGACTGCGCGGCGAGGGCATCGGGATAATCTTCATAACGCACTTCCTCGACCAGGTTTATGAGATTTCAGACAGGATAACGGTGCTGCGGAACGGGGAGCTCGTTGGCACATACAAAACAGAGGACTTGCCAAAGATTGATCTTGTGACGAAGATGGTCGGCAAGAACTTCGAAGACCTCGCTAAAGTCTCCAGGGTCCGCTCAGCCTCGCCCGGCGATGTCATTCTGGCCCTTGAAGAGGTTTCGGCGTATCAGTCAGTGGAGAACGTCTCTCTGGAGCTGAAGCGCGGGGAGGTGCTGGGCTTCGCGGGGCTTCTCGGATCGGGGAGGACAGAGACCGCGAACCTGATGTTCGGCATCGACCGCAACAGCGGCGGAGTCGTCAGATTGAAGGGGACGGCGGTAAAACTCGCCTCCCCTAGGGAAGCCATACGCGGCCGGATAGCCTTCTGCCCAGAAGACCGCAAACGCGACGGCATCGTTGGGGAGCTGTCCGTCCGAGAGAATATTATCCTCGCGCTGCAGGCGCGGCGCGGCGTTTTCAGATTCATCCCATTGAGGAAGCAGTACGAACTCGCAAGCAGGTATATCGAACTGCTCGGCATCGCGACGCCCGACGCGGACAAAAAGGTGAACGACCTTTCGGGCGGCAACCAGCCAAAGGTGATCCTGGCGCGCTGGCTCGCCACGGAACCTGAGGTGATGCTCCTCGACGAGCCTACTCGCGGCATAGACATCGGCGCTAAGGCCGAGATCATGAAACTCACGCTCGGCCTGTGCCAGGATGGGATGGCGATAGCGTTCATCTCCTCCGAGCTGGATGAAATCGTCCGAATATCGGACAGGGTGATCGTCATGAGGGACCGCGCGAAGATCGGTGAGATTGAAGGAGACGGCCTTAATCAGGACAATATCTTGAGGGCCATAGCGGGAGGGGGCGCAAAATGAGGGGAAATCCAGGCACGGCTGGCGTCTTTGATAAAATCGTCTCGTCGAAGTTATTTTCTTCGCTGGCGGCTCTTTTCGTCATCCTTCTCTTCAATGTCTTTCTCAATCCGGGCTTTCTGTCCATCACAATAGTCAACGGGCACCTGTTCGGTCAATTGATCGATATTTTAAACCGAGCGGTGCCGGTGATGATACTCTCCATAGGGATGACGCTGGTCATCGCCACCGGAGGCACGGATCTATCGTGCGGGGCGCTGCTCGCGCTCGCCGGAGCCACGGCTATCTCGCTGATTAGGGGAGGATCAGCCGTTTTGAACTCCGACACGGCGATGCCGTTCGTACTCGTTATAGCGATCACTCTTGCCGTAACCACGCTCTGCGGGCTGTGGAACGGATTTTTGGTCGCGAAGCTGGGCATACAGCCTATCGTGGCCACGCTGATATTCATGACGGCAGGACGGGGTATCGCGCAGCTCATCACAGGAGCCCGCAACCTCACGACCGGCTATGCCCCCTTCTCGGTAATCGGTCAGGGATGGTTTCTGCTCTTCCCCGTTCCCATCTTCATTGCCGCGGGCGTCTGTCTCGTCGCGTGGTATTTCACGCGGCGCACTGCTTTCGGGCTCTTCGTGGAGGCTGTGGGTATCAACGCGTCGGCGGCGCGCTATTCGGGGATCAATTCGAGCCTGATCATCATGGCCGTCTATGCCATATCGGGATTTTGCGCTGGCGTGGCCGGGCTGATATACTCGTCAGGGATCATGTGCGCCGACGCGAACAACGCGGGGTTGAATTACGAGCTCGACGCGATCTTAGCGACGGTCCTCGGAGGAACCTCGATGATGGGAGGGAGATTTTACCTCGCTGGCAGCGTGATCGGGTCGCTCATCATCATGGCTCTCACGAAATCTATATATGCCTTCGATGTCGCGCCGGAGAGCGCGCTCGTGGTAAAGGCGCTCGTTGTCGTCATCGTCGTGTTGATACAGTCGCCGTTCTTCAAGAAACGGAAATTCCGCAAAGCCGGAGGACCAGAACTCGAATTGGCTTCCGACAGGGAAGGCGGACGATAATGCCATGGAAAGGGTAAAACTGAGAAAAACAGGCGGGGAGAAGAGAAAGCTCGGCATTGATCTCAAATACATCCCGGCTCTCTCCGCGATCGCGCTCTTCTTAGCGGCCTATGCCATAGGGGGCATCCTGTACGGGGAGAGAGGTTTCCTCTCCATGAGGACGTTCGCCACGCTGTTCACCGACAACGCTTATCTTGGCGTCTCGGCGGTTGGCATGACGATCGTGATCATCTCGGGAGGCATCGATCTGTCAGTCGGCTCTGTGGCGGCCCTTTCGACGATGATGCTCGCCTACGGCACGGAAGTGCTGCGTTGGAATTCGGTTCTGATGTTGATCGTGGTGCTCTTGACCGGCATGGCGCTGGGAGCTTTCATGGGGATGCTGATCGACGTCTTCGAGGTTCCCCCGTTCATCTCGACGCTGATTGGGATGTTCTTCGCGCGGGGATTGTGCTTCATAATCAGCATCCAATCGATCACCATAAACGATCCACTGCTTCGAGCCCTCGGCAAATGGAGGATCAGGCTTCCGGCGGCGTCGCGCGCCGCGGCTTACGTCAATTTGAGCGTCTTTATCTTCGCTCTCGTCCTGGCCGCCGGCGTGGTCATCATGCGGTGCACGAAATTCGGGCGGGGTGTCTACGCGTTTGGCGGCAACCGCGCTTCCGCTGTTCTCATGGGGCTGCCGACGAGGCGTATCCAGATAGGGATATACACGTTCAATGGATTTTGCTCGGCGCTCGCGGGCGTGCTCTTCGCGTTTTACACGTTCTCGGGGTACGGACGGCACCTGTACGGCATGGAACTCGACGTCATCTCGTCCGTTGTCATAGGCGGCACGCTTTTAACGGGCGGGGTCGGCTATCCGATAGGCTCGCTCTTCGGTATCATGATATACAGCGTAATTCTCAAGTTCATATCGTTCAACGGTTCGCTCTCGTCCTGGTGGACCAAAATCGCCGTCGGCGTTCTGCTCCTCTTCTTCATCGCGCTGCAGAGGGTAACGGTTGTGCTGGTCAAGAGGAGCAAGAGAGAATTAAAGCGAAAGAACTGAAGCAAAAGCGAAAGACGAAAATAAAGCACAGAGGGGGAAGCGCAATGAACAATATACCGGTGATAAAGATAGGCATTGTGGCTGTTTCGCGCGACTGTTTCCCGATGGAGCTCTCCCGCAGGCGGCTCAATGCCGTGAGTGCGGAATTTGGGAGACTGAAAGACGGAATTGATCTCTTCGCCGCGAAGACGATAATAGAGAGTGAGCGGCATCTGTCCAGCGCGCTGGAAGAACTCGAAGCGGCCGGGGTAAACGCGCTCGTGATCTATCTCGGTAATTTTGGGCCAGAGGGACCGGAGACGCTGCTCGCATCCCGCTTCAGAGGGCCGGTGATGTTCGCCGCGGCGGCGGAAGAGAGCGGCGAGGACCTGTTCGACGGGCGCGGAGACGCGTACTGCGGCATGTTAAACGCGTCGTACAACTTGGGGCTGCGCGGAATAAGAGCGTACATCCCCCATTATCCGGTCGCCATCCCTTCCGGAGTGGCCGGTATGATAGCCGATTTCGAGCCGGTCGCCCGCGTCGCGATCGGCATCCGGAACCTCAAAATATTCACCTTCGGTCCCCGTCCCTACGATTTTCTCGCCTGCAACGCGCCGATCAAGCCCCTGTACGACCTTGGGGTCGAGATACAGGAGAACTCCGAGCTTGACCTCTACGCCTCTTTCAACGCGCACAAGGGAGATAAGCGCATCGGGGACGTTGCGGAGGAGATGGCGAAAGAACTGGGGAAGGGCAATAAACAACCGGGCATACTCGAACGCCTGGCTCAATACGAGATAACGCTTCTCGACTGGGCTGAGGATAACAAGGGCGTCAGCGCTCACTACGCGTTCGCGAACAAATGCTGGCCGGCCTTCCAGACCCAATTCGGCTTCGTTCCCTGTTACGTGAATTCGCGCCTCGCGTCGCGCGGCATCCCCGTTTCGTGCGAAACGGATATATACGGCGCGCTGACGGAGTACATCATCGCCGCGGCCACTGGTATCCCTCCAACGCTCCTCGACATCAACAATACGGTTCCAGAGGACCTCTTCAGGGCTCACAAGGAGGCCGCCGGCCGGTACGATATCACTGACCTCTTTATGGGCTTCCACTGCGGCAACACGCCGGCCTGCCACGTCACGGAGCCCGAAATGAGATACCAGCTGATCATGAAGCGCGCGCTGGAGCCCGATGGCGAGCCTGACATCACCAGAGGAACTCTCGAAGGCACGATAAAGAGCGGGAGTATCACCCTCTTCCGTCTGCAATCGACGGCAGGAGCGGAACTCAAGAGTTATATCGCGGAGGGTGAGATCTTAGACATCCCGCCTAAGTCCTTCGGAGGAATAGGCGTCTTCGCGGTACCTGAAATGGGGCGTTTCTACCGATACGTTCTCATAGAAAAGCAATACCCTCACCACGTTGGCGTTGCCTTTGGGAACGCGGGCAAGACGCTCTATTCCGCGATGAAACTTATTGGCGTATCCGACGTGGCTCACAGCTTGCCGGCGGGGACGCTTTACCCGAACGAGAATCCGTTCGTCTAGCGGCGGATGGAGACCTGAGCGTGGAGGAATCTCTAATGCCTGAAAATCCAACTGTCGAAAGATTGAAGAGAGAAGCCTTGGAGGCGAACATTTCGCTGCCTAAGCATGGGCTTGTCGCGTTAACGTGGGGGAACGTATCCGTCATCGACCACGAGGGCGGTTTTATCGTGATCAAGCCGTCGGGTGTGGAGTACGAAAGCCTGAAGCTCGACGACATGGCGGTCGTGGATCTGTCTGGTAAACACTTGGAGGGACTGAAGCCGTCGTCGGACACGAAGACTCATATCGAACTCTTCAAGGCGTTTCCTAAGATAGGCGCGGTAGTCCACACCCATAGCAGGTGGGCGACGGTCTTTGCCCAGGCTGGCGCCGGAATCCCCGCTTTGGGGACCACGCACGCGGATTACTATTACGGCGAAATTCCGTGCACGAGGCGCATGACGCCTTCGGAGATAGAAGGCGACTACGAACGTGAGACGGGCAGGATTATCGCCGAGACCTTCAGAAATATCGACCCGATGAGCGTTCCTGCCGTGCTGGTTCACAGCCATGGCCCCTTCTGCTGGGGGGTGGACGCCCGCCGCGCGGTCGAAAACGCCGCGGTGCTGGAGGAGGTCGCGATGACCGCATGGCACGCCCAAACGCTCAACGCCGCGCTGCCATCGATACAGCGAGAACTCCTGGACAGGCATTACTTGAGAAAGCACGGGGAGAGCGCGTATTACGGGCAGAAATAGAGGATAGAGAGTCAGATATGGTAGGTTTTTACATAGGTTTGACAGAACGGGAGGCCGCATTTGGACAGACAGAGGATAAAACAGATCGTCGCCGAAGGTGAGACCATCCTCGGCATAGAACTCGGTTCCACCCGCATCAAAGCCGTGCTGACCGGCGAGGATCATGTCCCCGTCGCCTTCGGCGGTCACGACTGGGAGAATCGCTTCGAGAACGGAGTGTGGACTTACAGTCTGGAAGAGGTATGGCTAGGTCTTCAGGACTGTTTCCGAGATCTGGCGGATGATGCGCGAAACCGTTACGGCGTGACGCTCGCCAGGGTAGGGGCCGTCGGCATCTCGGCTATGATGCACGGCTATCTGGTATTTGATCGGGAGGGACGACAGCTTGTCCCGTTCCGCACATGGCGCAATACGATTACGGAGCGGGCGGCGGCTCTGCTCACGGAGAAGTTCCAGTTCAACATCCCGCAGCGCTGGAACGTCGCGCACCTGTACCAGGCGATACTAAACGGGGAGAGCCACGTCAAGGACATCGCGTTTTTGACTACGCTGGCGGGTTATGTGCACTGGAAGCTGACGGGAGAAAAGGTGCTCGGCGTAGGCGACGCCTCCGGCGTATTCCCTATAGACAGCGGGACAAACGACTATAACGCCGGTATGACTGGCCAATTTGACGCGCTTGTCGCCGATTTGAGGCTCGGCTGGACGCTCGCGGACATCCTGCCCAAGGTTTTGAGCGCGGGTGAACGAGCGGGAGCGCTCACCGAGGAGGGCGCGAAGCTGCTCGATCCCACGTGTCAGCTCCAGCCTGGCATCCCCCTGTGTCCGCCCGAAGGTGACGCTGGGACAGGCATGACGGCCACGAACAGTGTAGCTGAGCGTACCGGCAACGTTTCGGCCGGGACGTCGATATTCGCGATGATCGTGTTGGAAAAAGAGCTGTCGAAAGTATACGAGGAGATCGACAGAGTCACGACGCCATCCGGGAGATCCGTGGCTATGGTGCACTGCAACAACTGCACGTCAGACCTCGACGCGTGGATGAAGCTGTTCCGGGAGGTAACGGAGGCGTTCGGTCTGAAGATCGACAAGACCGCGCTTTACGACACCTTGTACCGCAAGGCCCTGGAGGGAGAACCCGACGGCGGCGGACTGACATCATACAACTATTATGCCGGAGAGCATATTACCGGATTCGGAGAGGGACGCCCCTTGCTCGTTCGAACACCGGACAGCCGTTTGACGCTGGCGAACCTGACGCGCGCTATGTTATTTTCCGCCATGGGCACGCTGAAGATCGGCATGGACATTCTCACGGAAAAAGAGCGGGTCCGCCTCGACCGTCTGCTCGGTCACGGCGGGCTGTTCAAGGTTCAAGGCGTCGGGCAGAGTCTGATGGCCGCCGCTCTAGGGGTTCCCGTCGCAGTGATGGAGTCGGCCGGCGAGGGCGGCGCGTGGGGCATAGCGCTCCTGGCGGCCTATATGCTGCGGAGAGAAGAGGGCGAATCGCTGGAAGCCTATCTCGAACAGAAGGTGTTCGGCGAAAACGCAGGATTGCGGGTGGAGGCAGAAGCGGAGGACACGCGTGGCTTTGCCGTATTTATGGAACGTTACCGGCAGGGCCTCGCCGTCGAGAGAGCCGCGGTGGAACATTTGAAGTGAACGCGATAAAGCTTGTCTATTCTACAAATGTTTAACAACTGATGACGTAAATTCACGCTTCTCGGCAACATTTGAAATTTAGTGATCGCTTAACCTGTTGACATTGATTATATGTTATAATATTCCATACGGAATATGAGAAAATTATTATGATAAAAGGAGATGTTATCTACCATGCCCCGCGGAAGAATTAAGAGGGACGAAGATAAGGAATATCTTAACGTGAAAGTGGACAAGGACAAATTTGAAGTACTGCAAGCGCTTCTATTGCTCTCTCATCAAGGTATAGATGAAACATTGGAAAACCTGATTGATGAATATATACAGACGAAGGGGAAGGAATTTTTACAGCTGGATAAGATCAACAAGAAGAAATAGTAACATATTCATCTGTACCCACAGATGAACCTATTAAACGTGAAGAGAAAGAACGCGACGTTACAATACAGCGGACAGACAGATCAGAATTCAGTCATACCATATGTTGAGTGGCTTCGATTCGTCTGTCCCACTATTATGAAAATCAGCTCAAGATCGCTGAGTTTTGTTTGGTGATGACTTGCCATCGTGGATAGTTGTACTGTAACAATGCAACCCCTAAGCGGCGCTCTCGTGATTAAAAAAAATTGACAGTTTCGCTATCTCCGCGTCCCGGAGACCAGGGACGCCAGGAGATTTTTGCGGACTGTCATCGCGCCTTTTGGGCACATCTCGTGACAACAGAGGCACCGGACGCACTTTTTCCTGTCGATGCGAGGATACGCGCCGGTACGGCTTATGGCATTCACCGGACAGACCGATTCGCAGATCCAGCACTTCGCACACTGGCTCTCGTCGAGTACGGGTGTGATCTTGACCAGTCCGTGGGCCAATCCCCTGATGATCGTCGGTAGAGCCCTAAGAGCCCTGGTGGACTTTTTAAACCCCGCGACCGGAAGTTCATCCCAGTCAGCGCCGTTCAGGACGATTTCGGACTCGGACGCTGGACCGATGCCCCGGTCGATTGCCGCCTTTATCAGGGGGATGGACGCCGGATCACCGTAACACATCATCCGGCACAGCACCCAGTCCACGGCAAGCGCGTTCTGTCCCGCGACGATCATGCCGGTTAGACGGGGCGTTCCGTGAGAGGGACCGTCTCCCTCCATGCCGACCACCGCGTCGGCTATGTTGAACTCCGGCGGCCTGACGGAGAAGATATCGACTATCGCATCCGCTAGCCGCTTCTGTGATGACGAGCGATGAGCCTTTTTTCTGGTCTCCGTGTCGGCGGTCCCGAATATGTTCTTTATGCAGCCCGACATCTCCGTCTCGACGTGAGTCTTGAGCTTAGGCGCGTTTATGCGATACGCCGCGTCCAGATATCTCGCCGAGATACGCGCATCCGGCAGAACGCTGAATCCATCCCCGGCGATCATCCTGGTTCCGAGGTCTGAGAGCGGCCCGACGCTTACGCGCGGCAGAGACGCGAGGTTCGCCAGTCCCGTCACCTCAAACAGCAGACCGGAGTCGGTAAAGAGATACCCTGGACTGTCCGCGACGCGGACGGAGACATCCATGCCGGATGTCCGTCTCTCGATCTCCTGAGCTATTCCCTCTATAACCCTGGGATGCGTGGTAACAGCCTCCTCCGGCGGCGAAGGAGAGAGGGCGTTTGTTTTTATCAGCACAGGACCAGACATTTCGCCGGGAAACCCACCAGCCCTTTCGACGGCAACTCGAATGGCCTCGTTAACCTCGTCTCTTTCGTAACTTAGGCACTTCGCGAGACCTACAATAAATTTTTTAATCTCCGCTCACCCCAACTCTCTCGCACAGACCCACTACGACGCAGCCTTCGCACTTAGGATGCCTGGCGCCGCAGATTGCCCTGCCGTGTTCAATCATATTCAGATGCCCTCCGCCGCACCTCTCGGGTGGGACTACCAACTCCAGGAACTCCTGTATCCTCTCGGGAACCATTTTCTCCTTGACCCAGCCCAGCCGCCGCGATACCCTCGCCACGTGAGTGTCCACCGGAAACGCTGGCATCCCAAGGTCGAACATCATGACACACGCAACCGTCTTAGGGCCTATTCCAGGAAGGTCCGAAAGGTACCGCCTGACATCGTCCGGAGGCCGTTTTTTCAGCGATGAGAGGCTGTAAGCGCCGAAATCCGAGCGGATTTGTTCCAGTATCGCCCTCATTCTCACCGATTTAGTATCCCCGAGGCCGGCAGGACGAATTAACGAGGCTATCTCCGCCGGCGTCAGAGACGCGACATCCTCCCAGGCCGGGTATCTTGCCCTAAGCGCGTCATAAGCCATGTCTCTGTTTCTGTCGTTTGTGTTTTGCGACAGCAGGGTAAGAATCAGACCATCCAGAGGTTCTCCGGTCGATAAAGCCTCCGGCGGCATTTCGTCGTTCCCGTAGGCGGAGTCGAGCGCGTCGAGAACGGCCAATATCCGCCCGACTTCGCCGGCTGCCTCCGCGTTACGCTGAGGAAGATGTCGTCCTGATCCTCTAGGAGTTATCGCCTCCAGATCCTTCGCCATCCCCTTTGCTCTGCTCATCCTCCTCATCCTCCTCGGATTCCAAAGCCGTCCCCGGAAACTTGCGCTTGAATCTGTCGGAGAGCTTGATCCACCTTTTCAGGCTCGCCTTGACCTTGCCGTGCACGCTCTCTTCCGGGTACGATCCAGACTCGTCGGGGATCCCGGCCCGCGTCCCCATAAAAATCTCCAGCCCTTCGTCGACTGTCGAGATGGCCCATACGCAAAACTCGCCCCTTTGCACCGCGTCGAGCACATCGTCGCGGAGCATGAGATGTTTCACGTTGCTGGCCGGAATGACAACCCCCTGAGTACCGGTCAATCCACGGGCCTTGCAGTAGCTGAAAAATCCTTCTATCTTCTCGTTGACGCCGCCGATCGGCTGGATTCCTCCAAATTGATCAATCGAGCCAGTCACGGCTATATCCTGTCTGAGAGGAATACCGGAGAGCGCGGACAGAATGCAGAACAGCTCCGTCGAAGACGCGCTGTCGCCCTCTATGCCGCCGTATGTCTGTTCGAAGGCGATCCTCGCGGATATGGATATCGGCATATCCTGCGCGTACATCCTTCCGAGATAGCTCGACAGAGTGAGGATGCCCTTGTTGTGGATCGGCCCTGTCATCTTCACCTCGCGCTCTATATTGACGACCCCTTCCGCTCCCATGAAGACGTTGGCGCTGATCCTGACGGGGTGCCCGAAGGTGTGATCGACCATGGATATCACCGTGAGTCCGTTGATCTGGCCAACCGCGCTGCCCTCCGTGTCGATTCGGATCAGACCCGTCTCGAACGCCCTGAGATAGCGTTCCTCGACGAGATTTGCCCTCTGTGTCTTTTCGTTGATCGCCTTCTTGACGTGGCGGAGGTCCACGCGCTCCGCTCTGTCCATCCTGGCCCAAGCTGTCGCCTCAGTCAGTATCTCGGCTATCTTGTTAAACTGAGTTGACATGCGGTCCTGCTCTCCGACAAGCCTCGACGCGTACTCGATGACCTCGGCGACCGCCTCCGCGTTGAACGGTATTTTGCCGTCGTTGCCGACGAAGTGCGCTATTACACACGCCAGCTTGTACTCCATCTCGCCGTTTCTAGGCATGTCCGACTCGAAATCCGCCTTTATCTTGAATATCTTCGGAAATTCCGGATCGTATATGTTGAGAAGGTGATATAGGTAATATGTGCCGACTATGACAACCTTCACATTGATCGGAATAGCCTCCGGCCTGAGAGACGACACTGGAATATAGCCCAGATGCTCGCCGAGGTTTTCGATTGACAGCTCTCCCGACGAGAGAACGCGCTTTAAGGCATCCCACGCCATAAACTGTCTGAGCACATTGTCGGCCTCAAGCAGCAGGTATCCGCCGCTCGCCCTATGAAGCGCCCCTGATTTTATCCGATGAAAGTCAGTGTACAGATATCCCTGCCTGCTCTCGTATTCGATCTTTCCCGTGAGGTTGTAGTAGGTGGGATTGGTCTCCCGTATCACCGGAGCTCCGCCTTCAGGGTCGTTCGAGACAAAGACGTTGACGGTAAACCTGCTGAAGTCCACATCCATGCCATCTTCCCTCGTCGCTGCCACAAACATGCCGAAATTTTCTATTATGTCCTCGGTCAGCTCATCCATCCACTTTGAAAGTTTGTCGTTCTCCGGGAACTTCTCTCTCAGGTCAGAGAGTACCGGCTGAATCGAGTTCCGGCAGATCTCGCCCTCCAGATTCTTTATCTTCTCCTTAAGTTCCTTCTCGCGCTCTCTCATCATACGAAGCGTCTCAAGCGTCCTCTGGGCTATCTCCTCGGATTTCAGTTGGATCTCGCTCTGATCTTCCTCGGAGAGCTTCTCAAATTCATCCGGCTGCATCTCGCGAGTGGATGGCTTAGAGTCCTTCTCCGCCTGTTCGTCATCCTCTCCGTCCTGTTGATCTCCATCCTGCTGCTCTCCGTCGTCCTTCGACGGTTCGGTCTCCTTGATGAGCGGCAGGTTTACAAATCCCTGAGGGGTTCTCTTTATTGAGAAGTTCTGCTCCAGGGCATAGGCCCTGAGGCCCTCCATCAGCTCGCCGACGCTCTCCTGAAAAGCCTTCACCAACTGTGCCTTGTTGTCTTCATACTCGCTGTTGTCAAATGCCTTACCGAGATTGACCTTGAGGTCTTCAACGAGCTCCTCCATGGATGTCGAGAGCACCTTGCCACAGCCAGCGGGCAGGTTTATGACCACCGGCTCGCCCGGCTCGTCGAAATTGTAAAGGTAAACCCAGTCGTCCGGCGCCCGCATCAGGGCCGCCTTGTTCTTTAGGGCGTCTAAGGTATATGTCGTCCTTCCGCTGCCTGGATCACCGACCACAAAGATATTGTAACCCTTTCTGTCTACCTCAAGCGCGAATGATACCGCACCGACCGCTCTGCTCTGACCTATGAGCTGCTTCAGGCATGTGAGTTCATCCGTGGTCTTAAAGCCCAGCGATTCCATCGACGTCCTTCTGCGGAGATTTTCTATTGGCACTTTCCTTGCTTCAATCAACGACAAGCAGCATACCCCCCGAAATGATGACCGCAAATCTACCTTAACAAACTAGACTTTAGAGTCTCCGCATCTTGAAATAACTCTGATTCACTGGTACCAACGCTTCAGACCATACCGAGGCCTGTTGTCACGAACCCTTGCTGTTGCTGATTTCAATAAGTTAATTCTAAGGTCAAGTTAACAAAATCAAGCCCAATTAAAAATTTATGTGAAAGGGGAGACGACGTAGTATCGCCTCCCCTTTATCTCGCCTGTTTTAAGTGTTTTGTTCTGCTATAATGCAGGCCACCGAAATAATTATTCTTTTAGGAAGAATAAAACTAACGCTCGCTGCCGACTAAAGTTTTACTACGTCAGAAGCCTGTGGCCCCTTCGTACCCTGAGTAATCTCGAATGATACCTTCTGTCCCTCATCAAGAGTTTTGAATCCGTCTCCCTGAATAGCGCTGAAGTGGACGAAAACATCGCTGCCCTCGTCAGTTGTAATGAAACCATAGCCCTTAGTCGCGTTAAACCACTTTACCGTACCGTTGCTTTTCAAACGTGTTGCCTCCCAACAAGTTGTTATCGCCGGCGGCGCCTGCCGACGCTGTCACAATAGTTGAAATCCGTGCGGATGTCAAGCGTTTGCGGTAAATCAGTCCATCTGTTTTTACAACTCCGCAAGCGGTTGTAATAACGAACCGCCCTGCCGTTAAGGGCAGGGCGCGCGTTCGCGCGATTTTTCCGCTCTGTTCACCTCATCGCGGTCGTAACATCTTCACTCGTCTGGTGATTCTGTCTCGGGCTTGCTGTCAGATACTGGTTCCAGTTCGTTGTCGGATGAGATTGATGGGGCGTCCTCTTCCTCCTCGGTCACGTCGCCGGACGTCAATGGCTCAGGCGTAAAAAATATCGATTCGTCGAGTATCTGGACATTCGCCTGAGTGCGCAGTTCCCTCAAAAATTCGGACTGCGAGCCCTGTCGCTTCTGCCCCAGTATCATCTGTTCGATGTCGGCGCTCACCTCGTCGAAATCAGCCGTGCCGGACTCTTCCTTGCTGCGTTTTATTACCAACATGAAATCGTCCGATGTTAACATCGTCACGTCCGATATCTCATCAAATGGGAAATCCTTCAGGGATTCAGCTTCCCCCGTGAATTGATCCGTTGGAATCAAGACCGGGGAGTCGAACGGCGTCTGAGTCATGACATCCCCAGATGCCGCCTCCATAGCGTCATCCCAGGATGCGCCTCCGGTTATCGCGCCGCGGACACGCTCCGCCGATTCCCCGCTCGAAAAATGGGCCAGATTTACCTTGAAGCCCTCCGGTTTTTGAAAGTAATATGCCTTCATCATGTCGTAGAACGACTTGAGTTCACTCTCATCCGTGGAGACTGGCGCTGTGACCTGATCGAAGAGCTTTTGACGCGCGAGTTCGGTTCGAATCGTATCCCTCAGTTTTTTCTCGTCCAATCCCGCTCTCTTCATCTCCTGAAAATATATTTCACGCGTCGGGAAGGATGACTCTATGTCTTTTATCGTATTCCCGACCTCGTCATCGGTGACGGTTATATTCCTGGCCTTAATCTCCTTGTCCATCTCGGAAGCTATGGCAATTTGATCCAAAACGGCGGTGCGCAGCGAGGGATAATCATCCTCTGAGATCGACTGCCCTTGGGGGCCGAGATTCCTGATCATCTGGAACATCTCCGTCTCTACCCGGGATCGTCTTATACGTTCGCCGTCAACTACCGCAACGTCATAGTCGGTCATACCCTCGCCGCTTCCCTCGCCGGCATTGCCTCCGTTGTTGTTGTACATGCCGTAACCAGCGAAACAGGAGACAACGAAGAGAACGACGATAATCATCATTATCGATTTGACATTTTTCCTTAGATACCGCATCATAGTATTGAAAGTCCTCCTTTTATCTTATCTGCCGTGAATGATAACAACCTTGTGATGATACTATGTCAGTACGATCATGTCAAAAAACATCCGAACTTTCCAGGCGCGACACCCATAATCGCAGGTCACGGCGAGCGGTAAGAATACTGGCGGGTCTGTTTTCGCGCCGACTGACCTACACGTCGGCCAGAGAATAACCTCTTTTTGGAACCGCCTTCAGTGGCACGTCCAGGCGCCAGGCTCTCTCCATGATATCCACCAGCAAGGATTCCACGCGGTCCGCGGTCTCCGGCGGTGTCTCGCAGATGATGGAGTCGTGCACCTGGAGCACAAGCCGTGAATCAGGGTGTTCCCCGGCGAGCGATTTATGGAATCTTATCAGCGCGATCTTCGCGATATCAGCCGCCGCGCTCTGTATTGGGGTGTTCACCGCGACCCTGTCGATAGGCGAGCCGCCCCGCCCCTCCACTGTTGAAACCTCGGCGAGCGGTCTTATTCTTCCGAATATAGTGCTGGTATAACCGGTCTCTTTCGCGTCCGCTATGCTGTCTTCGATATACCGGCTAACCTTAGGAAGCACGGCGAAGTATCTGTCCACCAGCTTAGCCGCCTGATATCTCTGTATACCCATCCTCTGAGCCAGTCCGTGCGCTCTCATTCCGTAGATCAGCCCGAAGTTGACGGTCTTCGCGAATCTTCGCTGTTCGGGAGTGATGTCGCAGGGCTCCAGCCCAAATACCCACGAGGCCGTCTCAAGATGAATGTCCTTGCCGTTCTCGAACGCGTCGATCAGACGGTCCTCACCTGAGAGGTGAGCCAAAACCCTGAGCTCTATCTGAGAATAATCCGCGGCCACGAATACCATATCCCGGCGCGAACGCCCGCCAGGCGTTATTGCCCTCCGAAACTTCATCGCCCAGTCGCCGAACACGGGAAGGTTCTGAACGTTTGGGTCGCGGCTGGCCAGTCTCGCCGTCCCCGTCGCGGTGTGCAGGAATGTCGAGTGTATCCTGCCGTCGGCCGACTCCGCGGCGTACTTGATAAAAGGATGAACAAATCCGCTGGATATCTTCGAGCATTCGCGAAACTCTAAGATCTTCAATGGAATCTCGTTCTGCGGCGAGGGGAGCCGCGACAGGTCTTCCAATACTCCGACGTCGGTGGAGAAGCCGGTCTTCGTCTTTTTTGCTACCGGCAGGCCGAGTTGCTCGAAGAGCAGATTTCCCACCTGTTTCGGCGAATTGAGATTGATAACTCCGCCAGCCGCCGCGAAAATTTCGTCTTCCACCCTGGCTATGTGCAGACCAAGCTCGCGATCCAGGTCTTCCAACGCGCCGCGGTCCGCGTAGATCCCATCGCTCTGGAGCGAGATCAGTACGGGCGTCAGCGGGGCGTCTATCTCGCTCATCACACGGTTCATGCCGCGCGCGCGCGGGCTCTCAGAGTACTCCTTCCAGAGCGGCAGAATCCACTCCGCGCTCGATGTCCCAGCATCCGCCGAGCCGCCAAGTATGTGTTCCAGATCGTGATTCTTCGCGTCGGGATGCAGGAAGTAATGCGCCAGCTCCACGTCGAAAATCTTCTCCGGCTTCCCGCTCAATTCAGGCAGAACTTCGCACCAGCGCCTGTAGTCGGCCAGAATCAGCCTGTGTTCCCCATCCAGCCAGCGCGCAAGCCCTTTTTCCCCGCCCACGCCGAGTTCTGTCCATCCGCCGTCGCGCGCCATCAACACCTTAGGGCCATCCGCGAGCACGAGGACCTCCTCCAGCATCAGGGATTCAACATCCCGCCTCTCTGCCCTCGGCGCGTGGACCGGTCTGGAACTGGCCTGTGCGGAGTCCAATCTCAAACGCCGCATGAGCTTTTTGAGCCCGAGCCTCTCGCAGAGTCTAACCGCCTCCCGTGTGTTTACAGGGCCGACGCGCAGGAGTTCCGGTCTCACCGCCTCGACATTTTGCGGGACGACCAGCTCATAGCTATTGTACGCCGACTCCCTTCCTCTCTCCAGTTTTGCCCTCACGCTCTTCGACACAGAGTCCACGGCGCCGTAAATATCGTCGAGCGACCCGTACTCGGAGATCAGCGCTCTCGCCGTCTTGTCCCCTATGCCGCTGACGCCAGGGATGTTGTCCACCGAGTCCCCGACGAGCGCGAGATAGTCGGCCATCGCTCGCGGCGGGAAACCGTACTCCTCCGCGAACGATATCTCGTCGTACAGTTTGAACTCGGTGATTCCCTTGATCGGACGAATCATCTTCATGCCGCGCGAGAGTATCTGCAGCAGGTCCTTGTCGGCGGAGAGAATCAGGACCTCTACCCCTTCCTCGGCGGCGGCGGTAGCGGCGGCGGCTATGAGATCGTCAGCCTCTATGCCGTCGCGCACGAAGACGGGATACCCCAGGGCGGCGCACAGTTCGAAGATCAGGGGGATCTGCGTCTTGAACCCTTCCGGCGTAGGGCGTCTGCCATCCTTGTACGCGGCATACATCTCATCGCGGACAGTTGGGCCTTTGGGATCGAAGAAGAGCCCCACGCCGTCGGGCTGCCATTCATCCACCGCCTTTATCAGCATATTCATAAAACCCAGCACCGCGTTAGTGGGGGTACCGTCGGGGGCGTTCATCTCAGGGACGGCGTAAAACCCTCGAAATGCCAGTCCGTGCCCGTCAACCAGCATAATTTTCTTAACATCGCCGCAAGCCATGCGTAACACCACTCCTCCGCTCGGCCCTTGATGTATAATTGAACTCCGCCGATGGCGTCAATTATTATAGACGCTAAGCCGGTATTCTGTATCATGTATTTGTCTCTTTGGGAGGAATGAAGCGGATGATCGGGAAAAATGTCAGGGCCAGGTTCGCGCCGAGCCCAACCGGCGCGCTCCACATAGGCGGCGCGCATACCGCCCTGTTCAATTGGCTGTGGGCCAGGCACAACGGCGGCAGATTTATACTGCGAATCGAGGATACGGACCGTGAAAGGTCCACCCCAGAATACGAGCGAACAATTTTGGACGGGCTCAAGTGGTTGGGACTGGACTGGGACGAGGGGCCGGATATTGGCGGCGGGCGGGGACCATACCGACAGTCCGAGCGCCTTCACAGCTACATGGAACGCGCGGAGGAACTGCTGGACCGCGGGTTGGCTTACAAGGATGGGGATGCGGTAATATTCAAGGTTCCATCTGGAGAGGAGATGGTCCTCCACGACCTGATATACGGCGACATAAACATACAGAGCGGCAGGGTGTCTACGAACCAGGACGGATCGGTCAAGGACATCGTAATGATAAAGAGCGACGGGATGCCCACTTACAACTATGCCGTCGTCATTGACGACCACGATATGAACATCACATACGTGATACGCGGCGAGGACCATATCTCGAATACCCCAAAGCAGATGCTGCTGTACAGAGCGTTCGGATGGGAACTTCCGGAGTTCGCTCACCTGCCTATGATACTGGGAGCGGACAAGAAAAAATTATCGAAGCGGCACGGCGCGACGAGCGTGTTCGAGTACAGCGATATGGGCTATCTGCCGGACTCGCTCTTCAACTTTCTCGCCCTCCTAGGCTGGACAGCCGGCAATGACACCGAGATATTCGACAGGGCCCTGGCGACCGAACTCTTCGATCTGGCGAATGTGACAAAAAAGCCCGCAGTCTTTGACATGGACAAGCTCAACTTCGTGAATCAGGAGCACTTGAAGAGGCTTGATCCCGCGTCGAGGCGTGAGGCGGTCGAGCCGTTCTGGCAATTGCTGGACCTGCCGCTGGAGCGCTTCGGGAAGAAATACCTGGAGGACGCGCTCTCCCTTATGGGAGGCCGAGGCAGGACGACGAGGGAACTCGCGGAGTTCAGCGACTACTTCCTGGACTTCGAGCCTGTAAAACTCCGATACGACGCGTCCGATATACCGGAGGAGCGCAGGCTGGTCCTTCGCGAATTCTTCGGGGAGCTGTTGAACTTACCGATCTGGGGCGCTCAGGAGATGGAGGAATTCGCGCGAAGGTGGTGCGAGAGGAACGAAACGCCGCTCAAGGACGTGGCTATGCCCCTCAGGTGGGTGCTCACAGGCAGAAAGGTCAGTCCAGGCGTATTCGAGGTTACGGCGCTTCTGGGCAGAGATGAGTGCAGGGCGCGGTTGACGCGTTATGGGCTCGCCGGATAGAGACGGGGGCCGGCGCTTGCTAAACTGTATCGGCCAGTTCATTGTGGACAATCCTCAATAAGTCCATGATTTTTAAATTTTGCGGACAATGTCGTTGGCAGATACCACAGGATACACAACGGCTGGCATCGATATTGCCCGTTATGTATGTCTGGTTATATACGACTCTGTCGATGGGATTCGGCCGCGTCATCTTATAGTTGTTATACAGGCGGAACACCTCGGGA
This sequence comes from Synergistaceae bacterium, assembly GCA_031268885.1. GTDB lineage: Bacteria > Synergistota > Synergistia > Synergistales > Synergistaceae > JAIRWR01. The sequence continues at coordinate 20,473 of JAIRWR010000080.1, forward strand.
ATGGCTATATTCCGCGAGCAGGGCATACAGTAGCGGCAACCCGTACAACCGATGCTGTTTAACATCAGCGTTTCCAACTCCCCTTGAATCTGCTCAATAAGCGCGGTGTCAGCGTCTGACATCACATTGGGGGCCGATCGGTCAAAGATCCGCAAGTTGTCGTCAAGCTGCTCGACTGTGCTGGTTCCGCTGAGAACCACCGCAACCTCGGGTTTGTTATACAACCAGCGGAAGCACCATTCAACGAATGACCGCTTTTGAGGATGGTTAGCAATCAGTTCTTTTGCTCTTTCGGGCAGATTGTTCGGAAGATATCCTCCGCGAAGCGGCTCCATAATAACAACGGGGATGCCCTTGTCAGCGGCGTAGCGCAGCCCTTCAATCCCTATCTGACTATGTTCATCCAGAATATTAAGCTGAATTTGCGCCATCTCCCAGTCAAAAGCATCTACGATCTCTTTGAACGCGGGCAGCGTATTGTGTATTGAGAATCCCTTATGCAGAATCTTTCCCTTTTGCACCATCTTATCAAGAAAGGCCAGCCCGTCATACCGTTTCACCTTGTCCCAATTGTCAGGATTCAAGTTGTGCAGTAGGTAAAAATCTATATAATCGGTTTGGAGCCTTGCAAGTTGCTCATCCAAATACCTTTCAAAATCCACATGACCACTTACATGGACAACAGGACACTTTGTTGCCATATATACCCGATTTCGGTAGCCGTCCTGTAATGCCCTGCCGGTGATACGCTCGCTATCGCCATAGATATAAGCGGAATCCAGATAATTAACACCGTTGTCAATGGCATGGCGAACCATCTTGATCGCGTCCGCTTCACTCTCCGGGAATCGCATACAACCAAGCCCGAATCGTGATACTTTATGATCCGTCTTTCCAAATTTTCTATATTCCATAACTCACCTCAATATAGTTCGATAAGACCGCGCGCATGTGAGCCCACCTTTCATAAATCCCAAAAGGCAGGCTCAGCAGTGTCCAATAAAACACGAGATTCCGGTATTTACAAGGCTTCGCACGATTTATCCGCGAAAAAAGCGGTCTACCAGCTCGTTTTAAATCTTCTCTCGTACTCTTCGGTCAGCGCCTGGCGAAAGTTAGGATGCGCGAGGCCTATCAGCCCCCTTGCGCGTTCGCGCAGGGACTTGCCCTGCAGGTTAAAGGATCCATATTCGGTAATCACATAGCTAACATCGTTGCGGCTTGTGGTGACAGCCGTGCCATGATCCAGGAAGGGGACAATCTTTGAGATCTTCTGGTCCCCTGTCGTGGATGGGAAGGCAATGATGGAGACGCCGCCTTTGGACATCTGCGCGCCGCGCACAAAGTCCACCTGGCCGCCGACAGCTGAAAACTGGCGCAGGCCGAAACTCTCGGCGCAGATCTGGCCCATCAGGTCAACCTGAATACAGGAGTTGATGGAGACGAATCTGTCGTTTTGCGCTATGACATACGGATCGTTTGTATAGTCTACAGGGGCCATGTAGATAGACGGGTTGTCGTCGATGAAATCATAGAACTTGCGGGTGCCCATGAGGAAGGTGGCGAGCATCCTTCCGGGATGCAGCGTCTTCTTCGCGTTGGTGATGACGCCTGCCTCCACGAGATCCATAACGCTGTCGGAGAACGTCTCCGAGTGAACGCCCAGATCCTTTTTGTCCTTGAGGTGAAAGAGTGTCGCGTTGGGCAGCAAGCCGATTCCGAGCTGGAGAGTAGCGCCGTCTTCGACCAGGTCCGCGCAGTTTTTGCCGATAGCGTCCGCTATACCGCCAAGTTCTTCCTCCCGCTTTAGCTCAATCAGGGGCGATTCGGCCTCCACAAGCCAGTCGAACTGGCTGACATGCGCGAATGATTCACCGTGGCAGCGCGGCATACAGTTGTTGACCTGCGCGATCTTCAGCTTGGCGGTCTTGAGCATGGCCATCATGTAATGCACGTTGATGCCGAAACTGACAAAACCGTGTCTGTCGGGAGGGCTTACATTAAAAAGGGCGACATCCATCTTCATGTCGGCAAAGAACGAGGGGTAGCCCGAAAAATTGCGGGGGATAAAGTCGGCGCGGCCCTCTTCGAGCGCCTTGCGGTCGTGTCTGCCGGCGAAGAGGGTGTTGTGGCGAATATGGCCGACAGCCTCGGGGGAGCACTGTGGCGCGGAACCATTACTCGACATGCTGTAGGTCTCTACGTCCTTCAGATCGGGCATACGTTCGCCCAGAGCTAACATCAGGGCTTCGGGCGCGCCGTAAATGCCGCCGAAGCCTATCTTATCGCCGTCTTTGATCTTTTGCGCGGCTTCCTGTGCCGTGATGTACCTTTCAGGATACAACTTCGTCATCTTCAAACCTCCAATATAGTTTTGTATTGCGCGAACCCGGGCTCTTTTTAGGACCAATCGGACACTCTCGGCGTCATGACGCCGCGCTAGAGGATCTCCTGCGCGGTGCGGGATATGACCTCCTCCTGATGATAGTCATCCATGTCTACGAAATAGTCGCTGTAACCGGCAACCCTGACCAGAAGCCCCCTGTACTGATCCGGATTCTTCTGTGCCTGCCGCAGGGTCTCCTCGTCCACCACGTTAAACTGAATGTGATGACCGCCGAGCTTGAAATAAGTCCGGATGAGGTTTACCAGGCCGTTCAGCCCCTCCTCTCCCGCCAGAACGGACGGCAGGAAACGTTGGTTTAAAAGGGTGCCGCCAGATTTCACTTGATCCATCTTTCCGAGCGATTTCACTACGGCGGTTGGACCCTTGCGATCCGCGCCCTGACTTGGAGACGTCCCGTCCGATATCGGAGTGCCGCCAAAACGTCCGTTTGGAGTCGCTGCCGTCATCTTTCCAAAATAGTTGTGACAGGTCGTCGAGAGCATGTTCAGATGGTAGGTTGGGCCCAATATGCCGGGCTTGCCGTCTATGCTCTCGAACAGGCTCGTATAGACCATCCGCATTATCGAATCGGCGTAGTCGTCGTCGTTGCCGTAGAAGGGCGTCTTGTTCCACATCGTGAGGCGAAGAGCCTCGTCACCCTCCCAGTCTCTGTTGCATGCGGCGATGAGAGCCTCCAGGGAGACCCGCCCATCCTCGAACACGTGCTTCTTTATCGCGGACAGGCTATCCGTGACAGTTCCTATGCCGGTACACTGAATGTAGTCAGAATTATAACGGGGGCCTCCGTTGTAATAGTCGCGCCCGTTCTGCACGCAGTCGCGGATCAGGACCGACAGAAATGTCGCTGGGAAAAATTCGGCGTATCTAGACCTGAGGTAGTTATCCGTCTCAATCTTGGTATCGACCACGTACTTCAACTGCTTTTCGAAAGCGCCGTACACATCTTCAAACGTACTGAAACCGGCGGGATCCCCCGTGCTTATGCTGACCCGCTTGCCGGTTGTCGGGTCAACCCCGTCGTTTAACGCCAGTTCGAGCAGCTTCGGCGTGTTGAGGTAGCCGTGCAACAGATAGGCCTCTTTTCCCGCGCAGCCCGTCTCTATGCAGCCGCTTGTGCCCCCTTCTCGCGCGTCCTCGATCGTCTTTCCGGCTCTCACCTGTTCCGCTATGACCATGTCCGCGTTGAATACCGACGGGTATCCCATTCCGTGCCGGATTACCTCTCCAGCGGCCTTGAGGACCCAATCCGGCGTTCTCACGCTGGTCTGAATGTTGCATTGCGGCTGCAGCAGCCGCAATTCATCTACCACCTCCAGCACAATGCGCGTGATCTCGTTCGATCCATCCGTGCCGTCGCGCTTCAGTCCGGCGAGGTTGATATTGGTGAAGTCGTTGTAAGTGCCGCTCTCAGCCGCCGTCACGCCAACCTTGGGCGGCGCCGGAGTGTTGTTGACCTTGATCCAGAAACATGAGATCAACTCCTTTGCCTTATCACGGCCGATCGTGCCGTCCGCGATTCCCTTTTCGTAGAAGGGCGCGAGATGTTGATCCAGATGTCCAGGGCTCATGGCATCCCAGCCGTTGAGCTCCGTTATTGTGCCAAGATGGACAAACCAATACATCTGCACGGCCTCCCAGAAGTCACGGGGGGCATGGGCCGGTACCCAACGGCAGACATCCGCTATCTTCCTCAGCTCCGCCCCGCGCGCTTCGTCGGCTTCCCGCGCGGCCATGCTGTCCGCCAGCTCGGCGTGACGCTCGGCAAATATGATAACGGCGTCGCACGAGTAATCCATGCCCTGCAGCTCGTCATCCTTCGCGGTTGCGTCCGGGTCATTCAGGAAGTCGAGCTTGGCCCTCGCCTCGGCTATATCGCGCTTCAAGTCGAGCATTCCCTTCTCGTAGATCAGCCCGTCAAGGGCGGTATGTCCAAGCGCCCGCTGTTCGCCGAACTCGGTGAAGAGCCCAGCCTCGTACAGATTCAGCCATTTTTCGGGCATCCTGGCAAACGCCTTATCCCTCATGCTGCGCCCTCTCCAGTATGGGATTACGACCTTTTCATAGGATTCCATCTCCCGCTCGTCGACCGAGTAGCTCTGCATCCGGCGGGCGTTCAAAACCCTGAGATCCTCCAGCGAGTGACAGGTCAGCTCAGGGAAGGACGACACAGCCTTAGGAGCCGGGCCGCGTTCGCCCACTATCAACTCGTCCTGGCCGATGTAGATCTTCTTTCTCTCACAGATGTACTTGAAGTTCAACCCTCTCATGACGGGGGTCGAGAACTTGCCGTCGTTCTCCCTGTAAAATTCCGTCTCAAGCACCGCGCGCTCCGCCGAAAAGCTCGGAAGCGCCTCAAAGCTCTCCCTGCGCAGCCTTTCTATCCGCTCATTCATTATGAGCCGCACCTCCTGTTATAAAGGTTAAAAAGCCATCGTCACCGTTCAACCGCCGATGACCGCGCTAACTCCTAGGGCCTCCACTATTTCGGCAGCCCGCCTGAGGGAGTTCTCCGTAGGCGGATGCGCCGCGCCCCTGAGCCGGTATTCCATGCCCCACCTGTCATGCTTGTCCTCCGCGGCGCTGTGATACGGCAACAGGTTGAGCCGGGTCACACCCCGCGCTCCAGCGAGAAAATCACCCGTCGCTCTCATATTCTCGTCATCTGTGTTGACTCCGGGAATGAACGGCATTCGCGCGTTGATAACAGCGCCCCTCTCACCCAGCCTCAACATGTTCGACAGTATCATATCGTTGTCAACACCGGTGTACTCCATGTGCTTTTCGGGATTCATGTGCTTGATGTCGTACAGAAACAGGTCGGTCACTGGGATAATGCCGAGAAGTACCTCCGGAGCCACAAAACCGCTCGTGTCCACAGCGGTGTGTATTCCATACCTCTTGCACTCGGCCAGCAGAGCCGCCGCGAATTCCGGCTGACAGAGAGGCTCTCCTCCTGACAGGGTTACGCCCCCTCCCGACTGATCGAAAAATATCCGCTCCTTCAGAATTTCCGTCATGACATCACCCACGCCAAGACGCGCTCCGCAGATCTCCCTCGCGCCGGACGGACAGACATCAGCACACTTCCCATTCTGCCGGCACTTGGCGGGGTCCGTGAACATCGTTCCTCCGGATGTGACTATCGCTCCATTCGCGCACGCGCCAACACAGATGTCGCACGCGACGCACCTCTCCCCCCTGTACAACAGTTGCGGGGCAGGGCTCTGGCTCTCGGGGTTATGACACCACCAACAGGAGAGAGGACAACCCTTAAAATGCACCACAACTCGAATGCCAGGACCGTCGTGAAGCGCGTACCTCTTTATGTCGAACACTATTCCGCTCGCCATCTTAGCCTCAAGCTCGCTCCGATCAATAATCGTTTTTCAGTAACTGTTTTCCATTGGTCTAGTTTACCATAGATATATCAGCCGTCAATCGCTACCTCAAGCCGCGCTACTTCGCCCAATCCTTCTTCTTCAGCCTGTAGACGAACGCGAGAACCTCCGCGACGGCCCTGTAGAGATCCTCCGGTATGCTCTCGCCCACTTCGACCTGTCTCATGAGCGCTCTCGCGAGGGGTCTGTTCTCGACCACCGGTATGTTGTTCTCGACGGCGATGTCCTTTATCCTCATGGCGATGAAGCCCTCACCCTTCGCGACGACCGTCGGCGCGCTCATCGTCATCTGTTCGTATTTTATGGCCACCGCTATGCGCGTCGGGTTAGTTATGACCGCGTCGGCCTTGGGGACATCCGCCATCATCCGGCTTCTGGCCAGTTCTCTCTGCTTCTGCCTGATCTTCTGCTTTATCTTGGGGTCGCCCTCCATCTGCTTGTACTCTTCCTTTATCTCCTGCTTGCTCATCTTTATCGACTTTTCAAACTCCCACTTCTGATATAAGTAGTCGATCATGGCAATGACGAGCAGGGCGAGCGTCATTCGCAGGGCAAGATCCCAGACTTTTCCCATTATGACGGAAAATCCGCGCTCCATCGAGAACATCATCACCGACAGCATGAGGTCCCGCTCGTTTCTGATCATCATGAAGAGCAGGCCCAGCAGTACCAGTGCCTTGACTATGCCCTTTACGAGTTCGACTAAGGATCGGGCGGAGATTATTTTTTTGAGGCCTGAGACCGGATTGAAGCGGTCAGGTTTGGGGACCAGCGGCTTTGTGGTGATCACGAATCCAACCTGATAGATCATTACGGCGAGGGCGACTATGGCGCACAGAATACCGACCGGCAGCCAACCGACGAAGAACGCCTTCGCTCCTTCCACAAGGGGACGCGCCCACCAAGCGTCGTCAAACATCAGCGGAGACCCGATGTGTCTCACTAAGTCCTTAAACAACGCGATCATTCGCTGCCATATAGTTGCGCTGAGGGCGTATATCGATAGCAACCCTGTTATGATAACAACAGCGGCGGATAGATCCTGACTGCGCGCCGTCTGCCCCTCTTCCCGCGTCTTCTGTCTCTTTCTGGGCGTCGCGGGCTCGGTCTTCTCCTCCGCGAAGAACTGTATATCGAATATATCGGGTTCAGATCGGCGTGAGTTCATCTCCAGAAGAATATACCCTCGAGCGCCCATTCGACGGTTCTCTCTATCTCCCCATGAAATATATCGACGCACGACGGAAGTATCGTGAGGAGCACGACAAGCCCTACCCCTATCTTGATTGGAATGCCCAAGATGAAGACGTTCATCTGGGGCACGGTGCGAGCGACAAAACCCAGTCCAACCTCAGACAGCAGAACAGATCCGAATATCGGAAGGCTTATTCTTACCGCGATGCTGAACGCCATCCCCAGCCACTCTAACCATGGAATCTGATCCGCGCCCCCCCACGAGCCGAGGCCGGGCGGAACTAGCGTGACGCTCTCGGAGAGCGCCCTCAGCAGCAGGATATGTCCATCCCAGTGCAGGTAAAACCAGACCGACAGCAAGTACTTCATCTGCGCCAGCACGGACGCTTGAGACAACGAGAGGGGATCGAATATGCTCATCATGTTAAAACCCATGAGGGTACTGTCCAGAAAGCCGGAAAACTGCATGGCGTACACCGGCATACTGGATATGAAACCTATCGCGGCTCCTATCAGAAACTCCCTGCCGGACACCAGGATAACAGATGTCCAATTTTGCAGAAGGAGCATCGGTATTTCGATGTCGAGAGACGGCACGACGGCCACGGAGAGCATTACGGCCAGCCAGAATCTCGCGGGGTTGGGAAAGGACGGAAGCGCGAAGACCGACGCGGTCATGATCAGCGCCAAAAATCTGATGCTCAGCAGAAAATGAACTATTAGAATATTTACTATGGCTTCGTTATCGAAAAACGGGAGCAACTCGCTCCCCCCTATCCGACATACCTGTGCATCTCTGAAAAGAGCCTTATGGCCATTTCACCGACCATTCGGAACATCCACGGGCCGAATACGACCAGAGCGAATATGACCGAGAGAATCTTGGGGATGAATGACAGCGTCTGCTCCTGAATCGACGTAGCGGTCTGAATGATACCGACAATTAACCCTACTCCCATAGCGACGAGAAGAATCGGCATACTCGCCAGCACCACCATCCACATGGCGTTGTACAGAGCGTCGGAGATGCTCAGAGTATCCATCTCGGCCGCCCCATCAGTTGTTGAAGCTCGTTACTAGGCTCGTAATCACGAGATTCCAGCCATCCGCCATTACAAACAGCAGTATTTTAAACGGCATCGATATCAGGGATGGAGGCAGCATCATCATTCCCATGCTCATCAGTATACTGGCTATTATCATATCGACCACGATAAACGGAATATATATGACCACTCCCATCTGAAACGCGGTTTTGAGCTCGCTCAGCACATAAGCCGGGATCAGGACCATGGTGCCGACGTCGTTCTGGTTATTCGGCTGATTCTTCCCGGACAGTCTCAGCATCAGGGAGAGCTCCGTCTGCCTCGTCTGCCTGAACATGAACTGGCGCAGCGGCCGCAGCGTGTTCTCCCACGCGGCGTCCACCTGGATATCTCCCTGTATGTACGGAGTGAGGGCGTTGTCGTATATGTTAGTCAGAACAGGAGACATGGTGAAAAAGGTGATAAACAGGGCGAGCGAGGCAATGACCTGGTTTGGCGGAGACTGCTGCAGCCCCATGGCGCTCCTCACAAATCCGAGGACGACCAGAATTCTGGTGAAGCTCGTCACCATCAGGAGTATTGCTGGAGCCATGCTCAGGACCGTTATCAGCGCAACTATCTGAAGGGTCAGCACGACATCCCGCGGACCGTCGGCGGCGCCGACCGCCAGATTGATCGCCGGTATCGGAAGAGAGGGGAGGTTCGGCGCTGGGGCCGCGTCCGCCGCGCCCGCCGATATCGACGTGAGAATCAGCAGTGTAAGCAAAAAAAACTTGGCCGTTCTTTGGATTCTGTCCATCTGAGTCATCTGTCGCTCCGGTCCTTCTGACCGCCGCAATCATCCTTCCCGTCATCGTCCCACTCTTCGCCGCTCCAACGCCCTATGACTATCGCCCCGTTTTTGCCGGAGAGGACGGCAATTACATCCGGGCCGACCTGAATAACATACACTATATCACGCCCTAGATTGAGAGTGCCGATCAGCTTCAGCCTTCCTCCCCAGCCCGCCTTAAAGCGTCCTGGCATGTATCTGACCGCCAGATATCCGCACGCGCAGAGGATCACAAGCGCCAAGACCATGCGCGTTACATATCCGGTCAGGGATGCGTCGATATCCCCGACCGCGGCGGACGCGACGCCAACCAGGGGCGCTGAAAAAAAGAGCGTCAAGGCCATTTCGAAAAAAAGCCCCAACGCCCGTTTTCCGCAAGGATAGCCGACAGATTTATCGCTCAAGCCAGCGCGCTTTTAACAGCTTCTATGACAGCGCCTTGCCGAGGGCCTCCAACACGCGGTCCGGCTGGAAGGGCTTGACTATAAAGTCGGCAGCCCCCGACCGTATAGCTTCGATGACCATAGCCTGCTGTCCCATGGCGCTAACCATAACAACCTTGGCGGAAGGATCGCTCTCCTTGATCTCCTTAACGGCGGCTATTCCGTCCATCTCGGGCATCGTAATGTCCATCGTGACAACGTCAGGCTTGAGTTCGTTGTACATCTGAACCGCCATCTTTCCATTCTCAGCTTCTCCGGCAATCTCAAATCCGTTTTTCGCCAGGATGTCGCGAAGCATCATTCTCATAAAAGCCGCGTCATCTACGATCAAAACCCTTGTTCCCATATCCTTATTGACCCCCTTGGTTGCCCAAATCCAAATCTATTCTTTCTCGACTCTTTCAAGTCAGACGCGCTGTCCTTGCCGCTTATACCCCCATAGAGCGGATTCGCTCCGCTTTGCTCACAACTTCGGTAACCCTTATTCCGAAGCTTTCGTCTATTACAACGACCTCGCCCCGCGCGATAAGCTTTCCGTTTACGAGAACGTCCACAGGTTCGCCGGCCATCTTGTTCAATTCTACCACCGAACCGGGCCCCAGCGCCAGAACCTCCCCTATGGTTTTTCTCGTTCTCCCTAATTCTACTGTAACACGTACAGGTATGTCGACTATCAAATCGATATTCCCCTGGGAACCGGCAGAATCAGTACCGCCAAGCTGCGCGAACTCGACCTGCCTGACATCCACCGGCGGCCCCTGCGGCTTAGGAGGAAGCTGAACCTGCATAGGCGCCTGCGGCGCTTGCGCGGCCTGTGCCGCCTGTTGGGAACGCTGCTGCGGAGGGGCTTTTGGCGCCGCCGGAGCAGCCTGCTCCGGAGCGGCTGGCGAGGGTTCGGGCTTTGGAGCCATAGCCTCCTTCACCTTCGAGGTCAGTTCAACCGCTTTATTCGACAACAGTATAACATCGAGCATGAAGGGCTCTACGCCCTCCACGTTCAGGTCGATCTTTCCAACCCATATGCGGGTTTCGGCGGCATCGGACGGAAAAGGCAGCCACCCGGCCGAATCCGCTATGTGGCCCTCGCTGGACGAGGCTGACAGCCTGCTTCCCCCAACGAGTCCGCTCAGACTCGTCAGAGCGGAGCCGACCAGCTGACTCAAGCCCTCCTGCGCGGCTGAGAGATACAGGTCGTTAGCCTCCGTTGGCAGGTCCTTCGCGTCTCCGCCCATCATGAGATCCGCCAGAGCCAGCGCGCCGCGCTCGCCGGTGACGAAGAGGGCGGGCATGGAGTTCAATCCTTCGAGGTTCATCGAATACGAAAACACTCGCGCTCCTTCGATCGTCGCCGACAGTTCACTCTGCGGAATCTCGACCTGCTCTGTCAGATTTGCCGACACGGTTCGTCCCGCGAGCATTCCTATAACATTGCTGGAGGCCGACGCAACTATCCCGGCCACCTCGTTCATAATCGACAGATCATCGGCCGTCAGGACAGAAGCGCCGCCGGAATTTTCGTCGCCGTCCGAGAGAAGGGCGTCTATCTCAGCCTGATTAAGAAACTCATCGACCATGGTTATTCCTCCTCTCCTGGGAGAAGGTCCTCTCCCAATACCTCTTTGACCTGCGCCGCGTAATTCTTATTGAACACTCCCGGTGATGAGAGGAATTTAATCCTGTTTCCGACCCTCAAGCCCAGAAGGCCGTCAACCGTGCCGTCTAGCCTCACCACATCCCCAACCCGCATCTGAATTACATCTCCCAGGCTGATTATGCTGTGCCCAAGTTCCAACGCGAGCGAAACCGAAACTTCGTTCATGCGCTCAGTCAGGATCTCCTTCACCCCTTCCACGTTCTTGCGTCCGGTGGAGGAGAACCACTGCTGTGAACTCAGCTTGTCTATCAGCGGCTCTATGACAAAATAGGGAACGCAGAAATTCATTATCCCCTGAATCTCCCCTATCTGAATCTTCATTGTAACCAGAAGGACCATGTCCGTTCCAGGGCAGACCTGCACAAAGAATGGGTTGCTCTCCATCGTCTCGAACCGATAGCGGATGTCCACCACGGTGCTCCAGCTCTCCTCAAGGTGCTCTAAGATCTTCATTATTACACGCTCAATGACGGTGCGCTCGATATCGGTCAGGTCCCTCGGCTTGCGAAGGGGCTCTCCCTTACCGCCCAGGAGCCGGTCTATGATCGCGAACGTCAGCTGGTTGCTTATCTCAAGTATGGCGTTCCCGCTCAGTGGATACATCTCCAGTATTCCTATAACCGTCGGCTGCACGAGCGAATGGATGAATTCATCATACGCGAGCTGATCCACCGCTACGACCTCGACCGACACCATAGAGCGCACCATCGTCGAGAGCGACGTCGTGAGCGAACGGCAGAACGACTCGTGTATCATCTGTATTGCCCTGAGCTGGTCCTTGCTGAATTTGTCCGGGCGTCTGAAATCGTAGAGCTTTAAAGGCTTTTCCTCTGCTTCCTGCATCTTGGCTATGTCGTCGTCGCCGCCGCTCGAAAACAACTGCAGCAGGGAATCTATTTCATTTTGCGACATTACCTCCGGCGGTACCATTCAAATCTCCCCTTCATATCATAAGGCATACGGTCAGCGTTCCTGTCGAAACGGCCGAGACGCCGTTTCAGCAAAATCAGCGCTCCTCTGCCTACTGAGCCAAATATTCGTCGAATAAAACTTTCCTGACGGCAAGATTGCCACCAACCCTTGGCAGGACCGAGTTGAACCTGTCCCTCATGTCTCGCTTCAGCTTTTCCATACCCTCGGTGTAGCGAACCAGGTCGTACTTCTGATCCTTCAGTGTCTTTATGACCTCGTCCTTCATCATAATAATCCACCCCGCGTTAGCGATGCGCTGCGCTGTCTCCGGACTGGCAAGCTCGACCGTGATCTTCAGCTTCAACATGTGCATCTGCGAGTCGGCAAGCGTGGATGTGAACTGTCCAAGCTCAATCATAGGACCAGGATCGGGAACAGTCTCCTCCGCCTGCATAGGCGGGGGTTGAAAAAGCCTCGTTGAGACATAAATTCCGCCGCCAACGCCCACAATGAGTACTACGACCACTACAACGAGCACGATGAGGGTTCTTCTTACCACTGCCATAAGTCTCCTTCCTCCCCGCAAATTAAGAGATCACCGATCGAACCTTCACCCTTAGGTCCTCCGGCGTAAAATCTATTCAGCATTCTTAGCGGACGTTATAATCCGACATAACAATTATGTCCACGCGCCTGTTGAGCCTCATGAGAGCCTCTGAGTCGTTCGGAACTATCGGGGAGGAGGCGCCGTACCCCACTGCTCTCAGCCGGTCTTCGGCGACATCCGCGGACTCGTTGAGATAGGAGACCACCGATGAAGCCCGCGCGCTCGAAAGACCCCAGTTATTCCCGTAGATGCTGTTCTCTGGTATCGCGGAGTCCGTATGCCCCTCAACCGCCAGCGTGTTTCCGAGAGAGTTAAGCACCTGGCCTATCTTATAAATTATCCTCCGCGCCTCCGGCAGCAACCTCGCGGAGCCTTCCGCGAACAGAATCTGTTCCGACAGCGAGATCTCAATGCCCCTCTCGGTTACTCTTACTTGTACTTCGTCCTCCAGGTGCTCACTCTTTACAGCTTCCTGCACAAGAGCCAAAACCCTGCTCGAGTTTTCGGACAGATTGGACTCCGTTCGGATGTTCGCGTCACCCTGCCCCTCGCCTAACGCTCCGGTAATCAGGCCCGGCCTGTTGGTGATATCCGGCTCGCCGCCCGGTATCACGTTGTTAATGGCGGATTGCAGGGACTCGGCCATCGCGTTGAACTTTTGAGCGTCGATGCTTGAGAACGAGTAGAGCAACACAAAAAAACAGAGCACGAGCGTGACCATGTCTCCGTATGTAGCCAGCCACAACGGCGCTCCAACGGAGCCTCCCGACCCTCCGCCCCTCTTTTTTCTAGCCATCCGTGCCGCCTCCTTCCGTCTTCTTCAAGGTCAGCCTCTTCTACTCCTCCGCTTCCTTGCCCTCGTCAAGCTGCACTCTCATAGCGGGCGGCAGGAAGACCTTCAGCTTTTCTTCCACTATGCGCGGGTTTTCTCCGGCCTGGATGGAGAGGATGCCCTCCACCATCAACTCGCGGGCGAGTATCTCTCGGCTTGAGTTCTGAACCAGTTTTTTGCCTATCGGAATCGCGAACATGTTCGCCATAATGGAGCCGTAGAAGGTCGTGACCAGAGCGACCGCCATACCGGGGCCGAGGGATGACGGGTCGTCGAGGTTGCCGAGCATCTGAATGAGCCCTATCAGCGTACCCAGCATTCCATATGCCGGGCCGAGTTCGGCGATGGAGTCGAAATATCCTTTGTTCGCGCTGTGGCGCTCCTCCAAAAGGCCGATCTCCGTATCTAGTATGGATTTTACAAGCTCTGGATCGGTGCCATCGACGACGAGCTGAATGGACTTTCTCATGAACTCATCGTCGAGCTGTCCGGCGTCCTCCTCCAGGGCGAGCAGTCCCTCGCGCCGGGCTTTCTCGGCAAAGCTGACCAGCGTCTGAATGAGGCCTATCGTATCGATCTGTTCCGAGACAAACGCGTTCTTGAGTATCCTGATGGCTATCTTCGTCCTGTCGATGGGGTTTGCGAGCATCGTAGAGCCGATGGTGCCACCCACGACTATGAAGATGGACGGTATATCGATGAATGCCCTCATATCTCCGCCCAGAACCATGCCGGCGATGACAACCATAATTGAAAAGCATAAACCCACAATAGACGCTAAATCCACTTGACAATCACCTCATTCTCCCCGAGGGAAGCCCGAGCGCCAGACTCACAGCACCGCCGGCTTCGAACAGTTCCTGCGGAATAACTCTATTTTCGATATGATCTCCCCGGACTTCTCCCTTACAAGATACTTATGCCCGTTTAACATCGTCACCACAGTGTCGGGCGTCTCCTCTAACGTCTCTATATGATCGGAATTCAGAGTGAACCTTTCTCCCTTCATCCTCGTCAGCGTTATCATTATACCCTACCCCCCAAAAAAAATAAGAAAAACAACTTGAGCATTATATATCAATTATCCAAAATGGAGGGCGACATCAAGCCGCCCTCCACGAGTTTTTTATAATCTATCTCTTCATGTTGATGAGTTCCTCCAGCACCTGGTCCGATGTGGTCACAACCCTGGTGTTGGCCTGGAAGCCCCTCTGAGCCCTGATCAGATTTACGAACTCCTCCGTGAGGTCCACGTTCGACATCTCGATGGTGGTGCCCTCGATGCTGCCCGATCCTCCCTCCATAGGCTTGCCCACCTGAGCGGTACCGGAGTTGATGGACTCCGCGAAGCACGTCTCGCCCACCTTGGTCAGGCCGCCATCGTTGGAGAACATGGCGATCGCCACGCGGGCTATGGACAGGACCTTGCCGTTGGTGTACGTGCCGGTGATGATGCCGTCCCCGCCAACGGAGTAGTTGTTCAGCTCGCCCATCGCGTAGCCGTCCTGAAATACTCCCTTCGTCGTCGTGGAGGACCCGAAGTTCGTGACGCCGTCTATGGGCTCCTTATTGACGCCGATCAGCTTGCCCCAGTCACTGCTGAGGAAGTCGAGCGTGATCATGTTCGAATTGTAAGGCGGGTTCCCTCCGGGGTTCGCCGATCCCTCCGCGCCGGCCACGTTGAAGTCCGCGACGACCTTTCCGGTGACAAGCCCGTCGTGAACGGAGGAGTTGTACTTGGGGTCGTTCTTGTCGATTATCTTCTCGACTATGCTCCAATTGTACTGCGCTGCCGTCCCCGCCGCCGTGGCGTTCGGATCGGGATAGGGGGGGGTCGGCGCGAAGTAGTACGTCCTCTTCAGCACGCCGTCGTCGCCGAATACGAGCGTACCCGCTCCCTGCCCGTACTGCGGAAGGATCTTGCCGTCCGCGTCGGCGTAGTACGAGTACCAGTCCCACTCCGACTCCGCGCCGACCGCGTTCGCCGTATTCGCCGGGACATCCACGACCTTGCGGAATGCCGTGACTAGAGTATAGGGATTGCCCTTTGAGTCATACACCGTCATCTTGGTATCGTGATTGTTCGACTTTATCATGCTCTCGCCAAATGCGGTGATGGTCGCCTGCGAGGTGGTCGACAGCTCGCTCGGGCGGAAATTCGAGACCGCGTACGGCTGGACCGTCCACGCGCTGCCACCCCATGTATACAACCTGTGATCGGCGGAATTCATGATGGTAGCGTTGGCCGGGGTTTCAAGCGCGCCTGTTTTATTCTTGACATAAAGAACAGGCGCGGCAGCGCCAACTGTAACATAGTACGCGGTATCGTTCGCGAGCGTCTGTACTGTTGTCGTATCCCAAGCGGTGCCAGCGGCATCGACTGTTCGTATTACACCTGTCTGGGTGTCTAAATATTTCTGACCGGCTGTCGCGCCTCCAGGAACAACGGGCGGGGTGGTCGGAGGGGGACCGCCAGTAGAGTCAGCGGTACCATCTACAGTGATGGCGCCGCCAAGACTTGCCACAACACCGGTTGTGGCGCCGTTAAAGTAGAAGTTATTGTAAACACCCGTAGCGGCCGTCCTGGAATCCGGCCCGTAGTAATAAGTGCTCGGATCCGGCGGGGTCACAACCCATGTAGTTCCATTATAAACCCTGAGGGTGGGCGGCGCTGTGGTGGGATCAATCCAATTTTGTCCATTGCCGTAACTTGTCGTTCCGTACCCGGTGACTGGATTGCCGCCAGCATCAGCCTCAGCGACATAATTGACAGCGGTGGCTCCGACGGCGACATAATCGTGCGGACGCGCCACCTTGGTGGCTCCGCCGGGAACATTGTTGATGTCGGGAACAGCCGCAGTCTCAGTGCTGCAGAGGTTGCATCGGAACGCGGCCAGCGTGGTGGCCTTGGCTGGGATCTTCTCTCCTATGGGGATGTTAATGGTGGAGAGGCTTGACTGCTCAACGCGCTCCGAGTTGCCCGTGGTCGGGTTGACCTGCTCCCTGAATTCGTAGCCCTGCACCTGGTAACCGTTGCCGGACATGACCAGATTGCCGTCGCGGTCGAGCGCGAAGTTGCCAGCCCTGGTGTAGAGCTGGTTGTTGGAGCTCTTTACCACGAAGAACCCGCCGCCCTGAATGGCCATGTCAGTCGGCACGCCTGTGCTCTGGAGGCTGCCCTGAGTGTGAGCGGTCTCGATGGAGCCGACCTTGACGCCAAGCCCGACCTGCGCCGGGTTGATGCCTCCTATGGGGACGCTCTGATCCGGGGCCGAGGCCCCCTTCTGATTCTGGTAGATCATATCGCGGAACTGTATTATGTCCCGTTTGAAGCCGACTGTGTTGACGTTGGCTATGTTGTTGCCGGTCACGTCCAGATATGTTGTGTGCGCTTTAACGCCACTGACGGCCGAATAAAGAGAACGAAGCATCTACTTTTCCTCCCTGCTATGTGGCGCAATCCATTGCCGTCAAGATTATCCAACTTCCTTATTGGAGTAATAACGAGGAGCGGCGATATAAAACCGCTCCGAAAGTCCCGTAAGAAGACCGGCCTACTGCCGGAAGCCCTAGGAATAACAGCTTTGTCTAGGTTGAATCGCCGCCGTCTCCATCCTCATTGCCGTCGCCGTCACCGTCTTCATCGCCATCTGTCGTCGGGTCGGTGGCCGGAACATCCGGCGCGATGCCTATCTGTTGCACATCGCTGAACGGCAGGTATGTGCCGTCGTGGAGGTAGAGGTTCACCTCGCCGTTAACTATGTCGAGGAATGTCACCAGCCCGGTCTTGAGCTGGCCATCTTCCCCGCTGTAGCCGACGACCGTGCCGATGAGTTCGACAGCGCTCGCGGCTGTGGTGGCGTTGTTGGACGCTATCAACGTCTCCAGGTTCTTGTTCATGTTCATCTGCTGCTCCAGACCCGAGTACTGCGCTAACTGAGAGATAAACTGCGTGTCATCCATGGGAGATGTGGGGTCTTGGTGTGTGAGCTGAGCAACCAGCAACTTGAGGAAGTCATCCTTGCCCAGGTTGTCCCCCTTGCTCTCCCTGACTATCGTGTCCTCATACCTGGTCCAAGCGCCCGTTATGCCCGAAAGATCGGCCATTCTCATTACCTCCTCGATTCTGTCTCTCTCTTTATCTCAAGACGCCCAAACGATGGATTTCGATCACGCTACCCAATGGAGAAGCCCGCGTTCGAGATCAAGCCTGACCAGGCGATTCTGTACATCTTGCCCCTCGCCATCGTCCGTGCCCCCGATCCCGCCGACCCGGCGGTTTTTCCTGCCAGTGCCATAAAGATCGCCGCGGCCTCTCTGGTCGTCTCTATTTTTAATATCGACCGCCAGGCTCGAAACATGAATACCCTGCGCCTGCAAAGATGCCTTCAATGTGTCTAACTGCTGCTGCAGCATCTGCCTCAGGTGCTCGTTGTCCACTCTGAACGAGGCCTCGACGCCTGACGCGGTTGCCTGAAGGGAGACATCCACGCGGCCCAGCGCCGGAGGCTCCACTACGATACGAGCCTGGCTCATGCCGTCCTCCCTCATAAATTCGAGCACGTTCGTCAATCCGTCGCCGAAGGCGTTCTCGGGGTTCAGGACGCGGACCTGCCCCGGGAGTGGCGCATCCGGTCTTTCCGCTGCCGCGCTGGACGGCAGGGCGGCCGATTCGCCGCCGAAAGCCGCGGCCAGCGCGGACTGGAAGGAACCGGCGGCGCCAGCCGGTCTGCTGGAGTCCCGCGCGTCAGAGCCAGCCGAAAGTTCGGATCTATGCGAGGCTTTTGAATCGGCCGATGACGCGTCTCCCTTATCTCTTCTCGTCCGCGGCTGTGACAACTGTTCGCCCCGGCCGGAGTTCTTCTCTTCGCTGTTCCGTCCTGACTCTGCCGCTCTGCCAAAGAGCGCGGCCATCTCCTCCGCGCGGTCCGCCTCTGGTTCTCTGTCGGCCTCGCCGCCGGATGCCGTTACGGGCCGATCCGTAGCCGTCAAGGCCGCGTACTCCGCCGGTAACGGTTTCGGCCCGGTCACTCCGCCAGATAGAACAGTCATATCATCCATACTATCTGTCCCTGGTTCTCCGTCGGCCTCGCCGCCGGATGCCGTTACGGGCCGGTCCGTAGCCGTCAAGGCCGCGTACTCCGCCGGTAACGGCTCCGGTCCAGCCGCTCCGCCAGACAGAATAGCCATCTCCTCCATGCTGTCTGTCCCTGGTTCTCTGCCGGCCTCGCCGCCGGATGCCGTTACGGGCCGGTCCGTAGCCGTTAAGGCCGCGTACTTCGCCGGTAACGGCTTCGACCCGGCCGCTCTGGCAAACAGAACAGCCATATCATCAATACGGCCCGCATTGGGAGCTCTGTCCACTGTAAAGGGCATGTATTCGGCCAACGGCGACTCCGCCGAGGGTGGATTCAAGTTTTGGACTCTCGCCTTGGGTTCTTCGCGAACCGAGTCCTCATCGTCGGTCTCCCGCCTGGGGACCAGATCGAGCGGCACGGGCGGGGATTCCTCGGAGATCTCCGGCTCGCCGCCGAGTTTGGAGCCCAGATCCGGCAGTCCAGCCGAGGTATCCCCAGGGGATTCGCCTCTCGGAAGCAAGCCCTCCAAGGACCTGCCGGCGTCGCCGAACAGGCCCTCCTGTCCATCAGGAGAGTCGCTGATCGTATCGCCAGGCTCTTCGTCAACGTCTCCCAGGATGACATCCGGGTCGAAGCGGCTTGGCCTCGTCTTAGCGGCGAACAGCTTCGCGCGTTCGGGAGCTGGCGCTTCAACTATCTCTTTCGTCTGTTTGGAGGCTAGCGCCTCAACTATCTCTCCAAGGCGATTCATGCCGCCTGGGAGCGTATTTGGCATAAGGGAGATCTCTTCTCCGTCTAAGCCGGGATCCAAATTCTCCCCGCGGATCAAAGCCATCTCGACCCCAGCGTCAGAGCTCGGCTTATCCTCGATCATAGCCAAGTTCAGAACGCCCCCGAACTCACCGGCGTGGATGTTCGCGCCTGTCTCCGGGAATCGCTGGCCATAAGTCGGCGCTATATTGTACCCACCCCGCATAGCCGCCAGCGTCTGACAAAACTCTTGGGCCGGCGGAGCGGCATACTGAAATTGAACGGGCATCTACTCACCTCCACAGATGCGGACAGAACGCTATCTCTGTCTATTCTTTCTTCTCTGAAGTTCCGAAAGCTGTTCCGTCAGCTCAGCCGCCTTAGTCGAATCCATCCGACCAAGCATGTTCGCCCGAATATCCTCCGGCAGTCCGTCCAAAACGGCCACCGCCAGATTGTCGTTCAGCTTCTCGATTATAGACGCCGCGTTTCTAACAGACATCTGCTCGAAGGTTCCTATTATCTCAGCGATCTCATTCTGCTGCGAATCGCTCATCTGCCCGCTCTCATTCGCGGCCATATCCTCACTAAGCGCCTCCAGCCTGGCCGCGAGTTCCTCTTGAGCGAAATTCAGATCATCCTCCTTCATGGAGAGATCCGCCGATACCTTGTCAAGCGCGTTCTGCCGGGCGTCC
>JAIRWR010000081.1 GCA_031268885.1 Synergistaceae bacterium
TGAACATACATCTGTCCCCAAAGGGGCAGATTGGAACGGGGAAATTATAACGGAATAGAAATGACAGCGCCTAAGGGGATGATAAGCCGAATGTTCATCGAATCACAAAAAGCGGAAAGCCAGGCCGTTTTGAATCTGGCGTACAGCGTTTGCGCGGCAGTGCGAACCGCGCCAAAAGCGTGCAGGATAGACCACCTCGAAACGGCGGTGCTGAACGGC
This sequence comes from Synergistaceae bacterium, assembly GCA_031268885.1. GTDB lineage: Bacteria > Synergistota > Synergistia > Synergistales > Synergistaceae > JAIRWR01. Next base: position 220 of record JAIRWR010000081.1, read on the forward strand.
GAAGATAAGAAAAAACTCGCCGATGAAATGCGTCGCATAGGCGGATGTATTGGGGAGGACGGCATACATTTCATCCGGGACGCGGAAAACTTGGACGCGAGCGAGGCGGTAGTTCTCGTCGGCGCGAAATACGAGGCAAGAGGTATCGGAAAGATGTGCGGGCTCTGCCGCTTCGACGACTGTTCCGCTTGCTTCGATGTCGGGGCGGTATGCGTATTCACTCCCCTTGATCTTGGAATCGCGCTTGGTTCCGCCGTTGCGCTCATTGCTGACAATCGGGTGGACAATAGGATTATGTTCACTGTCGGGAAAGCCGCGTCATCGCTCGGGATTTTGGGCGAGCATGAGCTGATTATGGGCATACCATTGTCAGTTTCAGGAAAGTCCCCGTTCTTTGATCGATAAATCGTATCGGGCAACAGCCGGAAACAAGAATCGCAGTTTGAAGGGAGGAATTTCCATTTAACGACCGTTTCCGTCTGCATTCCCATGAACTCATAGCTAAGGATTAGACCTGGGTTATAAGAATGGCGTTAAAGCGCATAGCAACAGAAGTTCACTTATTAATAAGGCTTGACCGGCCGCTATGGGAACGAGGCTAGTCGCTTCCATAGCGGCTGTGACGCAGAGCAGTCCGGTGAATCTGTCATGCTCGCCGGGCTGCTTCTTTATTTTATCAGAACGCATATAACGCCGCCGTAATTATGTATGTAACCTCAGTCTGCTGTTTGCCGTACTTGCAGGGCTGCTCACAGACTTTGTAATCTTGCCGCAATACGCTAAATTCGACTTTGGCGGAATGCAATAACTGGCGCCATGGTTCTCAATATACTCACGGATCTCTTTTGTTCCATACGCTTTGTCTCCCATCACTATACTGCCTTCGAGTTCTACATTGGACAAAACTTCAATGGCTACCCTGCAGTCGTTCTCATTGCCTGGCGTAAGGTATAGCTCAACCGGATTACCCAGCGCGTCGACTATTGCATGAATTTTTGTGTTTCGGCCTCCGCATGACAGCTCTATATCTTGGTTCGTTTCAGCATTTTCAGCCCCTTTTTTGCACCGGCCGAATGCTGGTGGGCCTTGCAGGACGTGCTGTCAATTGACATGTCTTGCATATCCGCGTCACTGCTTAGCCCTTCAGCCGGAGAATCTATCCTTGATCTTATCGAATATACGGGAGCGGCCTTCCGCTACCTCCACATTCATCTCGCGCGCGAGGTCCTCCATCAGATGTCTCGCCTTTTCGGAGAGGTTCTTCGGGACATTCACCCTGACGTGGATATGCAGATCCCCTCTGCCCGAGCCTCGCAGTGCGGGCATACCGCGGTTCTTGATCCTGAGCACGGATCCGGGTTGTGTTCCTGCCGGGATGTCCAGCTTTTCCACGCCGTCGAAAGTCGTTACCTGTACAGTCGCCCCAAGCGCCGCCTGCGGAACTGAGATGTCGATCTTTGTGTGCAAGTCTGAGCCCGATCTCTGAAACCTGTTGTCGGCCGTAACCTCGATGAGGATGAAGAGATCCCCGGGCGGACCGCCGTTTATCCCGCCCTCTCCCTCGCCTGTTATTCGAAGTCTCGTCCCGGTGTCCACTCCCTGTGGAATCTTGACATCCAGCTTGTGCTTCTTCCTGACCCTGCCCTGTCCTCCGCACTCCTTGCACGGGTTCTTTATAACCTTGCCCTTGCCTCCGCACTTCGCGCAGGGCACGACCTGCGCCATCTGGCCGAACGGCGTGTTCATCGCCCTCTCAACTTGTCCTCTGCCGCCGCACGCCGAACACGTCTCCACATCCGAACCGGGCTCCGCGCCAGTGCCGGAGCAGCGTGAACAGGCCTCCTCACGAGGAATCTCGACGTCTCGGGTCGCCCCGCTATAAGCCGTCTCAAGGGTTATCCGCATCGACATTTCGAGATCGGAACCCCTGTGGGGCGCGTTTGGATTGGATCTGCGGCCCGATCCGCCGCCAAAGAAATTTTCGAAGATGTCGCCGAATATATCCCCGCCCATCCCGCCGAAGAAGGGCTCGCCCCCGAAACCGCCGCCGGAGGGAGGGGCGTCGCCAACAAAACCAAACTGATCGTACTGAGCCTTCTTCTGCGAATCACTCAGAATATCGTACGCCTCGTTTATCTCCTTGAACTTGCGCTCAGCGTCCTCGTTTCCCGGATTTACGTCTGGGTGAAACTTTCTGGCGAGCTTTCGATACTCCTTCTTTATCTCATCCGGCGAAGCGCTCCGAGGCACCCCCAGTATTTCATAATAGTCCTTTTTGCCAGGCGTTGCCACCGCGCCTCACCTCCTCAGACCGGTCCATCCGGTTTCTACTTGTCTTTATCGCTGAAATCGGCGTCGACCGTCGTTGCCGAAGCGTCATCCTCCATCGGTCCGGTCCGCTCGGAGGGCTCGGAGGCATCCTGACCGCCTGACTTGGCCGCGTAAAGCTTCTGAGCTATCGGGTGCATAGCGTTCGACAGGTCGTCCCTGGCCGAATTTATCCGCGACACATCGTCAGAGGTCATGGCGTCCCTCAGCGCGTTGATGCAGGCGTTGACGGAATTCCTCTCGTCCGGCGTGACCTTGTCGCCAAGATCCTTCAGTGTCTTCTCCGCGTTGTATACAAAGGAGTCGGCGTCGTTGCGGGCCTCTATCAGCTCCTTCTTTCTCTTGTCCTCGTCCTCGTGGCTCTCCGCGTCGTTCCTCATCTTTTTTATGTCGTCCTCAGAGAGGCGGGACGACTGGATGGTGATGTTCTGAGCCTTTCCGGTCCCCTTGTCCTTGGCCGTCACATTGACGATGCCATTGGCGTCGATGTCAAACGTCACCTCGATCTGAGGTATCCCCCTCGGCGCGGGGGGGATGCCGTCCAGAGAGAACTTACCGAGAGTCACGTTGTTCGCGGCCATCGCGCGCTCTCCCTGCAGCACATGCACCTCCACCTGCGGCTGATTATCGGCCGCCGTCGTGAATACCTGGCTGCGCGAAGCGGGAATCGCCGTGTTTCTCTCGATTATTCTCGTAAAGACGCCGCCCATAGTTTCGAGGCCGAGCGACAGCGGCGTGATATCTATAAGGATAATGTCCTTCTTGTACTCCCCCGCCAGGACGGCCCCCTGAATCGCGGCCCCTATCGCAACGCACTCGTCTGGGTTTATTCCCTTTGTCGGGTCCTTGCCCAGCAGCTCCCGGACCTTTCTCTGCACCATCGGCATACGGGTCGATCCGCCCACCAGGAGTATCTTGTCTATGTCGGACGGCGACAGGTTGGCGTCCTTCATCGCGGACTGAGTCGGTTTGACCACGCGTTCCAGAAGGTCTCGCGTCAAGTCCTCGAACTTCGCCCGCGTCAGGGTCAGTTCTAGGTGCTTGGGCCCGTTCTGATCCGCCGTAATGAATGGCAGGGATATTGTTGTCTCCGCCATAGACGAGAGTTCAACCTTCGCCTTCTCCGCGGCCTCGCGGAGGCGCTGAACAGCCATGCGGTCTTTTCTCAGATCCACGCCGTCGCTCTTCTTGAACTCATCGGCCATCCAATCCACAATCCTGTTGTCCCAGTCATCGCCGCCCAGCAGGTTGTCGCCCGATGTCGCGTCAACTATGAACACTCCGCCGTCAGCATCCAGAATCGAGACGTCGAACGTGCCGCCGCCAAGGTCGAAGACGAGTATCTTGTGCTTATCCTCTTTGTCAACCCCATAAGCCAGACAGGCCGCGGTCGGTTCGTTTATCACCCGCAGCACTTCCAGCCCGGCGATGGTCCCCGCGTCCTTGGTGGCCTGACGCTGCGCGTCCGTGAAATACGCCGGGCATGTGATAACAGCTGAGCTGACCGTGGTTCCGAGGTACTCCTCCGCATCGCGCTTCATCTTCTGCAGAATCATCGCGGATATCTCCTGGGGGCTGTAGGCCTTTTCATCCACCCGGACTTTATAGTCGGACCCCATCTTTCTTTTTATGGATATCACCGTGCGGTCTGTATTCACTATGGCTTGACGCTTCGCGAGCTGACCGACCAGACGTTCGTTCTCTTTTGTAAAAGCCACTACGGAAGGTGTTGTCCTATTACCCTCCGAGTTTGGGATGACCGTTATATTGTCGCCCTCCTTGACGGCCACGCAACTGTTCGTAGTCCCTAGATCTATTCCTATTACCTTCCCGGCTATCTTTGCCATCTAAGTTCCCTTCCTTCCAGATTTACCCGAAATATTCGAGTTTCATCTCAAATATATTTCTATTTTTTTCTCGCGCGTGAGTTACGCCTTCCTCGATATTCTGACACCGGCGGCTCTCAGCACCTTCTCTCCGAGGATATAACCTCTGTGAAGCTCCTCAATGACAAGTCCGTCCTCCAACTCGTCATTCACATCCGTGACCATCAGGGCCTCGTGCTTTGATGGGTCGAATCGCCCCGACGTATCTATCACCTGGAGCCCGAGGTTCTGGAGCGCTGAGAAAAACTGTTTCTGAACCATAGCGACACCCTTGTACAACGGAGACTCCTTGTCCTGTACGGCTCGCAGCGTGCGTTCGAGGTTGTCTAAGACAGGAAGCAGCGCGTCAACCGCCCCCTCGGCGGCGAGAACCCTGTCCCGGGCGCGGTCCCGCTCTACGCGCGTCCTGTAGTTGTAGAAATCAGCCCTTGCCCTCGCAGCCTCGTTCTTATATTCTTCGGATTCTCTGGAGCGTTCTTCCAGGCGGAGCTTCATATGACCCAGCTCATCGGCCCGCTCCGCGCCAGGCGCCTTAGGGCGCTCGTTCGGCGCCGTACCCGACTGTGCTTCAATATCTCCAGGCTCGCAATCCTCAGCGGCCATTTTCATCCCATTATCAGACATTTCAAACCCCCCTCTCAACAGTTCGCGCCTGAACCGCTGTCGTCCGGTAACTCCGTCATATCGTGCAGCACCCTGTCGAGAACGGATATCACCTTTTCATAGTTCATCCGCTTGGGCCCGATGATTCCGAGAGTCGTTCTCTGTCCTTCCGTACTCGAACTCGAGAAGACCACCGCGCAGTTTTCCAGCTCCGGCACGTCGTGCTCCTCCCCTATTATCACTCCAATTCCATCGACGCGGCTGTACTTCCTAAGCAGATCCACCAGTTCGCTCTCCTGCTCCAGAATCGAAAAGAGCGCCCTGAAGCGCGCTATATTCTGAAAATCAGGGACGCTGAACAGGTTGGAGAGCGACCCAGTAAAGAGCGTTGTATGCTCGGCGGCAAGAAGACGGTCCATCTCGTCGATAGCCTTGCGGCACGAGTCAGCGTACCCGCCGAGTTCCTGGGCAATGTAGCCATGGAGCAGAATCCGCACCTCGTTCCAAGCGTGACCGGCAAGGGTGTTTATTCTTCTTGTCAGGTCCTCCAGCGACTCCTGGGGCAGATCGTACGGCATCGTGATAATCCTGTGATGAACGATCCCACCTTCGAGTACCAGGAGAAGAAGCACATGCGACGTGTCCACCCTTATAAAGTCTATTTTGCTCAGCCTGGCCTGTTTAAGCTGGGTGAACGCCGCGACCCCAACATAGTTCGACAGTTGAGTCAGGAGCTCAGTGGCATTTGTCAGCGCGCCTTGCAGTCCGTTCCTGTGGGCCTTCAGATGCTCAACCCACTCCCCCCTGTCAAGGTCGCGATGAGATCTCCTCTGCAGTACGGTATCGACAAAGAGCCTATAAGCCCTGGTAGTAGGCGCTCTGCCAGCTGAAGTATGCGGCTGCATCAGATATCCCATCTCTTCGAGGTCGGCCATCTCGTTTCGGATGGTCGCAGCGCTTCTTCCAGTGAGGTAACGCCTGGAGAGAGTCCTCGATCCGACATGTTCGCCGCTCTCTATAAACTCATGAACCACGGAGAGGAGGACCTCTAAATGACGCTCGGTCAGCATCCGCGCACCTCCCTTAATCTATTAGCACTCTATTGAGTCGAGTGCTAAATAGATGATCAACAGGGAAAGGATATCAGTCTCTCGCCTAATTGTCAATACAAGTCAAATAATTTCTGAACAATACATCGCCGCTCTTTTCATACAAAACTAGCTCCGTCTGTCTCACGGGCTCTCTCTGCCTGTCGTCCGTTCCGGCTTCGAAAGCGCCGGCCAAACGGTTGAAATGTTCCCGGCTGTTTTGTGGGGTAAGCGCCTTCAACGGAACAGGCATTTCTTACCCCCCACAGAGTCCGGATTACAGGAACAGCGGCGCGAGTACGAGCGATACCACGGTCATGAGTTTGATCAGGATGTTCAGACTCGGGCCGGCAGTGTCCTTGAACGGGTCGCCCACCGTGTCGCCGTTTACGGCGGCTGAGTGCGCGGGCGAGCCCTTCCCGCCGTGATTCCCCTCTTCTATGTATTTCTTTGCGTTATCCCAGGCGCCGCCAGAGTTCGACATGAATATCGCCATCATGACTCCCGTGACGATGGAGCCGCCAAGCAAGCCTCCTAACGCGGGCGCGCCGAGGAATATGCCGACGAGTATTGGCACTACGACGGCCATCAACCCCGGGATCAGCATCTCCTTGATCGCGGCGGCAGTCGAGATGTCGACGCACTTCTCGTACTCCGGGCGCGCCGTGCCCTCCATTATGCCTGGGATCTCGCGGAACTGACGCCTGACCTCTCCGATCATCTTTTCCGCCGCTCGGCTCACTGCTTGGATGGACAGGGCACTGAATATAAAAGGAAGAACTCCCCCGATGAAAAGCCCTATCATGACTTTGGGATCTATCAGATCGATTTTATCGAGCTTGGTAGCGGACGCGTATGAGACAAAGAGCGCGAGAGCGGTGAGCGCGGCCGATCCTATGGCCAGTCCCTTGCCGACCGCGGCGGTAGTATTGCCCACCGCGTCGAGTCTGTCGGTTATCTTGCGAACGCTCTCGGGCAGGCCGGCCATCTCCGCTATGCCTCCGGCGTTGTCGCTTATGGGACCGTACGCGTCAACGGAGAGAACCATGCCTGTAATGGATAGCATTCCGACAGCTGAGCAGGCTATACCGAAAAGCCCCCCGAAGTGAACCCCGACCATCGTAGCGGCACAGATAAACACGACCGGCGCGACGGTTGACTTCATGCCGACCGATATGCCGGCGAGTATATTCGTCGCCGTCCCGGTGTTCGATGCCGCGGCTATCTCCTTGACGGAACTGTAGTCCGAGGACGTGTAGAACTCGGTTATCTGCCCGATGATGACCCCGCAAACCACGCCGCCAACAACCGACCAAAACAGATTTATATCGTCAAAAAGCCACTTGGTTAGGAAAAACGTCCCAACTATCATAAACGCGCCCGTCGAGTACAACCCCGCGCTAAGCGCTCTCTGCGGGTTGCCTTCCTTGCCGACTCGGACGAACATCGTGCCGAGCAGGGCGGCGACGATTCCAACCGCGCTGAGCAGCATCGGGTACATCAGGCCTTTTGGTCCGAATACAGCCGCGCCAACAGCCATCGCCGCGAGTATCGAATTGACGTAGGATTCGAATAGGTCCGCGCCCATCCCGGCTATATCTCCGACGTTGTCCCCGACGTTGTCCGCTATTACGGCCGGATTGCGCGGATCGTCCTCCGGAATGCCGGCCTCGACCTTCCCGACCAGGTCGGCCCCTACGTCCGCAGCCTTCGTATAGATACCGCCGCCTACCCTCGCGAAGAGGGCTATCGAACTCGCGCCAAATCCGAACGCGGTTATCGCTTCGACGTCGCGGAAGACAAGATAAGCTCCAAATACTCCGAGCAGTCCCACTCCCACGACCGTCATCCCCATGACGCTTCCGCCTCTGAAGGCGATTCCAAGCGCCTCGTTCATGCCTTTGATCGCGGCAAACGCCGTCCTGCCGTTAGCGGACGTAGCAACCCTCATCCCAACGAGGCCGGTAAACGCGCTGCAGAAAGCGCCGGCGGCAAAACAAGCGGCGCTTGGCAGACCGAGGTAGAAGCCAAGGGCGAACGTGACAACAACGGCAAAGATGACGAGCGCTTTGTACTCCCTATATAGAAACGCCATAGCTCCGCTCTTGATAATTTCCGACAACTCGCGCACACGTTCGTTGTCTACTTCATAGGAACCGATCTTCGCCGACGCGATAATAGCGTAAACAAGGGCAATACCAGCTGTCACAGCAATCGCTAAGTTCATCTGTACAAAAATCTCCATTTTCCGTTACACCTCCTAAGCACATTATCCACTTCAGCGGAACGACGCGGCCAGAAGACGCGCATTCCGCCAGCGAAACCACCGCCAGAGGGCCAGAGGCCTTCTCTCGCGCGCTAATAGATCCGCTAATAGATCAACTATTGAGTTCGCCCTATATAATCACCTCTAATCTTTGGGTGATTTTATGCCGAAAAAAAATAAGGGGCATAAAGCACAGGACCTAAAACATCCTTACATAAGGAAGAACTGATTCAACGTCAGAAGCCCAGATGGCAGACGCTTAAACCCTGATAAAGCCTGTTATTCCAAAACGGCCGGATATCATTCCGACGATCCTATCAGCGCTTCCTAAAAATCTTCACGCGACTCGAACGTTACGCTCGGCATGTGGTGTCAGGTCCATAATTCGTGATTATATTACATAGATATTGATATAGAAAGTCATTCCGGCAAATATGGCTGTGAGGTTCATTCACGCGTGAGATTTCGAGAGAACACAGTGAACCGGCTTGTTCAACACGATTGTAAAGTTGTTTTTTTAATTACTCGTTCACATAAACAATGCGATCATTATCGTAAAGTGGTATAGTATGCTTGACTTGAATACAAACGCACATCACAGGCATGGGAGAGATGACAGCGTGATTATAGAAGCGGAGCGAGTGGAATCGATAAAAGCAAATGGTATGGCCGCATCCGGCAACGAACAGTCAATTATCGTCAAGGTTCCAGTTCAGATGCTTGGAGACAGCAGCGGAATCGTCGCGGCGGACGTGATGACCGACAATGGCGCTATGATACTGCCAGCCGGCGTGGACATAACGTTCTTCGAGTCAAATATCGAAGACTTGATAAAGAAGATGGAGGCTCACGGAATTAGCCATGTCCTCATTCAGGAGACTCAACAGCTCTCGGATGAGGATTTGGAGGAGATCATAGAAAATGTATATTCCGCCGGAGAGACTCTCATAAGCAAGGAGAAGGCCAGCGATATCGTGAAGGGTATCGATACTCTCTTCCACTCGATCAGCGAAAACGAAATCAGCCCGGAGATGATCAATTCGGTCGTCAACATGGGCTCGGATATTACCGAGGACATATTAAAACAGCCTTCGGTAGCCTTTTCCCTCGGCAGGGTGCGCGAAGCGGACGAATACACATTTGTACACTCGTTCAACGTGGCGGTTCTCGCCGGTTTTCTCGCCAGCAAACTATTCTTCGACAGGAAGGATTTCATTCAGAAGGTGATAACCGGAGGACTGCTGCACGATATGGGGAAGGCGAAGATCTCTCCGGCCGTGCTCAATAAACCAGGAGCCCTGGACCAGAACGAGTTCAAGGAGATGAAGCGCCATCCGGTTCTTGGAATGATGCTCGCCATGAACTCGGGCGTCAGGGATGAGGAGATACTGGCGGTGATAGGCTGTCATCACGAGAAGTGGTCCGGCAAGGGATATCCTATGGGGCGCAGAGGCATGGACATTCCTCTCTCCGCTCGGATAACGGCTGTGGCTGACGTATTTGACGCTCTCACCGCTAAACGGGTTTACAAGAACCCCATGTCGTCCAGAAACGCCATAAGCATAATCTTGAAGGATGCCGGCGTACACTTTGACGTGTCCATAGCGAGAGAACTCCTGGTCAGTCTCGGTCTCTATCCGCCGGGATCCATAGTCGGCCTGTCGGACGGAAGGACCGGGATCGTGGTTTCGGGCAGCGGGAAGGACCTCATCCGTCCAGTAGTCATGATAAAACATCTCCAGAAAAACGACGGCATGAACGCTCCGACATTCATAGACCTCAAGACGGCCGGAGATCTCAGAATATTGAGTTACCTCGGTCACGCCGAAAAGAGGGAACTCGGATACTCGTTATAATCCGAGGGCGCCGCGCTTCTCAAAGCTCATGCCCAGACTGAATAGCCATCCACGATGGCAAGCCATCACCAGACGGAACGAGACTCAGCGATCTTGAGCTGATTTTCACAATAGAAAGGCGGGGTAGAGTCATGAACGCTTCCTCGAAAGAGGTTCCTCGCATTCTTTGCGCAGGGGAGAGTTGCGTTGTTGTTGAGTTCGGAGACAGCATCGGCTTTGAAATCAACGCGCGCGTCCGGGCACTGCGCAAGAAGATCGAAAGCAGACCTTTCAAGGGATTTATCGGCACAGTACCTACTTATCGCTCGTTGGCTGTCTGTTTTGATCCTCTGAGGTCGATCTCCGCAAACCAGTTGGAGAGACTGCTGTCTGACATATCAGCGGATCTCGTGACGGAGGACGGCACTGACGAAGAGCTTCTGATTATCCCCACGTGTTACGAAGGCGCTCTCGCGCCTGACCTCGAACGGGTCGCCGCCCACGCGGGGCTTTCCGCCGGAGAGGTGGCGCGCAGGCACGCCGCGAGGGACTACTACTGTTATATGTTGGGTTTTGTGCCGGGATACCCATACCTCGGCGGGATGGACACTTCGCTGGAGACGCCGCGATTAAAGGAGCCGAGGGAGAGAATTCCAGCGGGATCCGTGGCGATCGGAGGGAAGCAGACTGGCATTTACCCCATCGACAGCCCCGGCGGATGGAACCTCATCGGCACAACGCCGCTTCGCGTGTTTGACCCGGATCGGACTCCTCCTATCTTCCTGAACGCGGGCATGTGGGCGCGGTTCGTCCCGGTCGGCAGGGCGGAGTTCGACCGCTTGACGCGCGAGGTCGCCAAACCTGACTGGAAGCCAGATATTCGAAAGAAGGAGAGAGTCTCGGGGGAGGAGCCCTCTCACGAGTCAGATCGGGAGGCGGCATCACGATGAGGCTCTTGATCGAGAGACCGGGTCTGTTCACGACCGTGCAGGACCTCGGGCGGCGCGGTTATCAGATGTATGGCGTTCCCGTCGCGGGGGCGATGGACGGAACGGCGTTGCGTCTGGGAAATATCCTGCTCGGCAACGAAAGAGATTCCTTGTCCCTCGAATCCTCGGCCCCTGAACCCGCTGGGCTGGAGATTACGGTGCTCGGCCCTTCGATAAGGGTGATGGAGGGGGCGGGCTGTTTTGTCGTGACGGGGGCGAAGGCTGGGGTGACTAAAAACTGTGTCCCCCTGCCCTGCTGGACGGTTCACAGGCTCGACGCCGGTGATGTCGTCGTCTTCCACGCGCCTAGTGACAGCGGCTCGCGTTCGTACTTCTGCGTCTCCGGCGGCATCGACGCGCCCGTCGTCATGGGCAGCCGGGCTACTTACACGCGCGGTAGATTTGGCGGACATGAAGGACGCGCCCTGAAGGCTGGAGACGTGCTTGTCACTGGCGCTCCGGGCGCGCTGTGGGCAGAGTGCGAGGGGTTTTCGTGCCCTTTGCGTCTGCGTCCCCTTCGCGACCCAGACGCGCCGCTTCGGGTGATTCCAGGTCCGCAGGATGACCTTTTCACGGAAGATGGTCTGGCAGCTTTCTACTCGTCCGAATATGTCATTACAAACTCCGCGGACCGCATGGGCTTTCGCCTGGAGGGCGCTGTCATCACCCACAGAGAGAGCGCGGACATCATCTCCGACGCTATCTGCCTCGGCAGCGTGCAGGTGCCGGGCCATGGACAGCCGATCGTGATGCTGGCGGACCGTCAGACAACTGGCGGCTACGCGAAGATCGCTACAGTCTGCGCGGTGGACGCCGAAAACTTGGCCCAACGTCTGCCCGGAGGGAGGGTACGTTTTGAAAAAATCACGGTGGGAGCGGCCGTGGATCTATTGCGCAGTAATGAATCCCTCCTTGAGGAAGCGCGTCGCCTGCGCGCCACATGGCGTTCGAGACCATCTTCTTCCGCCGGGCGGGAGAAGCTCGATGTTCGCGTGAACGAAGAAGAGGGGTGCTAAAATGCCGGTGATTGATCTCAACAGTGACTTGGGCGAAAGTTTTGGCGCGTGGACCATGGGCATGGACGCGGAGGTGATGACCCACATCAGTTCTTCTAACGTTGCGTGTGGCTGGCACGCGGGCGACGCCGAGGTCATGGTGAAGACGGTGCGGGCCGCGAAGGCCAAAGGGATTGCGGTCGGGGCGCACCCAGGCTACCCTGACCTGCTCGGTTTCGGCCGTCGCGATATGGCCTGCACGGCGGATGAGATTTACGCCTACACGCTATATCAGATAGGGGCGCTCAAGAGCATCTGCGAGTCCGAGGGATTGCGGCTCCAGCACGTTAAGCCGCACGGGGCGATGTACAACCAGGCGGCGAAGGATCAAAAGCTGGCGGGAGCCATCGTGAAAGCCGTCAGAGACGCAGGGGGGGAGATCATCCTTCTAGGGCTGGCAGACTCCGCCTTCGAGAAGGCCTGCGCGGAACTTGGGGCCCCATTCGCGCCGGAGGCGTTCGCCGACCGCGGTTACATGCCCGATGGTTCGCTGGTTCCGCGCAGCCAGCCTGGGGCTTTCATCCACGACCCTGATGAGGCGGCAGCACGCATGGTGAGGCTGGTGAAGGAGGGTGTAATCAAGACCCCAGACGGGCAGACGCTGAAGTTGAAGGCTCGCTCCATCTGTATGCACGGGGATAGTCCCGAGGCTGTGAAGATGGCGAAGACCGTTCGCGCGGCCATGGAGAAGAATGGCATCGCGGTAAAAAATCTGAGGGAGGCGCTTTTTAAGTGACAAAGATGAGCGATTACGCGGCCTGGAGTCCCAGCGACGTGCGCCAGATGATTCGCGAGGGCAGGTGGGATCGTCCGACGTCGGGGATGTGCGCCGGTCATGTCCAGGGGAACCTAGTGATTTTGCCGAAAGACTTGGCTTATGACTTTCTGGTCTTTGCTCAGCGCAACCCGAAGCCCTGCCCGATCCTCGATGTGACGGAACCGGGCGACCCCGAACCGAAGCTGATCGCGCCGGGCGCTAACATCACGACGGACCTTCCGCGCTACCGCGTCTGGAAGAACGGTGAGTGCATCGATGAACCGACTGACGTGATTAAATATTGGAGAGACGGCCTAGTGGGATTTCTGCTGGGGTGTTCTTTCTCGTTCGAGGGGGCGCTGATCCAATCGAACATTGCGATGAGGCACATCGACCTCGACCGCAACGTCCCGATGTACATCACGAATATCCACTGCCGTCCGGCCGGGCGGTTGAGTGGACCGATGGTCGTCTCCATGCGCCCTATCTCCGCCGCGCGGGTTTCGAAAGCAGTACTCCGCACTGGCTGTTACCCGGCGGTTCACGGCGCGCCCGTTCACATCGGCGAACCTGATGCCATCGGGATAAAGGACATAAGCAGGCCAGACTTCGGCGACGCCGTACCGATCAATCCAGGGGAGATTCCAGTCTTCTGGGCCTGCGGCGTCACCCCTCAGGCCGCGATCATGGCGGCGAAGCCGGATTTCGCCATTACCCACGCGCCGGGTTGCATGTTCGTCGCCGACCCTCTGGACATCGACTACGCGGTGTTTTAACGATACTTTCTTAGATGCGGCCATTATATCATAGCAGGATTGGGCAACCTCGACGATTTTATAAGCGGCATTGACTTGATTGGCGTCATTGCGCTCTCCTTTACCCGGATTTCCCGCCGCCAACGCCTTTATTTCTTGCGGGGCAGAAAATTGAGATATTCAGGCGGGAGGCGGCGAGATATGAGAAACCGGCGAAGAGTATCGCTTTCAATGATCCTATGGAAATAGATTCACTCCCTATTTCCATAGCCAGTCGTGATCACGGATCATGGTCCGTTACCTGAACAATACTCTCGCCGGCGTAACCTATGGAGACTGAATATCGCGGGGCAGCTTGAGCTGTGCTCAATGCCGCTACGCGGACATGCTCACCGATGGATATGTGATCTGAGACTGGGAATAGAGCTCTTTCAACCTGTTCGAGAGGTTGGATCTTATACTCGCTATCAATTCATCGCCGGACACTCTACCCTCTTCTTCGGCTGTGTCCTCGATAACGTTCGCCGAATTCGAAGACGTCTCGCTGACGCTATCCCGCAGGTTCCGATATTTGGAGAAGATCGCCGACGGACTGATCGACACGTCGTTATCTGTTTCCGCCAGACTGTTCTGGCCCCGTTCGAGCTTTTTCTTGATGGAGGACAGATCTCCGCTCTCAGAGACCTCTTTGAGGTCGGACACTAACTCATTGAGAGCGTGTGAGAATTTTGCGGGGCGATTTTTGGCCGAGGCGGATATCTGTTCCGCCATCTCGGCAGCTCTCGCCTTGAGTTTTTCAGGGTCATCCTCCAGAGCCTCCAGCTCAGCCAGAAGTTTGTCGGGGGCCAGGTTGTATTTCCCAGACGCTTCCGCGCTCGACTCATTCTCTTCATCTATGTTGGCAATCAACGTCTGAAGTTCCGCGAGGAGTTCTTTGAGTCTATCTGTGTTCAATGTACTCGTTTCGTCCTCCTCGGTATCTTCCTCTTCTTCGGTGGCGAGCATGGCACGCAAGGAACTGGCGGATATCGACGCGGCCCCGCTCAAGCCGGCTGGTCCCCCGTTTTGGCCGTGACGCGACAGCTTTTCTTTAAGTGCGGACAGGTCGCCATCCGACGCTACAGTTTCGAGATCCGCTGATAATGACTTCAACATATCCCCGCGCACGTCGAGGTATTCTTCCGCCGCTTCCGAGACCTGCGCGGCCATTTCAGACGCGCGTGCCTTCAGTGCCTCAGGATCATTCTGAAGCTCTTCCAGTTCAGCAAGGAGCGCTTCGGGGTTGATATCCGGCTTTTTGGAGGCTCCTCCGAGTTTTGTCTCTACCGCGGCGGTTTCTTTCTTCTGACCTTTCAATCTTTCGAGGTACTCTTCCCAAATGCTGCTGCTTGAAACAGAGCTTACGTTCAAGTTCGTCACTCTCCTATTATGAGTATTTCGAGCACTGCTTTGATTTCTGCCCGTTTGCCACGTTCATAAGCCACGGGCCGGCCCTCCTTCCATTTATTTTCGGCAAAAAAAGACCAAAATAGCGTTAAGATACAATAGATATCTTTAAATAATGTTATCTAATTACAAAGAAATGTAAAGTTGATTGGTGATCCTCTGTTCCATCCCCTCTTTTCACATATAATGAGCCGCGAGAACTTTTTAACGGAGATGATCGTGATGAAAAAAATCCTTGTGATAGATGACGATGCCGAGCTGTGCTCTCTGCTTGGGGAATATTTTCGTTCAGACGGCTTTGGATTTATGTACGCGCACACCGGCGACGGCGGATTGGAGATATTGTCGGACGAGGTATGTGATATCGTAATACTGGACGTGATGCTTCCCGGAAAGGATGGATTCGAGATCCTGAAGGAGATCAGGAACGTTTCGACCATTCCTGTTGTCATGCTCACCGCAAAGGGTGATCACGTCGACAGAGTGGTGGGACTCGAAATCGGCGCCGACGACTATATCTGCAAGCCGTTCAACATGAGGGAGCTGTCAGCCAGGGTGAGAGCTATTCTTCGAAGAACCGACGGTTTCGGATGCATCTCCCAGGCTATGATCTGCGTCGCCGACATCGAAATGGACAGGAAATCCCGTTCCGTAAGGATCGGCGGACACGGCGTCGTTCTGACAAACGTGGAATTCCGGCTGCTTGAGCTTCTGCTGTCGGGCATCGGCAGGGTGATCTCTCCCGAACTGCTGTCGCGGGAGGTTCTTGGGCGGAACCATTCAACATACGACAGAAGCCTGAGCGTTCATATCAGCAGGCTGAGACACAAGCTGGGCCTTTATCCCTGCGGCAGCGAGAGGATCAAGACCTTGCGGGGAGAGGGCTTTATGTACGTCTTTCCCGAGGGAGACACGAACGGCAGGGCTTTTCAATGAAAAATATCGCCCGGTCATCGTTTTTCTGGAAAATATATTTGACGTTGATCTCCGTTCTCTTTTTGCCGATAATTCTGTTCAACATCACTCATATCATACAGAGCAGGGAATTCGACGAATTCAGCGGCCCGCGGGGGATAGCGCAAAGCCTTGGATGGATCGCGTCGCTGCTCGCCGAAAGCTCGGAGTCCATTCCAGATGAAAGGATGCCTTCATGGCTTGCGGACATAAGCGGCGAGAGCGGTTTGGATTTAATGGCCGGCAGAGGCGGGACGCTTTTTTTCTCTCCGGGATCGGAGTGGCTCAATTCTCGCTTATCCGAGGGAGATGAATTTCAGCGCGGCCGCCTGTTGGTAAAATCATCGGACTCCTTTTCCGGACGAACAGTACTGACAGCGGCTCTGCATCCCTTCGGTGAACGAAACGACGACAGGCCCAGGAGGCGCCTTCCGGCGCAATTTATCCTTACAGTTCTCATCTGCGTAGGTCTCAGTCTTATGCTCATGCGCAGCTTTGTGACGCCGCTCTCCGAACTGGAGAACGTGGCGATGAGGCTGGCCGACGGCGATCTGTCCGTCCGGGCTGGTCTCAGGGTGACGGGGCGCAGCGACGAGATATCGAGTCTTGGGAAAAACTTCAACATAATGGCTGAGCGGGTAGAGGACCTGATAGACTCTCAAAAAAGGCTGCTCAGCGACGTCTCCCATGAGATTCGTTCACCGCTGCAACGGATGGGCGTCGCTTCGGCAATCCTGCGAAGAGGAACCAGCGCGGAGGCAGAGCGATATATTGATCATATAGACGTTGAGATAGAGCGCATCAATGAAATGGTGGAGGAGCTGTTGGAGCTGACCCGTACAGCCATGCCGGTGACGCGCTCGGAACAGGTGGATGTGGGATGTATAATCCACTCTATAGTGAAAGATACGGAGTTCCTCTGCGAGTCGGTCAATAAAAAGATCGGGACAGACCTCCAGGAATTGTACGTCACAGGCGACTCCGCGCTGTTGAAGCGAGCGCTGGGCAACGTGATCCATAACGCCGTGCGCCACGCGCCCAGGGACTCGACGGTCGAGATAAGCGCACGCCGTGAAGGAGTACGCGCCATCATATCGATCAGCGATAGAGGAAACGGCGTACCCGAGAACGAGCTCGAAAAAATTTTCCTGCCATACTACCGCACCGACAAGGCCAGGGAGATGTCGCAGGGCGGAGTGGGTCTTGGGCTTGCGATAGCAAAGCGAATAATCGAGCGTCATGACGGCGTGATATCCGCCTCGAACGCTCCGTCAGGAGGACTGGTCGTAACTGTTTGTCTGGAGACAGAATGAACGTTTCTCACCCCGTTGATATTGCCTGTTAAAATGCGCGGCTGTCCGAACCGCCGCGCATTATACAAACTATCAGTTTATTATGTTTACTGCATATTACTTTCATATATGCTCCCGTTGCTGTTTCCGTTGCGCCTTTCCCGCGCAAGCCGCCGAACAATACGCCTGTCTGCCGTTTGCGGGGAATGCTTCACCGCAAACGGTGCAGGCCCGCGTTTCCACGGCCGCGCCTGTCAGCGCGACCCCCAAAACGGGGTAAGACGGAGTTTTGAAAATACTTGCAGTATGAGCCCGGCCAATGTATATCAAGTATATAGCACCTGCCGCAACCAAGGTGCATACAGGCATATTCGCGGTCATAGTTCGCACACATGGAAACAACGGGTTTACGAATTCCTACCCTTGTCGAGATTGGTGACATACACCTCAATCATCAATTATCGCCGCCATAGCCGCTATCGATATCGTCATTATACAGCCATCCGGCGTAAAGAGTCATATTGCCGGTCACTGAGTCGCCGAAATCCCAAAGGGTAATGAGGTCGGCGTCTCTGTACCAGTCTACAAATGTGTAGTCCGAAAGAGTCGGAACTGTCGGCCATGTGACTCCGCCGCCGGACGGAACGGTCTGCGGGGGCACACTGCTACCGCCATTCGAGTTGAACGTTACGGTGTACGTGATGATCACGTTAGGGTCCCTCCACCCGGCGGTGAGCGTCATATTCTGACTTACCGTGTCTGTACCGTTTATTTTCACTCTACCTTGCCTGTCGCGCCAAAGCAGGGTTTTATCGCCGCTATAGTTTACCATATTGATAAATAGGCTAAAATACAGTTGGAAATCACAAAAAGACGCATTAAAATTTTAGGAAAGGTTGACGCGGAATACGGCACAACCTAAAGAGCACCCGGTTTGGACGCTGGACACAGTTCCCGGCTAAATAACTGGCTGTATGAGGAGTGTGTGATATGGAAAGCTCAAGCGGCAAAATAAAAATCGGAATCTACGGCATAGGTTTTCTGATGATGGGAGTGCTTGGAATATCCGGCTCACTCGCGACAATCGCCGGCAGTTTTC
>JAIRWR010000086.1 GCA_031268885.1 Synergistaceae bacterium
AGACGCCATGTTGCCCAGGGAAGAGCGGATTAACGGCGAGACATATACTCCCGGCGGACGCAGGAAGTTCCTTCTGCTCGACGTTCGAAAGACGACGAGGGGACCTCGCATAATCGTATCCCGCACTCATCCGGGCCTTCTCAAAAAACTCCTTGAGCTCGAGGTTCCGGAGATCGTAGAGGGAACAGTCGCGGTCAGGTCGATAGTCCGCGAGGCTGGCACAAGAGCCAAAGTCGCGGTCGCCTCTCTCGACGTGAATGTGGACCCAGTGGGAGCTTGCGTCGGAAAAGACGGCGATCGGATAAAACCCATCAGTACGGAGCTCAGCGGCGAGCGGATAGACGTGATAGTCTGGAACAACGATCCGATGCAGTTTGTTCGTAACGCGCTCTCCCCGGCCAAGGTCACAAAGCTGGAGCCCATCCTCGAACAGGAGCACGCGCTGCGCGTATATGTCAGGCAGGATCAACTGTCGCTCGCGATAGGCAAAGCAGGGCAGAATGTCAGGTTGGCGGCGAGACTGACCGGTTGGAAGATAGACATAAAGGTGATAGAGCCAGAGAGGATGCCGACAATGCAGGATCTCTTCGAGGATATCAAAAAGGTCAGTGGTGAATCGCTATGGGAGGATCTTCCGAAGATCTGAGGCAGCCTCGCAAGCGCCCCAGGCGCTGCGTGGGCTGCGGCAGGGAATCCTCGAAGGCGGATCTCATTCGGGTCGCGCGATCCCCGTCGGGGGTGATTGCCATAGACAGCGGCAGAGCTCCGGGACGAGGCGCGTATGTCTGCGCCAACCCTGTCTGTCTCGCGGCAGCAAGGAAAAAAAACGCGCTGACAAGAGCGTTGAAAGCTCCCGTTGGACCGGAGATATACAAAAAACTAGAGGAGTTGTGCGTTGAAAGGACAGAGTGAGAGTGACAATCGCGTCAAGGCACTGTCCCTGCTTGGTCTGGCAAGGAGGGCGGGGCTTCTTCTGATCGGGCAGGACAGCATCCTTCGCGCCTCGAATTCGAGGCTGTTCATTGTGAGAACGGAGGACTGCTCGCAATCGGTTCTTCGAAAGATCGAGCGAAGGCTGATCGAAAGAGGAAGCGTATGTTTTGTTATAAATGGTGTCTCGCGGGAGAGGCTCGGCGGATCCATTGGCGCGAACAGCGCGCAGATAGCCGCCCTTCCCATTGAAAGCGGCCTCGCAAAGAATCTGGCTGAACTTCTGCAATAAGGGGCGTGACGTTAATGAATAAAATCAGGGTATACGAACTCGCGAAACTTCTGGGAAAGACTAACCCGGAGCTGCTTGAAAGACTGAAAACACTGAAGATCGAGGTAAAAAATCACATGAGCTCCATAGATATGGATGTCGCTCAGATGATAGAGGACTCGTTCAAGAAGGACAACGGAGACAAAAAGCCAATCTCGAAGGGTGACACGGCGCCGGACGGACAGCCCGGGATGGCTTCGGCATCCCTTGAAAGCGACGGCAGGGATGAGAACAAGAGCGATGACGGAGCGTCAAAGATCGTCATAGACAGGTCGGCGACCGTTGGGGATATAGCGAAGCTTCTTGACAGAGAGCCGTCGGAGATGGTGAAGTTACTGATAAAGGAGGGCTTTATGATCCCGGCCAACGCCGTCCCCAGCGACGACATCCTTACAATCATAAGCGTTGCGTTCGGCTGCGAGATAACGGTAAAAGACTCAGCGGGCTCCGAGGGATGCGATGATGTATCCAGCCCAGATGAAGCCCTTCAAACGACGGAGACAGACGCGCCGGGCGTTTCTAAGAGGACGCGTGCCGCGAACGCGCCGGACGCGCGGCAGAGATCGCCCATAGTGACCGTCATGGGGCATGTCGATCATGGCAAGACGACGCTGCTCGACTTCATAAGGCATACCCGGGTCACCGAGGGAGAAGCGGGCGGAATAACCCAGCATATTGGAGCTTACAAGGTAGACTACAACGGTAACGAGATAGTCTTCCTCGACACGCCGGGTCACGAGGCGTTCACGGCAATGAGAGCGCGCGGAGCGGGAGTGACCGACATCGCCATCCTGGTCGTGGCAGCCGACGACGGCGTCATGCCTCAGACTCTGGAGGCGATGAATCACGCGAAAGCCGCCGGAGTCCCCATAATAGTCGCGGTCAACAAGATAGACAAACCGTCAGCAAAACCCGACAGAGTGCGTCAGCAGCTCTCGGACTACGGCCTTGTGCCGGAGGAGTGGGGCGGCGACACGATTATGGTCGATATCGCGGCGAAGGTTGGGACGGGTATAGACGCCCTGCTCGAGATGATCCTGATTATGTCCGAGATGGCTGAACTGAAGGCGTCTCCGACAGTGTCGGCCGAGGGCGTCGTCGTCGAGGCAAATCTCGACAAGGGCAAGGGGCCGGTCGCCACTGTGATAGTCCAGCAGGGCACCATCAAAAAAGGCAGCATCATAGCGACGAAGACGGCATGGGGCAAAGTGAGGGCGATGTTAGACGATAACGGGCGCGCGGTGGACTCAGCGGGACCCAGCACGCCTGTTGAAATTCTCGGCCTCGAGAATGTGCCGATGCCAGGGGAGACGTTCCGCGTCATGTCGTCCGAAAAGGAGGCCCGCGACCTCGTGAACGCTGATTCGAGGAGGGATCAGGATCAGTCGAAATCGCGTTCGCGGCTCACTCTTGAGGAACTCTTCCAAACGATCAGCTCGGACGACATCCCTCAGCTCAACGTCGTTCTGAAGTGCGATGTACAGGGATCTTTGGAGGCGTTTCACTCCACCCTCATGAAGATGAGCACGGACGAGGTGAGGATCAACATAATACACGAGGCGGTCGGCCGGATATCGGAGTCCGACGTGACGTTGGCATCCGTGTCGAACGCGATTATAATAGGCTTCAATGTCCGGCCTGACGCCAACGCGAAAAAACTTTCGGATGCCGAGAACATCCAGATTAGGCTCTACAGGGTCATATACGACATGCAGGAGGACATAAAAGCGGCGTTGGAGGGGATGCTCGCTCCCACGCTGCGTGAGAACACCGTGGGACAAGCGGAGATCAGAGCGAGTTTTAAGGTCCCCAGGATCGGCCGTATAGCCGGTTGCTTTGTGCGGGATGGCGTGATCAGGCGCGGCGCGAAGGTCAGGGTACTGAGAGACGGCGTGGTCGTGTGGGACGGCAGCCTCTCGGGGTTGAGGCACTTCAAGGAGGATGTCCGGGAGATAGCGTCGGGCAATGAATGCGGGCTGAGCTTCTCTGGTTTCCAGGATTTTCGGGAGGGAGACCAGATTGAGGCTTACGAGATACTATCGGAAAAAAAGACGCTGGACATATAGCCCCGCGCGTCCGTAGAGATGAAACCGTGGATAGGCATTGTCATGTTCCGCCTTAAAATATACGTGGCAAGCAGCCTGAAGGACAGGAGGCAGGTCGTAAGGTCGTTGACGGAGCGGCTGAAGAAGCGCTTTAACGTTTCAGTGGCCGACCTTGGCCCTGATGGTCTGTGGAATGTGGTCGATATGGCGATATCATGCGTTGGATCATCGCATCAGGAGATGGAGTCACGAATCGATCAGATATTCGCGTTTGTGGAAAATGACGAGGAGAATGGAGAATTCGAAATACTGAATACCAGCCGCGAGGTGCTTTCGTATGGTCACTTACAGGATAGAACGTCTCAACCGTGAGTTTCTCAGATTCATCGCGGACATACTGACCAACAGAATAAAAAACAGCGCCGCGTCATCCGCTATACTGACGCGCGTAGACTGCTCGAGGGATCTCAGCCACACGAAAGTATACTTCACCCTGCTGGAAGAATCCAGGAGAAGAGAGGTAACGAGCGCTTTGGAATCGGTCAGCGGCACAATTCGGGGGATGCTCGGACGAGAGATGCGTATAAGACAGATTCCGGAGATTCATTTCATGTACGACGACTCGGAGAAGAAGGCCAGGTTAATGGACGAGCTTATTGACAGAGTCATGAAAGACGATTTAAAAAGAGGCGGATGAGAAAGACCGAGATGCCAGAGGATTATTTTGGGCCCCCGGCCCCTGAGATTTTAGATATAATCTCTGTCTTGGAAAAAGCCGGGAAGTGGCTCGTACTAGCCCATGAAAAGCCTGACGGCGATACGATAGGATGTTCTTTCGCCATGGCTCACGCCGGCGCGCGCCTTTCCAAGGAGGTAATGCTTGGAGGCCCCGATATCTATCCTGGAAGGTATGAATTCCTGGCCGCCGGAATAAATTTTAACGTCCTGAATGAAATACCTTGTGATTTTATCGGAACAGGCGGCGCCGTAATATGTCTTGACACCAGTACGGCCGGTAGGTCTGTGCAAGGAGTGGAAGACCTTCAGGAGAGATTTCACACGATAAATATCGATCATCACTCCGACAACGAGCGATTCTGCGCTATAAACTGGGTGGATCCCACCTCCTCCGCGACCGGCGAGATGGTGACGGAGCTTCTGTCCGTCTCTCCATGGGGCATAGACAGGCGCGAAGCGGAGGCGCTTTACGTGGCCATAGTGACCGACAATGGGTATTTCAAGTTTTCATCTACAACGAAGCGAAGTTACAAGTGCGCGATAAGGCTCATGGAGGCTGGAGCGGTGCCGGGTGATCTGATGGCCGTCCTTGATTCGAACATGTCGGCTGAAATTCTGTCCCTTTGGGGCAGGGCGTTTTCCAGGACAGAACTCTTCGCGGGCGGCAGGTCGGCCTTCTTCTGGCTGAGCAAGGACGACTTCGAGCAGACCGGAGCATCGAGGAGCGGCACGGAAGGGCTGGTCAACTTTCTTCTCAAGATAAAAGGGGTCGGGCTTGCCGTGCTATTCAGCGAAGCGGACGGCGAGATACGCGTCAACCTGAGGGCAAGAGCTCCTTTTTCAGCGCACAGGATCGCTCTTGCCTTTGGCGGAGGAGGTCATGAAGTGGCGTCTGGCTGCGTCATAAGAGCATCTCTTGCCGAGGCCGTCTCGGCGGTCATCACCGAGATAGAAAAGTATGCCGCAGGGTATATTGCCCCTCGATAAGCCATTAGGCGTAAGGAGCACCCACTGTGTGGAGCGCGTCCGGCGCGTCATCGGGAGGAATATCAAAGTCGGTCACGGCGGCACGCTGGACTCGTCAGCGTCCGGTCTTTTAGTGTTGCTCATCGGCGGCGCTACCAGGCTGAGTGGTCTGATAATGGATATGCCCAAGGTCTACAGGGCCGTAATACGGCTGGGCGCGGAGACCTCGACATGCGATTTCACCGGAGACCAGACTTCAGTCTCCGAATGGAGGGGTTTGAACGGCTCGGATGTAGACGGAGCGCTTACGGCGTTTATGGGGTGGAGAATGCAGGTTCCCCCTAAGGTGTCGGCGGTCCACGTCGGCGGAAGACGGGCGCACGAGATCCTCCGCGGCGGCGGCGATCCTGATATCAAACCGAGACCGGTCTTCATCGAAAGCATAAGCAGGACGACGGATATCTCCGAGGAAGGGGATTTCGAGCTGCTCGTCAGATGCGGCAAGGGAACTTATATCCGCGCCCTCGCGCGCGATATAGGGAGGGCGCTTGGCTGCGGAGCGCATATCGCGTCACTGATCAGGGAGAGCGTCGGACCATTCAGCCTCTCGCGCGCGTTCAATCCTGGCCCGGACATCTCGCCGGAGAGGAGTGCCGTAACTGGCTCGGTTCTTCCGCTCGAGGAGATCGCGAAATTTCTTCCGTCTTACTCTGTGACCAGGGAAGATGCTTCGAGGCTCGCCAGGGGACAGAACATCCGGTTTTCATACGCCACCCGCCGGACGCTGGGCGATCATCCGCCGGCGCATAAGGTGCTGCTCCTCTCTCAAGAGTTGTTCTCCGTGGCGCGTCTTGATAATCTTGACGGGGGGATGCAGGTTGCCCCTGATATAAATATTCCGCTCTGAAATCTTTCTCCAAAAGTTGAGATAAAACGGATGCACGATATAATAGCTGTCAAGATAGAAAGAATCAATGTTTTATAATGCTGTTGCCGCGCCCCACGCGGGCCGCGTGAGTTGAAACGGAGTTTTGACATGATAGCGACGATAGGAGCATTTGACGGTTTTCACAAGGGACACCAGACCCTTCTCGAACGGGCGGCCCAGAGAGCGGCTGGACGGGGCGGCGAGTGGGGGGTCATAACCTTCAGCGGCTTGACGGTCTTCAAAAATTTCAGATGTCTGTTCACCGGAATTGAGCGGGAGGTTCTGGAGAGATACTTCTCCGTTCCGTCCGTGCATAGGATTGACTTCACGCCAAAGATCACCAGCATGGCCCCGGTCGAGTTTCTCGACGCGATAGGGCGCGAGTTTACTGTGGACGGCGTGGTGGTGGGCAGCGAGTTCAGATTTGGAAAGGACCGCATGGGCGACGCGAGTCTCCTGTCCGAGGAGTGTCCTGCGCGAAGCTGGACTGTGGACATAATGCCGACAAAGACATCCTCCGACGGCCTCCCGATAAACAGCACGACTGTGAGAGCCGCTGTGACCGCCGGCAGAATGGAGCAGGCGGCGGACCTGCTGGGTTATCCGTATTTCTGTATGGGGCGCGTTACGCATGGGGACAAGAGGGGAAGCCGGCTGGGAATACCGACGGCAAATCTGGAGATAAACCCTGAGAGAGTGGAGATTAAGCGGGGCGTCTATGCCGCGGCCGTATTTCACGATGGAAGATGGCTGACCGGAGGAGCCAACATAGGCGTCAATCCTACGTTCGGTCTGGGAGAACAGCGTTTCGAGGTAAACATCGAAGATTTTTCAGGGGATATCTACGGTCAGACGCTGGCTGTCTTCCTGCTCTTCCGAGTCAGGGACGAAATTCGTTTTCAGAGCGCCGATGACCTCAAAAGGCAGGTGGCGTCGGATCTGAACGTGATAAGAGAGAGGACTGGAAGAGATCTAAAAGAGCGCGCCGACTTCTGGGGCAAGATGGCCCGAGCGCTTGCAATGGCAGGGAGCGCGACAGGAAGATGAAATATTTAAGAAAAAAATACATTGACTTTCAAGAATGATTTGATTATTATACAAGATAGAAAACATTCTTAAAATAGAATCAGATAAGCTGAGATGTGTTTGCGGCGAAGGGAGGATCTGGAGTTGAAGAGGATAGTTCATATAATGGCGCTTATCTTGCTGTTGGCTGCCGGAGTGCCAATGATTGCTTCCGCTCACCCGCCAAAATCCGTGAAGCTGGCGTGGAACGCGAATGGAAATCTGACTGTCACCGTCGGGCACAGCGTCAACGATCCTGGAAAACATTATATATATAAGGTAATTATATATGTCAACGATACTGTAGCGGCACAGAAAGAGTACAGTTCACAGACGTCGGCCGATGAGCTGACAGATGTGTTTTCTCTCGGAGGCAAACCCTCCGGAACGAGGATAAAGGCAGAGGCATTCTGCGTAATAATGGGGTCCGCGTCCGGTGAGATAACTGTTCCCTAAAGGAAAGATTGATTCAATGTCAGGCGCCTGATGGGTAAGGATATAACCTGGAGGGCGCTTGAGTTCCGCTAAGACGGCTGTATGTCGTTTTTTGCGTTTGATCAATGTTTCCTTAAAAAATCTAAAATAAGGAGGGACGCCAATGATCTGAAGACGGAACTTTTTTTCGCAACTTGGGCAGCCACTAAAATTCCTTATGAAAGGGGACCCGAATCAGGATGGCAACGTTTGTTTTTGGTCTTGTATTATTGCTTGTTGGAAGTATGTTCTATGGAAAAATATGCGAATCCGTCATGAAACCGGATGACAGAAAGACCCCAGCCCTTACGAAGACTGACGGAGTGGATTTCGTCCCAATGAAGACTTGGAAGAACAGTCTGATCAACCTTCTCAATATCGCCGGCACCGGTCCCATCCTCGGCCCGATACAGGGCATTCTCTTTGGTCCAGTAGCGTTTATACTGATCCCGATAGGCAACATTCTTGGCGGCTCCATGCACGATTACTTCTCAGGGATGCTGTCGATGCGCAACAATGGGATGCAGATGCCGGACCTGGTCAAGAAGTACACGAACAACGCGGTTTTCAACCTCTATAACGTATTCGTATGTCTGCTGATGCTCTTAGTCGGCGCGGTTTTCATCTACACGCCGGGCGATATAGCGGCGACGCAGTTGTTCGGCTTTTCAGGCAGCGCGAGCGCGATGTCGACGTGGGTAATCTACGCCGTGATATTCGTGTATTATGTATGCGCCACGATGTTCCCCATCGATAAACTCATCGGCAGGATATACCCTGTATTCGGGGCAATCCTGCTCTTTTCAGCTGTGGGCGTCTTCATCTGCCTGTTTACAGGCGGATATCACCTGGACAACGTCTCGCTCGCGAACTGGAAGGGCATTCATCCCGGCGGCCAGCGGTTGATACCGATGTTCTTCATCACGGTCGCCTGTGGAATAGTCTCCGGTTTTCACTCCACCCAGACGGCGATCATCTCCAGGTCGATGACCAACGAAAAACAGGGCCGCACAACGTTCTACAATATGATGATCCTTGAGGGTTTCATCGCCATGATCTGGGCCGCCGCGGCAATGGCCGTCTACAACAAGGGCGTCGCGATTCCCTTCGGCGAGGGGGCGGCAAGCCCGAACTCCGTAGTCGGCATAGTAGCGAAGGACATGTTGGGACAGGTGGGCGGATTTATCGCGATCCTGGGTGTCATCGTGCTGCCGGTCACGTCGGGAGATACGGCTCTGCGCTCGCTCCGCCTGATGGTCGGCGATTTCCTCAAGATCGACCAGAAGCCGATAAAGAACCGCCTCTCCATCTCGTCCGTCATCTTCGTGCTGGTCGCCGCCATTCTGGTATGGGCGAAGATGTCGCCCGGAGGTTTCAACACCCTGTGGCGGTATTTCGCGTGGAGCAACCAGACGATTGCTATATTCGCGTTCGCGATAATAACGATCTACCTTCTGGGCAAGGGACACAAGATAGCGCCGTTCATGTCCCTCATTCCTGGAGCGTGGTACGCTTTTATCACCTTCACGTATATCTGCAACGCGCCGATAGGTTTGAACCTGCCGATGAACGTGGCCTATGGACTTGGAATCGTGTTTGCTCTGGCGTATTCGTTCCTCGTCTATAGAAAGGGCGTCAGCATGTACGCGAGCAAGGCGCAGCTGGAAGCCGCCCCAGTCTTTTAAGAGGATTTGCGCAGGCGAGCTGATATCGGCCTCAAACTGGAGTCAAGTTAAGCGTCTATGTTGAGGGCCCGTAAGTACTCGTTCCTTCAACAGGTGATCGACTTCGGATCGGTATAAAGCGCCCGGGAGGCAGACGATTCGCCTCCCGTTTTTTATTGCCCTGCCCAGTTTGAGCGGCAAGGCGCCTTCTTCGTCCGCCGGGTCCGCGGCGGACTTTCATCGCGTATTTATCGCAGAGGAGGCGTGCCGTATGGGATAGGGTATGGACGGACAGACTCAATGTCGGATTTTATCGCGGGAGTACGCTGGTTCTGTCTGACTTGCGAAGGGGGAGCATGATTTGTCATGGTGAAAAACAGATACTCCGCGTCACAGATAACGCGGTTTGCCATTCCATCTCTGATAGGCGCGGTCGCGTTTATAATGCCGATACCGCGGAACAGTTCTTTCAACACAATACTGGGTATGCTCATAGACTTGCTTCAGGGCGCTCTGAAGGGGTATCTGCCGCTTGCAGCCATGATATTCGTGGCGGCAAGCGCGATCGTCTCGCTGATAGCGGTTTTCATAAAGCCAAAGTTTATAACAGACAGCGAGTTCTTGAAGGATCTTTTTGTGATATCACCCTTCTGGCTTGTCTCTCGGGTGCTTGGAGGCATATTTTGCGTCATGATTTATTTATTTACCAATAAGATAGGGCCGGAGGTCATCTGGAATGTCGAGAAGGCCGAAACCTTCGGTTCTTACGCGGTGGTGACTGACTTCTTCAATGTTGTCTGCAATATGGATAACGGCGGCACTCCAGGTATAGTGCTGGCTCCGGCGCTGCTTGTGATATTCCTCATTCTCGCGGGTTTCGTCCCGCTGCTGACAGATTACGGACTGATGGAGTACGTCGGTACGTTCGCGCGCCCGATAATGCGCCCTCTGTTCAGACTTCCTGGCAGGGCGGCGGTTGACTGCATAGCTTCGTGGATAGGTTCCAGTTCTGTCGCCGTTGTCATAACGACCAAAGTACACGACCAGGGCTACTATACCGACAGGGAGGGCGCTGTCATATCGACGACTTTCTCGGTCATCAGCATAGCGTACATCTACGTAATGGCAGATTTTGTCAAACTGCCTCACATGTACTTCCAGATACTCATCTCGATATACGTGGTGTCGTTTCTGCTCGCGCTGATTATGCCGAGGATCTGGCCGCTCTCAAGCATACCGGACACGTACTCCGGCAGGGCCGGAAAGCAGAGGACAGGCGACGAAATCCCAGAGGATTACACGCTGGGAGAGTGGGCGCTCAAACTCGCGGTGGACCGCGCGGCAGCGCAGACTCCGGCCATGCTTGCGAAAGGCGTTGTGCGCACGCTCGTGTCGCTGGTGGTGAGCACAATGCCGCTCGTCATCTCATGGGGGACAATAGTGCTGATAATCGCTAACAGCACCCCGGTCTTCCAGATTATAGCGACGCCGTTCACCTGGCTGCTGCAGGTGATGCGGATACCGGAGGCATCTCAGGTTGGAACGGCTTTTGTCCTGAGCTACGCCGATCAGTTCCTGGCGGCGGTGGTCGGATCCGGCGCTCAGACGGACGCCGCCCGCTTTATGTGCGCCGGAATATCCGCAACCGGATTGATATACATGACGGAGGTCGGAGTGCTCATCCTAAACTCCTCGATACCGTTAAACTTCATAAAACTTACGGTCATATACATTGTCAGGGCTTTCCTTACAGTGCTGCTTCTCTCGCCGTTCGCCTGGTACTTCACGATGTGACGCTGGAGAGAGATCAATTCGCGCTGCGGGCCTAGCGGAATACGCGCGAGGCCCGCAGCGCTCTATATTCAGTCACCGATAACGGAGCCGCCATCTCCTTCGCGGCGCCGGCATCACAGTTCACAAGATAAACGGGGCGCGGAACTTGGTATATAATAATTCCCGCATGTTGAGGATACAAGGAGGACGCTCGCTATGAATGTGGCAGTACTCATGAAACAGGTCCCCGACTCCGATAATGTGAGGATGAATCCGGAGACCGGAACGATGGTTCGGGAGGGGACCAGCGGGATCGTAAATCCGCTCGATCTCAACGCGCTGGAAGCCGCGATGAGCATCCGCGCGCCTGGTGATGCCGTAGCCATAGTCTCCATGGGACCGCCAGAGGCCGAGGAATCCCTTCGCGAGGGCCTCGCGCTCGGAGCGGACAGGGCAATTCTGGCTACCGATAAACTGTTTGCCGGCGGCGACAGTTGGGCGACGGCGAATGTACTGGCCGCGGTACTTAAAAAAATTGGCCTGCCGGATCTGATAATAGCCGGCGAAAAGGCGACGGACGGGGAGACTGGACAGGTGGGGCCGGAGGTCGCGGCACTGCTGGGCATTCCCGCGGCGACCCGCGTAACCAGGCTCGACGCGCTCTCCGATGGCAGAGGGATAGAGATAGACTGCACGGTGGAGGACGGAATACTCACGCAGAGAATTGAACTTCCGTGCCTGGTAACCGTCGTGAGCGATATAAATACTGTTCCGCTTCCGACTCTGTCAGGGAAAAAACGGGCATACTCATCGGCGGTGGAGGTAGTATCGGCGTCGGATCTCTCCCTCTCGGAAGCGGAAACCGGCCTTCCAGCCTCGCCTACGAGGGTGGTAAAGATAGACCATCCCAAGTTAACGCGCCGAACGGAAAGATTCATGGCAAAGAGGCAGGGAGAACTTGACGCCGGTTTGGATCGGATCGTAGAGATTCTGACCGAGGCCGCTGTGATATAGGGGTGGATCTATGAACGGCGCTAAAGACGAGAGCGATCTGAGGGCATTCGGTGATATATGGGTGCTTGGTGAAGCGAAGCCGTCGGGAGAGTTGGCTTCGACCGTATTTGAACTCACAGCCAAGGCGCGAGAACTCGCGGATGACCTATCATGTACTGCCGGAACGGTCTGCGAGGTCAAGGTCATACTGATTCTCGATTCGGCCGTCTCCGGCGAGGCGCGCCCGTTGAGGACAGGTTATTACGGCGCGGACAGGGTCATCGCGGTATCGGGGGAGAGACTTCCCGCTGACCGCGCCGCCAGCGCCAGGGTTCTCGCCCATCTGGCCGCAAAGCACAGGCCAGCTGTCATCATGGCGGCCGCGACAGCCTTCGGCCGCTCGGTTATGCCGTACGCCGCGGCGCTTTTGAAGACAGGACTCACCGCCGACTGCACCGGACTCTCAATCGATTTTGAGACAGGCCTGCTGCTCCAGACGCGCCCCGCGATAGGCGGGAATATTATGGCGACGATCAGGACGCCGTATCGCACGCCGCAGATGGCGACCGTCAGGCCGAGGACCTTCCGCGTCCCCGCGCCGCGAACGGACAGGCGCGCGATTCTCGAATATCCTGATATCCCCGATGAGGTAAAGATCCGTACAGTGACGACGGTGAGCTTCAAAGAGTTCGACGAGCGTGACGGGGCTTTGCGGGAACGTGATGTAATAGTCTCGGGCGGCAAGGGCTTGCGGCGCGCCGAGGGCTTTGGGCTGATATCGAAGTTGGCCAGCCTGCTGGGCGGAGGGGTAGGGGCATCGAGACCGGTCGTGGAGATGAAGTGGATTAGCTATCCGCATCAGGTAGGGCTATCCGGGCAGACTGTATCGCCTAAGGTCTGCATCGTTGCCGGCATATCCGGCGCTGTCCAGCATCTGGCAGGGATACAGACATCCGGCAGGATAATCGCTATAAACAGGGATCCCGAAGCGCAAATATTCGGCGTCTCCGACGTTGCGATCTGCGGCGACCTTTACGAGGTAATCCCACTGCTCATCGAAAGGATAGAGCGGAGAAGGGGGATATCGAAGTGAGCGATATGACGCGCTCCCTCCTTGAGGACTTGAAAGCTATCCTCGGCGCTTCATCGGTCACCGCCGACGCGGAAAGACGCGCCGCGTACTCATCCGATGAGACCCTGCCCTGGTTTGACCGCCATTATACCGCGGATGTGGTCTGTTTCCCCGAAAATACCGCCCAGGTATCAGCGGTGCTGAAATACGCGAATGAGCGCCGCGTTCCGGTGACGCCCAGGGGGGCCGGCACCGGACTGTCCGGCGGGGCCGTCCCGTATATGGGAGGCATTGTGATGTCGATGGAGCGCATGAACAGCATAATCGAGATCGACGTCGAGAACAGGACGCTGACAGCCGAACCAGGCGTTGTCACCTCCGAGATTACGAAAGCGGCGCGGGAGCGGGGACTGCTCTACGCCGGAGATCCCTGCAGCGGCGATATTTCGTTTATCGGCGGCAACGTGGCCGAGAACGCGGGGGGGAATAAGGTCATAAAGTACGGCTCGACCGGCGCGCATGTGCTCGGCCTCGAAATAGTCCTCGCGGACGGAAGCATACTGACGCTGGGAGGGAAACGCCGCAAGGACGTCACGGGCTATGACCTCATTCATCTGATCGTCGGGTCGGAGGGGACGCTTGCCGTGGTAACTAAGGTAATCCTGAACCTGCTTCCGCTGCCCGCCCGCGTTACCGATCTCTTCGTCCCGATGCGCTCCGTGAACGCGGCTATGCGCCTGGTGGCGGCGATTTCGACGCGTGGCGGGGTTATACCGTCGTCCGTGGAGTTTATGGACAGGAAATCCATACAGAACGTGAAAGACTACACCGGTATGGAGATACCGCACAGCGAAGCCGCCGCGTTTCTCATCATTCAGATGGACGGTATGGACCGTAGACAGTTGTGGATCGACGTCGAGCGGGTCGGGGATATATGCGTCGAGCTGGGGGCGCTGGAGGTGTTTGTGGCTGAGGACAGGAACGCGCGCGACAGGGTCTGGAGGATCCGCCGTCTCGTGGCTGAGGAGGAGTGGACAAATTCGATGGCTCTGCTATCCAAGGAGGACATAGTCGTCCCGAGCGGAAGCATATCCGAATTCCTGGCGGAACTGCCCGCCCTTGCCGAGAGACACCGCGCTGAGTACAACGCCTACGGCCATATCGGCGACGGGAATATACATATGACGATATTCCCGATGTCCGATATGGAACCGGACGATCTCAAAAAAGCGTCCAACGCCATGTGCGCCGATCTGTACCGGCTGGTGAAACGCCTGGGCGGAACCCTTTCAGGCGAACACGGCATCGGTTTGAAACGCAGGGAGTATATGAATATCTTCCTGGACGAGGCCCACATAGCGCTGATAAGAAGACTGAAGGATGCCTTTGACCCAAACGGCGTCTTAAACCCGGGGAAGATAGTGGAAGGCTGACAGCGTACGGAGTTCCCGCGCGCGCGGCCTCCCTTAACCCGTTGACATTGGTTATTTATCCTGTCTCTGCTGTCTGCGGCGAAGATATGAAGGAACGTCGAGCGGCGACTCCACGGAGAAGAGCACATCCTGTTGCGTGCCTGAACTCTCCTTTGTCCTGGGTAATCTCTTTTTTTCCTTATCCAGAGTCTCCCTCGATCTGGATGACGGCAGATCGAAGCCCGTGGCGATCACGACCATCTGAACCTCCTCCTGCATGTTATCATCGTATGCCAGCCCCCAGATGAAGTTCGCGTCCTCGTCTATTTGAGATTGCAGACGATTCGCGGCATCCTCCACCTCCATGATGCCGACGTTCGAACTGGCCGTTACGTTGAGTATCACGCCCTTTGCCCCATCGATCGAGTATTCCATGAGAGGACTCTCCATAGCGCGTCTCAGGGCTTCGTCCGCCCTATGATCTCCGGTTCCGATTCCAATACCCATAACCGCGCCGCCGGCGTGTTTCATGATACTCCTAAGATCGGCGAAGTCTACATTTATGATACCCGGTTTTGTGACAAGATCGGTTACGCCCTGCACTGCCTGACGGAGAATATTGTCGGCCGTCGCGAATGCGTCGGTAAGCGATGTGGTGCGCTCCGAAATTTCGAGCAATTTGTCGTTTGGAACCACTATCAGCGCATCGACGACCTGTTTAAGCTTTTCGATGCCGATCTCGGCGAAATTTTTCCTTCTCTTGCCTTCAAAAGTAAACGGGCGGGTTACCACAGCGACCGTGAGGATTCCCATCTCCTTTGCTATTCCGGCTATTATTGGAAGAGCGCCGGTTCCCGTGCCGCCGCCCATTCCAGCGGCGAAAAAAGCCATATCACAACCCCTGAGGCAGGTGCGCAGTTCATCCCTGGACTCCAGAGCGGCCTGTTCGCCAATCTCCGGTCTCGCTCCAGCGCCGAGCCCCTTGGTTATTCGTTCGCCGAGCATAAGTTTCTCGACCGAGAGGCATTTTTCCAGACAGCTCGAATCCGTATTTATCGCGAGAAATTCCACCCCTGTCGCGCCAGTCCTGATAATATGACTCAAGGCATTGTTGCCCCCGCCGCCAACGCCTATTATTTTTATCTTTTCACGGAACTCCGTTTGAGAAGCTGGCTCTGCCCCATCTCGTTTCTCTGAATTTACCGCGGAGCCATTCGATGGATCGGATGACTTATTTTCTAGCATAACGAGGGCAGAACTTGCCACCTCTCCACTCCTCCTTCGACACGTAAACTTATTCTATCATATAGAAAAGGTATTCATAATGTCAAGCACAAGAAAACCCGAATCTGTAGGTTGTATACTCAATAACTGTACCGTATACGGCAATCTGGGAGAGTCTGGTCCATAGAGACAGGCCTGTTCGCGGCAGCGTCTATTCCATCACGCGCCACTTTCTGCCGTTCTCAGTTGACAACGGAACATCCCCGCTGTAAATCACGGCGATCGGTTCGTCGGCCGAGTACAGGGCCAACCCTCCTCCTTTTAGTATATACCTGCAGGCCGCCGGCTCCTCATCGTCGATCCAGCGATCAAATCTGCCGGCATGTCTGGGCTCCAGAAAGTTTTTCAAGCCAAGCCCATCGGCCGTGCGGTACAATTTTGACTTGGTGGCCATCTCTATTACGTGTCCATCCTGGAAGAAGACGTAGGTTGAAACATCTTCCTCGCTGGCTCTGTATAGCCAGAGTTCGTGATCGCCCTCTATTACGAAATCAGCCGGCTCGCCCAACGTATTCAATACGTCGGCGCTCCTCTCGCCGATCCTGATGTTACCTATCGACTGGCCGGGCGTCATCACCATCGAATCGTCGGTCGGCCAGCCTAACATGGTTTTCGCGGCGTTCATTCCGTGAAACGCGCGTCTGTCATCCCTCGGCAGGAGCTCGTTTGCCCTTGTGAAACCATCAAGGGCGTCGTCATACCGGCCGAGTTTCATCAGCGCCCTCGCGCTGTTTATAAGCACCTCTGGATCCCTGACGGCATCCGACCCTGTCAGCCGGACGTAGCCCTCTGCCGCCTTCTCGGACCTTCCAACTCTCTCGTATACAACGCTAAGGGCATACCCCACATCCAGGGCATCGGGCAGCCTTTCGGCGGCTTCCTCGAAGAGAAGCATGGCGTCGTCGTACATGTCAAACTTCAGATATATGCTCCCAAGCCTCATAAGGGCCTCTGTATCCCACGGGTTGTTCTGCAGGTGAAGCGCGTATGAGTCGACCGCCTCGATATATCGGCCCAGCATTTCGTTCGCGTAAGCCACTCGATAGTGAACTCCTTCAAGGTCCGGTTCCAGCTCGAGCGCTTCTCGATATTGTTCCGCGGCTGACTCGTAGCCGCCCTTATCGAAATTTTCGTTAGCCCTTCTCATAAGCAGCCCTACAATGAAGTTGCTCTGGCTGTATTCGAGCGCTCCGGCGATGAATAACACCAAGGCGATGACAACGGCAGCCTTGAGCAATACCAAGGGGGATTTTTCCCTGCCGGTGGCACTCGAAGGAGTTACCCCGAGGGATGGCGTTCCTTCCTCGGCAACAGTTGCTATGGAGTTTCTAACATCATCATCAGACATCTCCGCCGCTCAACTCTCTTTCTAGTTTTCAATCGGTCTGAGCATAAAACCGTGTTATTTTACCAGCAAATGACGAGATTTGCATTAACGCGGAAGCCGCGCTCTGAAGCTTGCCGCGAGGGTGCTTCCAAAAATCGGCGCGATGATGCTATACTCGCCTGAGTCTGGCGGTGAGGCGGCGACTCCTTGCTCTCTGGCAGTTGCTCGCGCGGCTTGACGGTTATGAGTTTTTTTCGGCTGTGGTTCGGAGGGGTGGGCAATGAGATTGATGGATGGATTTGCCGCGAAGTTCTCGGGGGCCGTGTGTGAATTCGCTGGGTGAACTCTCCGCGGCGCACCGAAGGAGGCGAGCGAGGTCCATTCTTGCGCTCCAGGCCGTTCTGCTGCTGATTCTAGCCCTTGTCTCGCTGTGGAGGATGCTCAGCGGCGACGTGGACATATCGCCGTCTCGAATCGTGTCGCTCCTCTCGCCGTTCCTGCCGCTTGGTTCGGAGACGCCGCTCGACGCGATAGTCGTCCGGAGCGTCAGGCTGCCTCGTCTTCTATCCGCGCTTGGAGCCGGCGCGTCACTTGGAGTCGCCGGCGTCGTCCTCCAGGGGCTGCTGCAGAACCCCATGGCGGAGCCGTATACGCTTGGAATCGCCTCGGGCGCGGCCTTCGGCGGCGCTCTCGTGATCTCCTCCAGCGTGATGGCGGTTGTGCCGGCCGCTTTTATCGGGGCGCTCTTTGCCATGGCCGCCGTGTATATGCTCGCGGAGAGAGCTGGCGGAGGAAGGGTCCAGGTCATACTGGCCGGGGTCATCGTCAGCGCGTTCCTGTCGTCGGGAGTCACGTTCCTGAAGGCTGTGGCGGACGAGCGCATCGGCGCCATAGTCCTGTGGCTCATGGGCGGATTTTCGGGCTCGTCGCCGCTCTCGGCGGCGGCGGTCTGGCTTGCGGCGGCGGTCTCGTTCTGCGTCTCATGGCTGTACGGCCGTCATCTGGACGCCGTCTCCCTCGGCGAGGATGTGGGCGCGTCCCTGGGCGTCGACGAGCGAAAGCTGCGCTTGCTCCTGCTCTCCGCCGTCTCCATGTCGAGCGCCGTCACGGTCAGCTTCTTTGGGATAATAGGATTTGTCGGGCTCGTAGTCCCGCACATCATGCGGATGCTAACTGGCTCGACACACAGGCCGCTCCTTAGCTGTTCCCTTCTGGGAGGAGCCGTGCTCATGGCTGCGGCTGACGGTTCGGCGCAGATGTGCAACGAGCTGCCGGTTGGAGTTATAACGGCCATGATCGGAGCGCCGTTTTTCTGCTGGCTGCTGGCGCGGCGGAGGATGTCGAACCTTTGACCGGCCCAGCTTCACGGAAGATTGAGCGCGCGCCGACGATAATCATAAGGAACCTGTCGGTTTCATATGGCGGCGATACCGTGCTGAGGGACATATCCAGCGGCGGGGATGATTTCAGTCCGGGCCGTCTGATCATCCTGATCGGCCCGAACGGGAGCGGAAAGAGCACTCTGCTTCGGACTCTGTGCGGGCTTCTGCGCTATGAAGGCAGCGTCACTCTCGGCGGACGCGAACTTAGAACTTACAGGCGAAAGGAGCTCGGACAGATCGTTGGAATGCTGCCGCAGCACACGGCGGCGGATATCTCGTACTCCGTCCACGACCTGATAGGACTCGGGCGTATTCCTCACGGAGGCCTCCTCTCCAGCCGCTCGGAGGCGGACGAGGAGGTTATCCTGGAGGCGGCCGGGGCCATGGGGGTCGAGAGGCTGCTGTTCAGGCAGGCCTCGAAGCTCTCCGGGGGCGAGATGCGGAGGGTGCTCATGGCGATGCTGCTCGCCCAGGATCCGGCGGTATTTCTCCTGGACGAGCCGAGTTCGGCAAGCGACATCAAGCACGCGGCGCTAATGTTCTCGATGATGAAGGACCTCTCCTCTGCCGGCAAACTTGTCATCTCGGCGGTCCACGACATAAATCTGGCCGCCCGTTTTGCCGATGTCCTGGTCGTCATAAAGGAGGGAAGAATTATGGACATAGTCCAAGGCCGCGATCTCGACGAGGAGATCCTCGGCAGGCTCTACGACGTTCCATTCGAACTCTTCACGTCAAGCGGAGGTGAAAGAGCGTGGCACGCAAGGAGAGTATAAAGGATATAAACTCAGCGCGCGGCGGGGGTCTTCCGCGCGGGATAAGATTATTTGCCGCTGTTTTGATATTTTTCACGGCAGCCAGCTTGCCGGAGCTTGCCGCAAGCCCTGCTGAAGCGGCGCGGATTGTCTCCCTGTATCCGGGGCACACGGATAATATCGTGGCGCTCGGACTGG
The DNA here is from genome assembly GCA_031268885.1 of Synergistaceae bacterium. Classification (GTDB taxonomy): domain Bacteria; phylum Synergistota; class Synergistia; order Synergistales; family Synergistaceae; genus JAIRWR01. The sequence goes on from JAIRWR010000086.1 coordinate 19,338, forward strand.
GCGATTCCCTCGTCGCCGTTTCACAGAGTGACGAGGAGGATTTTTCATCCGGCGTCTCCAGGCTTCCGGCGCGAGTCACGGCGGAGGCGATTCTCGCGCTCGAACCAGACATCGTATTCACCCGCTCGCTCAATGAGAGGGCGGATCCTAACAGGCGAAACATCCTCGAAAGAGCCGGCATCGCGGTATACGCCATAGACCCGCCCTCATGGAGCGGCTTTGAGGACTACCTGGCGGAGTTGTCCGGCATATTGGGGATCAATCCAGAGGGAACGAGGCACAGATTCAGGGAGATAATCGCCGGTGTGAAAGAGAGGGCGGCTCGGCATGAGGGAGACCCGCCCAGGGTGTTTCTAGAGGCTACGTCAAAGGAGCTGCGGACGTGCGCTCCCGGTTCGTGGGCCGCTTCGCTCATAGAGCTGGCCGGCGGAGTCAACGCCGCGCCTGGCGCAAAGCCGCTCAGAGAGGGCAGTCCGCTGGCCTCGTGGGGGGTCGAGCGGACAGTCGCGCTGGCAAAGTCCGGGCTCGACATCTACCTTGTGCAACAGGGCGCGATGAATACCGCCACTATCGGGGAGATCATGAGCAGGCCTTGGTCGGACGCGCTAGGATCGGTCAGGATCGAGTTCATCCCGGAACGCTGGCTGAGCCGTCCGTCACTGCTCGGCATAGAGAAGGGGAGCGCGACGCTGATCGAGATGTTCTACGGATCGGTGGAGAAGTAATGAACTGGCGTGGTCTCCTGTCAGGCGAGGCGTTGATGACGGTCAATATTCTAGCCGGCGTCTTCATCGGCGACGTCGTGTTCAGACTACGGCTTGCCGAGAGGGCAGTCAGAAAGTTCCTGCCCGTCCTGAAGAGGATCGGCGTCGGTCCGATATTGGGGACGGCTCTGGCCGTAGGAGTCGGGTCGTCGAAGGTGGCTGCGGTTCTTCTGGCCAGAGGCGTAGAGGACGGGAGTATCTCGCGGGACGGGGCAATCTGGGGGACTATTTCTCTGTCGTTCCCCGCTTACCTGCGCCGGTGGCCGTCCACCCTCGCTCTGTGCGTCGGCATGGCCGGCGCCGCGGGCTGGATATTCGCGTCCACACTGCTGCTGCGCAGCTTCGGCCGTTTTTTATTTGTCGTGGCAAAGGCGAGGGGCAGCGAGACGAAAACCGGCGAGACCAGCCCGGACGAACAGAGAGAGGGCCGTTCGGTTATGTGGTACAAACGGCTGCTGATCACCCTGCCCGTAGCATGGCTGTTCTATGCCTCCGCGTTCTTGATAATGCCTGAGGTCGAAAGGCTGCTGAGGGAGTCCCTGGGAGGCAGTCTGCTGCCAGTTGCCGGCTGGGGAGTCGCCTCAGCAGCCTTAGCCGGCATATCAGCCTCGCTCGCCCTGGCGAGGGGCGCGCTCGCGAACGGCGATCTCGACGTCGCGCAGGCGGTCTTCGCCCTTCTTCTGGGGAACGGCCTCGGTTACTTTACAAGAGCGCTGCGTCAGAACGCCGGATACTTCTTCGGAATATTTCCGATGGACATATCGCGGGCGATTCTGATCAGAAACATAGTTACGATGATCCCGTTTGTGATAGTGTCGCTGGCAGTCCCTATTCTATTTATCTTATAACTGTTTGTGATCAACTAAAGATTTATAATGCTTATCAAGCTACATGTCTGGAGAGTTCAAAGTTCTCACAGTCGGGTTCATGCTGCGATCTGATCTTGCCGGCATCAGCAGTATTATCCGAACTCTGGGCTTGGCGCCCCGTGGTTATGAGACTCTTATCCATTTCTTTCGTTCCAACGCGTGGAC
>JAIRWR010000089.1 GCA_031268885.1 Synergistaceae bacterium
TAATTGTTACAAGCCTTCTACCGATGGCAACCTCCTTTCGTAGTGGTGTACTAAAGGATTATATACATCGATAGAAGGCTTTTCAACTTCTTAATGTGAGAACTTTGAACTCTCCAGTACCATATTGGTGACAAAAAATATCTACACCCGTTGTCCCATGTTATCCCCATGGAGTTGTCCCTCAAACCACAGGGTAGGGTACTTGACAATGGCGCTGAGTCTGGTGTTAATGCCGATTCAAGTGGAATCGAACTTTCACCCATTGGGTGAAATGGCCGAATCTCGTGAACTCAGGGACAGACAACTCCCACAGAGGTTTTTTACTTGTCAACCTGTGGGGTGAAGATGAGGAGCAACACCGCAACTTGACAACCAAATAGCGGGAATATGGATGATATAATTGGCCCGATGGGGCCTTTCGGCAAAGCAGGAGCCGGTGAGAGTGGGTCTTGACCTCCGAGGGAGGTGATGTCGATGTCGAAAGACAAGAACCGCCGACCGAGCAATAAAAAGGAGGAGCGAGACACCCTACTCGCCAAGTTTGTGCGTCTCGTTCCTCTCGTGACCGTGACTCTCCAGCTTCTTGATCTACTCATCCGGCCTCAAACCACAGGCAAGAAAAAAATTAAACCCTCGCTGGCCTGTTGCAAGAACAGGTGTTAAGCTATGTTTATTGGAACAAAAACTTACACCAGCGAGGTGCGATTATTATGTCGGAAAAACAGAAAAGAATCAATGTAGAAGAGAACAACATTCTGCCATCATCTCATCCGTGCTACGGTTGGTGGAAGAACCAATTGTTGTACTTTTACGCACTGTCCCCGGATAAAGCTGAGAAAATCCGTTCTCTTTTGAGCGATGAACAGTTGACGATTTGTACAGTACGAATGTTATTTGGCTGAAATTATATGCTGGCGGTGAGGCAGGGATTCGAACCCTGGAGGGCGGTTTTAGCCACCCTACTCGCTTAGCAGGCGAGTGCCTTCAGCCGGCTCGGCCACCTCACCGCACAGAGTGTATTCTATATTCCACAGCGCTTTACTGTCAAGCTCAAAACTTGAGCGCCAGATAACAGGCTGACGAGTTCGAGTCCCCAATTGAACGCCCACAGACACTCGCTCAAACTCTTTTAACTCTGTGTCCTGATTTCGGATCGGTATAATTTGTCGTGAATTATGACTTTTCGTCTGGAAGACTCTTTGCATAACTGATAAAATGGGGCTGGTTGAATTTGTGCTTTTAGGAGAGATTGCGTAATATGGCAGTGCTAGATGTTCTGATCTATCCGAACTCCGCGCTTCGCGTTGAGGCATCGGAGATAATCGACTGGGATGGCGGACTTAAAAAACTGATAACCGATATGTGGGAGACGATGTACACTTCGAAGGGGGTCGGTCTTGCGGCTCCGCAGGTTGGGGTTTCTAAAAGACTCATCGTTATCGAATACGAGGGCGAGAGACATGTCGTGATCAACCCAAGGATAATAGAGGAAGAGGGTTTCGAGCGCGCGGACGAGGGGTGCCTGAGCTTCCCCGGAATCTATGAGAGCGTCGAAAGGCCGGCGAAGATACATGTTATATATCGGGATGAGACTGGATCACAGAGGGACGAGGTCATAGACGGTTTCCTCGCCAGAGTGTTTGCTCATGAGATAGACCATTTGAGCGGAAGGCTTTTTATTGATCGACTCTCCCCCTTGAAGAAGAGTTTCATCCGACAAAAGATGGAAAGACAGGCCAATGGAAGATCATGAGCGAGAGATGTAGTAAGTTGAGCTACGCGTTTTTTGGAGCGGGCTCATTCTCAGCCAGATGCCTCGAACTCCTCTCTGCCTGGAAGCGGCCTTTATGGGTGGTAACATCTCCGCCGGCTGCCTCGGGGCGGGGCGGACGCCTCTCCTCTTCGCCGCTTGGACGGTTAATAGCTGAGTCCGGCGTGTTTCGTGATGTCCCAGTCTTCGAGACCCGGCAGGCCTCGTCCGATGAGCGGGTACTCGACGCGGCGAGGAGCGCTCAGGTTGACGTGGCGATAGTCACCGACTTTGGACAGGTGATAAGAGAGCCAATTCTGTCATGCGGCGGGCGAATGGGGTGCGTCAATATTCATCCGTCCCTTCTTCCGAAGTACAGAGGGGCCGCCCCGGTGCAGAGGGCTCTTATGGATTGCCGGAGCGTGACGGGGGTGACGCTGTTCAAACTGATCCCCGCGATGGATTCCGGCCCGGTTCTACTGCGGATGGAGATTGAAATAGGCGACGCGGACGACGCCGGAACCCTCCTGGAGAGGGCGGCGGTTGCCGGAGTAGGGGCGTTTGTCGAATATGCCGAGACGAACGGCATCGATGAATGGAATTTCACGCCTCAGGATGAACTGGCCGCCACGTATGCTCCCAAGATATCCGCGGAAGAGGAGCGGATAGACTGGAAGAGGCCGGCGAATGAGATATTCGGCCTTGTACGGGCTCTGTCGCCGAAGCCTGGCGCGTGGACGACGATGAGGGGCAAGAGGCTGCGGGTTTTGGGCGTTGGCCGTTCGAACGCCGGCCTGGAGGGCAAGCCCGGTGAACTGACGAACCTAGGCGGGACGGCTGTCGTAATTTGCGGGCACGGTTCGGTGTCGCTCCGTCTCGTGCAGGCCGAGGGCAGGAAAATTCAAAACGCCGCGGAGTGGTGGAATGGCCTTCGCGCCGGGATTGGAGAGTGTATGATTTGAATAGCTCGTCTGAAATTGGAATGGATGGCGCTGAAAACATGACCGAGGAGTGTGTCGAGAGCAGGCGTGTTTACGATGGCAGAATCGTAAATCTGAGGGTGGACAGCGTGAGACTCCCCGACGGAAGGATCGCGCGGAGAGAGGTTGTCGAACACAGGCCAGCGGTGGTAATCCTGGCTGAAAATGACGCGCGCCAGATCCTGCTGGTTCGTCAGTTCAGGTATCCGGCGGGTGAGGTCCTGATAGAACTGCCGGCTGGCGTCGTGGAGGACGGCGAGGATTTCACCTCGGCGGCGGTTCGGGAGCTTCAAGAGGAGACCGGATGGAAGCCGGAGAATATAACAAAGGTGGCGGAGTTTTACACGTCACCCGGCTTCTGCGGAGAATTTCTGGCGTTGTTTCACGCGGCCGGCCTCGTCGAGGAGAGACTGCCGGCTGATGAGGACGAGTGCATAGTTTCGAGGTTTACGTCCGCGGATGAGGTGGAACGGCTTCTCGAAGCTGGGAGCGTCAGGGATTGCAAGACACTGTTCGGCCTGTTCTGGTGGTTGAGAAGGGAGCGGGAGAGAAGATCGTGAGGCGCCGGCAGTGAAAAATAGGCGGGCACGCGGCGCCGCGACCGAGCGGAGCATCGCGGACAGCCGGATGAAAGACGCTTTAGAAGCCCTGGACGGCGCGATTCGGGATTTTCTCGAATACATGCGATTTGAAAGGGATGCGAGCCGCAATACGATACGCGCGTACATGAACGATCTCGCTGATTGGAGCCGTTTTTGCGAGGAGCTGGGCAAACCGGTCTACCCGGTGGAGGAGCCGGTTCTGGCGAGGTACATGAGACGTCTTGAGACGCGGGGCATGTCGGCAAGTACGAGAAACAGAAGAGCGGCAGCCCTGTCCGCGTTTTCGAGATATCTCATCTACGACGGCAGAATCAAGTCGGCCGTGGAACTTCCGCCGCTCCCTAAGATAGGAGAGACACTGCCGCGCGTTATGACCGAGGGAGAGATAGAGCGCCTGCTCGATGTCTGTAATTCCGAGAGATTAGGGGACGCGGATGCCGGCGCGAAATCAAAACGCGCCGCTGTCGCGTTAAGGGACAGGGCAATGATAGAGATGGCTTATGACTGCGGTTTGAGGGCGAGCGAGGTATGTTCGCTCCGGATGTCCGACATTGATGAGACTGGCGGGATCATGTACGTCAAGGGCAAGGGCATGCACGTGCGGATTGTCCCCTATGTCGGCGCCCTCCGGCAGGTTGTGAGGAGTTATCTCGACGAGTCCCGGACATTGCTGCTGGGATATCGGAAGGGTGCTTCGGGAGGTGATGAGAAGGACACGGACGCGCTTTTTCTGTCGTCGCGAGGCGAACGCCTGTTGCGGTCCGAACTGTGGCGAGTGCTGCAACGAAGGGGCATCGCGGCCGGAATACCGAGAGACAGGCTTCATCCACACGCGCTGAGACACTCCTTCGCCACGCATCTGCATAGAAGGGGGATGGACCTTCGAACCCTTCAGGAGTTGTTGGGACACTCCTCCATAGCGACTACCGAAAAGTATATACATCTTGACACAGAGCTGAGGGATATGTATGACAGTTTTCACCCACGCGCATGACATAATAAGGACAATCAAAGAGGTAACCGAAGAGGGAATCGATATGATGCAGCACTCCGAGAAGACCGCCGAGGCAATGGCCGCGATAAACCGGAGGATTTCGCTGAAGCCGCGGGTCGCGATAATACTCGGAAGCGGGCTCGGTGCGGTTGCGGATGCCATAGAGGAGGCCGTTGTCATTCCATACAATGAGATTCCGTACTGGCCGAGGACCACTGCGGTCGGTCATCAGGGGCGGCTTGTCATTGGCATGTTGGAGAACGTGCCGGTTATCGCGATGCAGGGGCGGGTTCATTACTATGAGGGGTACGCGATGGATGAGGTCACGTTCCCGGTTCGGATTTTCGGAGAGTTTGACATCAAGACGCTGTTCGCCACTAACGCTTCCGGGGGTATAAATCTCGGTTACGTCCCAGGAGAGCTTGTGGCTATTTACGATCACATCAACTTTATGGGAACAAACCCACTCATAGGCGCCAACGATGACAGACGAGGCCCCAGGTTTCCCGATATGACCTACGCGTACGACCCTGAATACCTGAACGTCTTGCTCGATGTCGCCGCGGAAGAGCGAATAAGACTCAACAAGGGAGTGTACATAGCTTTCTCAGGACCGTCTTACGAGACCCCGGCGGAGATTCGTATGGCTCGGCTGCTGGGGGCGGATGTGGTCGGAATGTCAACCGTCCCCGAGGTCATCGTCGCTAATCATATGGGCATGAGGGTTGCGACGGTCTCGTGCGTCTCGAACCATGCTGCCGGAGTTACCGCAAACAGACTGCGGCACATCGAGGTGCTGGAGGGAATGAATAAGGGCGCCAGCTCTCTGACGCGCCTGATAAGAGGTTTTCTGCGGAGTGTCGGGCATAATTGATTTCATTTAGAACGGGGACTTGAACAGGTGCTCCGAGCACGTCCGGATGACGCCTGACCGCCAGATGGCGATACGGTGTTCATTGTCGATGACAGGTCCGATGAGGGGGCGGTCAGTTGAGGAGAGGTATCGATATCGCTGTGGCTGTGATCTGTCTTTCTTTATTTTGGGCCGCGGAGTCGCGCGTTGGCGCTCCCCCCAGTCGGGTGACGGTGAGGATAGCGGAGTGTGCCAATTCCCAGGCGTCGCAGCTTCTGCTGCTGAAGTTGGCCGACTCGTTTGGCAAGTTGGATGTCGGCACTGTTACGTGGCAGACACTGAAGGGGGACACCGCGGAGGATCTCGAAAATAGCTCCAGGGCTGACATCGTTGGTGTATTTGACGTCGTGTTCACCGGAGACCGGGACTTTGCGTCGAAGTTAGAGAGGATTGGGCTTCTGAGAGCTTCTTTCACGGTATTCATGGAGGAGCTGATCTTAGCTGGGCCGGTCGCGTCCGTTGGGCAATTTTCAGGCATCTCAACCGAGGAGGTGATGAGGAGAATCTTTTCCGAGGAGAGGACTTTCTTCTCGCTCTTTAAAAATAAATGGATCGCGGATGCTGAAGCCGAACTGTATAGGAGATCCAAAATAACGGCCCCTGGGGCCAATAGAAGATATGTAGAGTCGAGCAGGGGGGATATCGAAGCTCTCATTCAAGCCGGAGACGAAAACGCGTTCATCCTGATCTGTGAAGCATCTTTCGCGCAGTACCAGGATTCTCAGAGAGACTCGCCAGTCCTGGCCAAGATCTCTGGGACCGGCATATTCAAGGAGACCCGCATGTGCCTGATATCCGATTCCGGTTTTAGGAGGGAGAGGGTCGCCGCGGCGGACAGGTATGCCGAATGGCTTTTAAGCCCAGATGGGGGCGACGCGGTGGAGAGCTTCGAAATGGGCGGCATAAATCCGTTCAGAAGCGGTTCACATTGAGTTACGATATCCGCCTCGATGGAGGGGGATCGGTGTAAATGGCGGCAAATTTTTAATTACCGAAATTCTATCGCAAAACGCGATAGATATGTGATAAACTTTAATGGACGGTGAGGAGTAGGTGGCGGTTATTGACGGCGGTATTTCTGTTCGCGTCATTTTGGCGGGGTTTCCCTAAACCCTAAAGAGTGTGTATATCCAAAGACGGCGGGACGCCGTTCTAGTTAAATCAGAGTTTCCCTTAACTATCTCTCTCGGAGGTATCTGACAGAATGAGAAAAATTTCCATTGTGATTGCGATTGTGATTGCCACCGCGATATTTTTAGCGCTTCCGGCGCCATCGGAGGCCGCCGCTGGTTATGAACGGGCGCTCGCGAGGTGGAGCAAGTCGTCGGAGAATGTGGACGACATGGGGGGGCGTTTTATCGTGAAGGCAACCCTGTACACGGCTGAATATGTAGACGCCCTTGTGGAGAGCGAAGCGGAGAAGAATCTCTGGACGGCGAGCGAACTGGAGGACTACAAGTACAACCTCCTGAAAGATCTGGATTTGGATGAGCGCATAGCCTTGCACCTGGAGCTCAATGAGCTTGGGCCGACGGCGCATATGGCGCCCTTCAACGAGATGCTCTACATGTGGATAGGCAACAAAAAATACTCGCCCGAAAAATATGACGAGAGGTTCAATATGCCTCTTCAGGGCAAGAGGGATGGAATGGTGTTTTTCCCTCGCCGCGACGAGAAGACCGGGGAATCCCTTTTGAAAAAAGACGTCTCCCTTCGTTTTATTATGTCGAGCGCCGCCAGCCCGGTTCTTGGGCACAAAGAAGTTCGCATGATGTGGGATGTGAAGGCCGAGGGCGACTCGTTCTCGGGTACGGCGGCCGACAGACTGGAGATCGACCGGCTTCTCAGGAGGATAGAGAAACTGGCTGGGGAGAGAGCGGAACTCGAAAAACAGCTCGAAGCGAAAAAGGGCGAGATGGATACCATTAACGAGAGGATCGAAGAGCTGCAAAATAAATGAACGCAAAAAGAGATGTGCGTCTATCCTTTTTTGAGGAGGAGTTTTTTTGAAGCGTATCGGTGTCCTGACAAGCGGCGGAGACGCTCCGGGGATGAACGCCGCGATCCGCGCGGTGACGAGGACGGCTATTTACAGAGACATGGAGGTGATCGGATTTTGCAGGGGATACGACGGGCTTTTAGAAGGCGACGTGGTCCCGCTCTCTGTGAGTTCGGTCGGAGGGATAATCCATAGAGGCGGCACGATTCTTCGGACCGCGAGGTGTCCTCGTTTCATGAAGCCAGAGGGAGTGAGGGAAGGACTGCGGCGCTTGAAGGATTACGACATTGATGCCCTTGTCGTCATAGGGGGAGATGGGTCGTTCCGCGGAGCGCTCGAACTGAGCGAGCTGGGTTTTCCGGTGGTCGGCATTCCAGGCACGATCGACAACGACATGGCTGGCACCGATTGCACGATAGGTTTTGACACCGCCTGCAATACGGCGCTCCAGTGCATAGAGAAGCTGAGGGATACCGCGTCGAGCCACGAGCGGCTGTTTTTGGTTGAGGTCATGGGGAGGCACGCGGGTTTCCTGGCGCTTGAGGCTGCAGTTGCGGCGGGCGCGGAATATGTCCTGCTGCCAGAGGTTCCGCTCGACCTCGATGTGTTGTGCAAAAAACTGCACTACGCGCGAGAGAGGGGAAAGACTCACTCTCTGATCATAGTGGCCGAGGGAGTTATGCCGGCGTCCGATCTGGCTTCGAAGTTGAAGGATACGGCAGGGTTCGACGCTCGCATCATAGTTCTCGGGCACATTCAGCGAGGCGGCAGCCCGTCTTCGTTCGACGCCGTTCTCGCATCCAGGCTCGGAGGCGCTGCCGTTGACGCGTTGAAACGTTCGGAGTTCGGAGTAATGGTTGGGCGGATTGCAGGAAACATCGTGACGTCCCCGCTGCAAGTATCGTGGGAGCAGAAAAAGAACCTCGACTCCGACATGATGTCGCTCATCGATATCCTCGGAATCTGACTTGAGGAAGAGATGACGGCCGTCTGGTTCTGCCGGGCAGTAGGCGGGGAATCAGCGAACGAGCGCGATCAGTCGCCATGCGGAGAAAAATTGATATGATTCGCGGATCTCGCTTGGGTGACACGGTATCGCGCCGTCTGACTGAGATTGTCGCGGGGGGGAGAACCGGCAGGGGACCGTCCCTCGCGTGCCGTGACGATGTCTGGTCGGACGCTCTCGATCTTATCGGCGGAAAGGAGAGAATCGCGGTTATCTCGGGTTTCTACATACCGTCGGTATCCGCTCCGGAGACTGATGGACCGCTTGGGGCGTTTGTTCTCGCGAGAGCCCTCTCCCGTGTAGGGCATCATGTTGAGGTGTGGACGGATTCGTTCTGTTTGAACTGCTTCATAGCATGTGGCGGGGCTATAGGCTGGCCGGATAATCTGGTGCGGGACGTCTCCTTGGATCCTGCCCGAGCGCCGGACGTCGATCTGTATATATATGTCGAACGTCCTGGGAGAGCGTCCGATGGTTTATACTACAATATGAGAAAAGAGGATATAACCGAATGGACGGCTTCCCTCGACTGTTTTGCCGTTGATGGCGACGCGCCTGTACTGGGAATCGGAGACGGCGGAAACGAGGTTGGCATGGGCAGCATCGTAGCGGTTTTGCGCGATTTAATGCCCGATTACGCGCGGTGTCTATGTGTGGTGGAATCGGATGTATGTATACCAGCGGATGTTTCGAACTGGGGGGCCTTGGCGGTAACCTCCGCGCTTTCGGTCGCTGAGGGAGTGTGGCTTGGGCAGAGTGACGCCGAGGACAGGCTTATGTTCGACGCGCTCTCCAAGAGCGGGGCTGTGGACGGAGTTACAGGAGAGCGCGTGGCGTCGGTAGATGGTTTATGCGTCGAAGAGCACTTGAGGATCCGGATGTTTTTGGAAGGACTTATCTCAGCTGAATGAGGCAAGTTATCATCTTTATTCTTATTCAGTCTTTTCCGCATGGATCCGCGCTGTGGGGCTTGTCAGTTCCGAAAGGTGGTTTATAATGGCAGGTAGTTCCGCGCGTAAGCAATCCGTAGCGCTCGTCATGTTGGGAGTTGCCACTGTTGTACTGATGTTTTTTATCTCGTGGAGTTTTCGCGCCGACAACATGATTGCCGGTTCCTTTCGGTTAGAAGATCTCCAGATTTGCGAAGAGCTAGACGAAGACATGAAACCGCTTAACGCTGGAAAAAGCGTACAGGAGGGCATAAAGCAGGTCTGCCTGTGGTTCAGTTACTCCAGCGCGAGAGAGGGTGACTCACTTGAAATCAATTGGAGTTTTGAAGATAAGCCCATTCAGAAGGATGTCTTTCGTATTGACAACGCTGGAGGGATGCGGGCATTTTACCTTTTGATGGAGGACGGTTCTCCACTGCCGGTCGGGTCTTATTCGGTGGAACTTTATTGCAACGGGCGGAGTAGGGCCGCTGAGGTATTCTTGATAAATCCGTCCAGTGACGACGTCGGTTCGGAGCAGTACGAATTTATGGACTGAGAGGACGACGATGCCATTGTAAGGAAGCGCTGATTAATTGCCGAAGTAACATCCGCCGTTTGGGGGGATGCGGGTTTTATCGAAGTTTTGAATCTTTACCCTTTGGGACTCGAACATTGAAATCAGCCTTCTTATGCCAATCTTGAAATCAGGGCTTAAAGTCAAAAGAGCTGAAGTGAGCGTTTGCGGGTGCTCAACGCGGACATTGGCCTCCTCGCTTGAATGTGGGTTGGTATTGGAAATAAGGTATCGCTCTGAGATGAGGCAAGGGGGAGCGGTTGTGGTTTGGTGTGTAATTGTAGTCAGGGCCGTCCGCTGGAGGTCAAAGTGTTCACGATCATATAATCCAAAGTTTAAAGCCGATTGGGAGGCAAGTAAATAACAATGAACAATACTATGGACTCGGACGTCATATTAACACAGGAAGCCGAGGAGACAGGCACGATTCCTGCCGTTGGGGCTTGTGTCGCGGAACAGAAGCCGGCGCCGGCGCCAAGAATCGATTTCAACAAACTCGCCGCGATGCCAATCACGGAACTTCGTAAGGTGGCGCGTGAGATTGGAGTCCAAAGCCCGACAACCCTCCGTAAAGACGACCTTATTGTGAGCGTTCTTGGCGCTCAGGCGATCCAGATGGGCTTTCGTTTTGGAGGCGGAACTTTGGAGTGCCTGCCGGAGGGTTATGGGTTTCTTCGCCCGTCAGGACTTCTGCCGAGCAACAATGACATATATCTATCGGCGTCTCAGATCAGGCGGTTCGGGCTCAGAAACGGCGACGTCGTTTGGGGGATGGTCCGGCCGCCGAGGGATCCTGAACACTATGAAGCTCTTATCAGGGTCGAGACCGTAAATTTCTCGGACCCTGAGGAGGCGAGGAAGAGACCGCACTTCGAGGCGCTCGTTCCCATATTTCCCGACCAGAAGATCGCCCTGGAGACGGAGCCGCGCAGACTTTCGACGAGACTTGTGGATCTCTTTGTGCCGATAGGCAAGGGTCAGAGGGCGCTTATAGTATCCCCGCCTAAGGCGGGCAAGACAACTCTGCTGAAACACCTCGCGAACGCAATCACAATAAATCACCCTGAGATAATAATGATGGTGCTCCTGATAGACGAAAGACCAGAGGAAGTCACGGATATGAGCCGTTCGGTCGATGGCGAGATAATAGCCTCCACATTTGACCGTCCCGCTGAGGAACACCTGAGGGTGGCGTCACTCTCCCTGGAAAAGGCAAAGAGGCTGGTCGAGGTCGGTAAGGACGTGGTCCTGCTTCTTGATTCCATAACGAGACTTGCCCGCGCGTCAAACCTCATAGTTCCGCCGTCCGGGCGGACACTCTCTGGGGGGATGGACCCAGCGGCGCTCTATTTTCCCAAGAAATTCTTCGGGGCCGCGCGCAATATAGAAAACGGGGGGAGCCTGACTATAATAGGCACTTCGCTCGTGGAGACAGGCAGCAGGATGGATGACGTCATTTACGAGGAATTCAAGGGAACAGGCAACATGGAGATTCACCTTTCGAGAAAGATATCCGAACAGCGAATATTTCCAGCCATCGACATCACCCGCTCCGGCACAAGGCGCGAGGATCTTCTCGTGCCGGATGATGACCTGCAGAGGCTATGGTCACTGCGCAGAAAGATCGCGAATATGGATGAAGCGGAGGTGCTAACCCTAATAATTGAAAAACTGAAGTCCACTGTTTCAAACAAGGAGTTTTTGAGCACGATAAAAGTAGGGTGACTTACCAGCGAATAACAGAGCGTTGCGGTTTGCGCTGAGGGGGTTTGTTGTGTATGAGTATACTCAAAAAACCGTTTTTCCTTGCAATGACAGCGTTTGTCATGATCTTGAGTTGTGGGTGCGTCAATTACGCGGCCAGAAACGTTGGGGCTTACTGGTCGGATTTCGACTCGCAGGACGGTTCCAACCAGGATGTGTCCTCGGGATATGTCGTAGTGGACGCGGTAGGCGCGAGAAACGGCAACTCAAGCTCCGACGGCATAGGTCCGTTCCAGGGGAAGGGGAACGGTCCATCTTTCAGCGACCCAGACGTTGAGTTCTACGAGGATTTCGGCGATTTTGACGATCAGCGGGTTCAGGAGACTGAAACGGAGACGGAGACAAAGGTGGAGGCTGAAACCGAGGTAGAGGCCGAAAAACCGAAGTCCAGCGATGAATGGGCGGAGATCAAGGTCGAGGCGGGCGCGACCCTGTCTGGACTCTCTGAGAGTTACAGCGTGGCCATAGGCGACATCATGAAGGCAAACGAGCTCACCGACCAGCATAAGTTGAGGGAAGGGCAGACGTTATTTATACCGAAAAGCCCGGACTTCGTCCTGAATACTCTGGAGCACGTGAAAAAATTAAAGGACGACGCCATTGCGAGGCAGAAGAAGGCGGAACCTGTAAAAATCACGGAGTACGCCATCAAAAACGGGGACACCCTTTGGAACGTGGCAAACGCCTTCGATCTCGACGTTAATTCACTCTTCGGCTGCAACAAACTCTCCGAGACGGATATTCTGAAGGTCGGATCGGTTATTCGCGTTCCAAATCAGGATGGAATATTCGTGAAGGTCAAGTCCGGTCAGACCGTCGGAGGGCTCGCGAAGCAATACGGAATATTCATGGAGGCCATCATCTCCGCGAACGAGATAAAAAAAGGCGCGACACTGACGCAGGGAAAGGAGATATTCCTTCCGGGCGCGAAGGTCAGCATATCCTCTGAAACCGGCGGCACAAAGAGCGCGGCGGCCAGAAATGCAAAGGAAAAGGTCGTAGCCAGGCGCGGTTTTGGATGGCCCGTGGTCGGAAAGATATCCAGCTCCTACGGCTGGAGGAGGGATCCGGTCAGGGGAGGAAGGGACTTCCACACGGGACTTGACATACGGGCGCCCAGAGGAAGGCCGATTGTAGCGGCAGCGGCGGGAAGAGTCGTCCACTCGGGCTGGATGGGAGGATACGGGCGCACGATAGTTATCTCTCACCCCGGCGGAACGACCACCCTCTACGGACACTCCAGCAAACTGCTTGTCGGCGTCGGGGCGAATGTCAAGAGGGGGCAGCGTATCGCGCTCGTCGGCAGCACAGGAAGGTCCACGGGGAACCACCTGCACTTCGAGGTCAGGCAAAAAGGGAGACCGATGAACCCTCTCAAGTTTATAAGATAGCGGTAGGAGGAGCGTGTTTTTTATATGTCGAAGTTCATATTCGTCACCGGAGGAGTGGTTTCATCGCTCGGCAAGGGCATCACGGCGGCTTCGCTCGGCGCTCTGCTAAAGAGGAGGGGTTTTAAAGTCTCGGTCCTGAAGATGGACCCCTATATCAACGTTGATGCCGGGACGATGAATCCATTTCAGCACGGCGAGGTCTTTGTGACCGACGACGGAGCGGAGACCGATCTGGATCTTGGACATTATGAGCGGTTCATCGATGAGTGGCTGAGCAGCGATAATATCGTCACGGCCGGCGGAATATACTCTGAGGTCATAAGCAAGGAGCGCGCTGGGCGCTATAACGGCGGAACGGTGCAGATAATACCTCACGTAACCAACGAGATACAAGAGAGCATACTCAGGGCAGCCAGTGGCAATGATGTGGTTATATCGGAGATAGGCGGTACTGTAGGAGACATAGAGGGCCTCCCTTTTTTGGAGGCGATAAGGCAGATGTTAAGCAGAGTCGGACGCTCGAATGTCATATACTGTCATGTCACCCTGATACCGTACATCGAAGCGGCCGGCGAGCTCAAGACAAAGCCTACCCAGCACAGCGTTAATGAGCTGAGGAGGATAGGGATACAGCCCGACATAATAGTCTGCAGGTCACGGCTCCCCCTCAAACAGGATATGAAGGACAAGATCGCCCTCTTCTGCAGCGTCTCCAGCGACAGCATATTCGAGGCCCTGGACGAGGAGACCATATACCGAGTGCCGGTTTCGCTCCACAGACAGGGCTTCGACAAGCTCGTCATAGCCAAGCTGGGCCTGAGATACGAGGAAAAACTGGACCTCGACGACTGGCTCAACTACCTTGACATGATGGCTCATCCAGAGGGCGAAGTGGAGATTGCGCTCATAGGAAAATATACGAGCATCAAGGATTCGTATCTCAGTGTTAACGAGGCCTTGAATCATGCCGCGATACACAATGGGGTTGGCATATCCATCCGTCCCATCGAGGCCGAAGAGATCGAGAAGCGCGGCGCGGCTGAAGTTCTGGATGGAATCCGCGGAATCCTCGTTCCGGGTGGCTTCGGTTCCAGGGGGATGGAGGGGAAGATCGCCGCGGCTGGTTACGCGAGGATGAACGGGATTCCGTACTTTGGCCTCTGCCTCGGCCTCCATGCCGCTGTGATAGAGCTCGCCCGCAACGTCGCGATGATAGCGTCCGCAAACAGCTCCGAGATGGATCCTGGCACTCCAAACCCAGTAGTGCACATAATGGAGGATCAGAAGACCGTCGATCGTATTGGAGGCACTATGAGGCTTGGCGGCTATCCATGCAGGCTGAAGGAGGGAAGCCGGGCGTACGAATCCTACGGCCGCGATATGATTCGAGAAAGGCACAGACACCGCTATGAATTTAACAACTACTATAGAGAAAGACTGGAAGCCGCTGGACTCTGTATTACCGGAATGTACGAGGAGAAAAATTTGATCGAAATAGTGGAGATTCAGTCCCATCCTTGGTTCGTATGCGTTCAGTTCCATCCGGAGTTCCTGTCGAGGCCGCTCAGACCTCATCCGCTCTTTAGGGACTTCATTGCGTCCGCAAAACGCGTCGCTCTTCCATAGTGTATCGCTATGGCATTATCCCTCTAAATTTGGATTGTCTGAGGAGGTAAGAGTGATGATAAAGAGATTGATGTTCTTGTTTGCGGTCATGGCTGCGGCGACCATAGCGAGTACCGCTTGCGCCGCCGATACGACGGTGGATGGCGATACGAGTTTGCGGGGGCTCGCGAGGGTCGAGAACTTTGTCTATGGCCAGCCGCAGAGCGGAGGGCTGCTTCTTCGCCTGTCCAAGGTCGAGAGAGATCTATTCGGGATGGAGCTTCCAGGCAGTCTCACAGAACGACAGGATGCCCTTGTCAGTTTTGTGGAATTAGGAAACGCGAATCAGCCCTCCTTTATCTTCAAGATAGGAGTCGCGGAGTGGGTGACTTTGCGCAGGGTAAACACATCACAGCCCTTTGGGGAGCGCATAATGAACCTTGAGAACACGCTGGAGGGAGATAACCAGGAAGGCGCTCTCTCGGTCCGGCTGGAGCGAGTCCTCTCCAAGCTGCTGCCGAGTGGGGTCTCCTCGTTGCCGGCGCAGGTCCCCTCCGGCACGGTGTTCAGGGCCAAGTTTGTCGAGACTCTGACTGTGCGCAACGTAAAACAGGGCGATATTATACAGCTTGAGCTGGACGAGGATTATATAGCGGACGGCGCTCTGGCGGCAGCGAAGGGCAATCGTGTGTTCGCTCAGGTCACTAAGGTGAGGATGCCGCGCAGCTTCGGGCGCGCGGCGGAGATAAGCGTCGAGTTCAACGACGTTGAATTTATCGGAGGGGAGACGACCCCCGTTCTGATAGGCCCTGAGTCGAAAAAAGCATCGACGCTCGACAAGGGCGTGATAGGCGCGGCGGGGGCGAGCCTTGCTGGCGCTGTGCTGTTGGGGCCGGTCGGGCTTGCGGGCGGATTTCTCGTTAGAGGGAGCGACAGACAGATACCGGAGGGCACGTTGATCTATGTGGAGACGGCTGAATTCAAGGATGTCTCCGGTTATCAGATCTCCGGGCATACCGAGGAGACCGAGGGCGACAGTCCGGAAGCGCCAGCCTCGGATCTGCCTCCGTCGGATACACTGACGCCGGTGACTTATCAGTAAGCCTCCAAGAGAGGCTTCTGGACCTATGGTAATGATAGGAAAGATGAAGTAGAGATGACTATTGTACGTAAAAGAACGATTGCGAAAAATATCGGCGCTCTGCTGCTCTACTTGATTATGATATCCTGTGTAAGCGCGGGAGACAGTGAGGACGCTATAGAGATACTCGACCGATGGACCGCTTTCCGGTGGGGAGATGGAAGTCTTGCCTGGGTCGTTCACTATCCGGACGAACTTGTCGAGCCGTGGGTGAGCGCTGAATCAGAAAAGCGCCGCTTGCGCCCCGACCAGGCCGAAGAATTTCGCAGACTGTTTGTCGGAGAGCTGAGGATCGGCTCCGCCACTCCCATTATGTTGTCCGTTCACTCGCTCGGAGAGAAACCCCTCAATCTCTCCCCCCTGTCGAAGAACATCGTCCTCATAGACTCGTCAGGTAAAAGGGTGAGCCCTATCGTGGTTGAGAAAAAGCTGGACAGCCCTATCTCCGGACTTGTGCAGGGGCTGGTTTTTTTTCCGAAACAGGAGAACAGAAATTTCAGTATAGGATTGCGGGGGCTGGTTCCGAACGGTGAGACCGTCTTCTCCTTTGACAACGGGTCCATTAACACGGCCTCCCAGTTTGAGGCAGAGGAGCCAAGGCCGGCGTCTGACGGCACAAGAGAAGTGGTTGTGAAGATACCGACCGCGAGGCGCGAGCCTCCGGCCGCGCCTAAGCCAGAGAACGAGAGCGAATTCTCAACCGATTCCGAAACCTACCAACCCACCACTCCGGTTGTTCCAGAGCCTCAACCTATAGAGGAACCGCGGGAGGAGGAGCCCCCCCCGGAGGAGAAGTCCGCGGACCGGATCCCCTCTGTCTTCGAAGCCGAAGTTACTCCTATCCAACCCCGCTACCAGAGCAGACAGGTTCTCGAGGATTTCCTGAGAGCCTGGATAAACGGAGATGTCGAAAGAATGTATTCAATGCTCTCGTCCGTTTCAAGAGACAAGATCTCAAAGGAGCTGTTCGAGCGCGGCGTGATGTCAGGCGGATTCAGAAACGCTCTCAAGTCCGGTTACAAAGTTAACTGGGTCGGCGACAACGCGAGGGTGACGGTTGCGAGAAAAGTGCTCTTTCTGCGCTCAATGGAGACAAAACAGATAAACTTTGTGACGGAGGATGGGTCGGCTCGCGTTGATTGGTGATAAGAACAGGTTCGGACGCGGCCGTCCCGCCGCGGTTGCAGCCGTAATTTTTATCGTTCTCGCCGCGCTTGGAGTCTTCTATTTGCGCAGGGATCTCGACCTTCGAAGGGTTATCTCGACCGATAACCTGCCGGATATCGTAGTCGAAAACCTCGACTTCAGGCGTGTGATAGACGGGAGGGATTGGCGTGTTACCGCGAAGACCGCCGCGCATGACTCGGGATTGATAACTGCGAACAGCATCGACATATTTGTCGCTGAAGGGGACTCAGGCGAGGCTGCCAGGTTTTATGCCGGAAGCGGGGAGTTCGCCGAGAAGACCGACGACGTGGTATTATACTCTGTACGCGGCGCTCTGACGGCGCGGGGCCGGAGTCTCGACGTTTTGGCGCCGAGGGCGGACTATAGCAACGCGAACAAGATTTGGACACTCTCAGGAGGCGTGTCGCTTCAAGATAATGAGGCGAAACTAAAGGGAGAGACCGCCAAAATATCCCTCGAGGGCGTGGTAAGTATCGACACGGAGGTTGAGGCGCGTTGGAAAATAAGAAGATAGTTTGGAGCTGGAGACTTTTATTCGTCTTATCAATCTTTATTCTGTGGTATGCCGGCTCGCCTGCTTCCGGCGCCATGAGCGGAGAGACGATTCAGCTGGACGCGGACTCCATCTCATTCGAGGAATCCACCGGCATAGCGACGGCTGAGGGAAACGTGCGCATCAATAACGGAGATGTGCGTCTATTTGCCCCATTTATTGAGTATGACAGCAACACTCAGCAGATCAGAGCGCTCTCTTCCTCCGAGGGATCGGTCACCTTCGTGATGGCTGGCGATAGGTTGAGCGGCGAGAGGCTCGATTACAACATTGAGAGCGGAAGAGGGACGATGACCAGGCCGAATGGCAGAGTGGATTTATTTTATGTCAGAGGAGGCGTGATTGAGGTCACGCCGTCCCAGACCATATCTGGCGACAGCGCGAGTTCGGAATTGGAGAAGTTCGACGCGGTATGGTCTGAGGTGTCTCTCACGACCTGCAGCGAGCCTCACCCGCATTATAGGCTGGAGGCAAAGCAGGTATCGGTCATATCTGGAAAGAAGATCGTCATAAAGCAGCCAAAGGTCTACCTGGGGGATACGCTTATATTTATATATCCATTTGATTATTTAATCTTGCTCGACGAACATCACAAGCGAAGAAACAGCCCACTCTTCCCTAGAATTGGCTACGAATCGGACAAGGGCGTTGGCCTGGGACTCTCCGGAGGTTGGGCTTGGGAGAGCGGGGAGATCAATCTCGGTATCATAGGCTGGACGGAGGATATCTGGGAGGGAGAAGCGCTTCTCACGCAGGAGATCTTGGATGGACTCTCCATTTACGGCGGGGTGAGAAGGTCCTATTTCGACTACGATGATACGACTGACTGGCGGCCTTTATGGGGACTCTCCTTCAGGAGAGATGGCTGGAGTTTCGATGCCGGATGGCGTCAGAGAGAGCTAGTTTCGGTCGAGAAGAGCGCAGGAAGCGACTCGAAGTATGTTTTGTGGAGAAAGCCCGAGGTGAATATCGTAAGCCCGTGGTTTGAGGACCGCGCGGTTGGAGGATCGTTCCGGCTGATGGCAACCTGGGGCAGATATGAAGACGCTACTTCGGGGACATCTCCCACAGTGGAGAGACTGGGCGCCGGAGTACAGATATATGGCGAGCCGGCCATAGGCAGTGACAGGTTTCAGCCGTTCTACAACGCGCTCTACTGGCATCGCGGATACGACGCCGAAGCGTTGGATTCGGACCAGCAAGATCTGCTCGACGCGGTGGTTGGGGTAAGGTGGAAGCTGGGCTCTTTCGACTTCATGACTGCCTATCTTAGAAGATGGTCGTGGGGCAGATCTCCTATGGTGTGGGATGACTATGAAGATCGCGAGGATATCTATCAGGAGATCAATTATCGGTTCAAGGCGGATGAACATGATACCTCATGGATGTTTGGGGTTCGAGGGGCGTACAGCATCATGGAGGACGATCTGGCCGAGATGTTGTACAGCGTGAAGTACGATCTGCCCTGTATGCTCTGGGAGGCGGTTTTCAGGGATGACAAGAGACAGAATGGCGACGATTGGCTCGGCCTGAAGCTGACGATTAAGGCATACCCGGATTCGGGCATCAGGCTCACGGGCAGTGACATATTCGACCCAGTCAGAGCGCCCGATCAACTGGTTCCGAACCTGGGAGAACGATAGGAAGTCCAAATCGCCGGATGTCCGGCGGTTCGAGATGCTGGCCCTATGGCGTTCAAGGGAGGAACCGTATATATTTATCATCCGCGCTCCGCGCTGAATGTCAGTATCGCGAGCAGAGCGGCAATCGCTCCCGCGCATAGAAAAGCCATGAAATTGACGTTGCCATGGCTGAGGTTTGCGGCCAGAAAGTTGATTACGAATGGACTGCTGAACTGGCCAAAGTTTTGCGCGCAGCTAACCAGCGAGATTGCTATTCCAGCGGAGACGGCGTCAACGGACGTGCCCGCGCGTATGAAGACGCAGGATGCGACTATGGTGTTGGCGACGCCTATCAGAAGGCTTCCGGCGTAGCACATCGCCATGCTGGAGGAAAACGCTATGAGCACGTTTGAAAGGGCGAGCGTCAGAAATCCGATCGTAATAGTGTGCTTTTTTAAAATTCCAGATATCCATCCAAACAGAATCCCAGTAACAATTCCGCCCGCGGCAAAGAAGACCAGCCCAAGAGCGGAGCCCGAGGCTGTTCCAAGGTGCTTCTCCTCCAGCAGGAACGACAGAAAGACGGGGTATGTCTGCGCGCTTATATATGTGACCAACATGGCGCCCACCCAGGCCCAACATGCGCCTGTAATCTTTGTGCCTTGCCCGCCACCCTGAAAATTCTTCACGGGTTCTTTTGCTGGGACAAACAACAGCACAAACAATAGCGGTATCGCCGCGATGAGATACACGTAAAACGCCAGCTGCCACCCAACATTAGAGAAAATTCCCGACAAAAAGACCATCACTGCGGCTCCGCACATCGCGGATGCCAACAGTGTACCCTGCACCCTGTCCTTCTCAGCCCCGTTGAAATTCTCAGCCACGAGGGCGTTGCTCACCACCTGACAGACCCCAATGCCGATGCCGAATATCCCTCTCATAACCAGAATCATGCTGAAAGATTTCATGAAGACCGGCGCGAATCCTCCGGCTATAAAGATGATTATGCCTCCAGCCGCTACCCACTTCTTTGAGACGCTGCCCATGATCCTTCCGACGATCAGCGTCGTTGGAATTATCATTATGCATGGAATAGAGATGAGGTTCTGTATCATAACCTGGGAGACATTT
>JAIRWR010000115.1 GCA_031268885.1 Synergistaceae bacterium
TCACTACGCTGGAGGAAACGTATGGATAGGTCTGCTGGGCGCGATGCTGTTCGGCGTTCTGTACGCGGCGGTCTACGGAGCGGCCGTGATTCGTTTCAAGGCGAATCACATCATTGCCAGCATCGCCATGAATATGATGGCGCTGGGCCTCACGTCCTACCTGCTCCGGGCCATATTCCGCGTCCAGGGTTCGGCGCGCCCGGCCCAGATCAGCAAGCTGGCTCCAATACGGCTTCCGCTGATAGACGATATTCCGTTTCTGGGAGAAGTTATATCCCGCCAGAATATCCTCACATACTTTATGGTGTTCGCCGTGATACTTACGCATATCCTGCTGAATAAGACCAGGGCGGGGCTGAATATATGTTCCGTTGGAGAATCCGAGGATGCCGCTGAAACCGCCGGAGTCAATCCCGACGCGGAACGGTGGAAGGTAATCCTCATTTGCGGGGGACTTTGCGGACTGGCCGGGGCTTACCTATCGACCAATATCGTCTCCCAATTTTCGGAGAATATGGTGCAGGGACGCGGTTTCAGCGCTTTTACCGCCGTCGCGTTCGCGGACGCCAATCCGATCCCCACCTTTCTGGTGAGCCTGCTCTTTGGTCTCGCCAACGCTATAAGCATTCGGCTGGAGCTGATGGGTACCTCGATATCCCCTTCTATCATTGAGATGTTCCCCTTTATTCTGGCCATTGTAGCGCTTGCGCTCAACTCCTACGGAGGCAAGTTGAAGAAGCTTGGCGTCATCGGAAGAAAGCCGGCGCGATGAGAGTCGCCTTGATTGTGCTGGACAGCGTCGGAGTCGGCTGGCTTCCGGATGCCGGACTGTTCGGCGACAAGGGGGCAAATACCCTGCTGCACGTCTATGAGAGCGTCGGCGGGCTCAAACTGCCCAATATGGCCTCGCTGGGACTTTATAATATAGACGGCATTCCCATCGGCGGCGTCCAAAATCCCGCCGGCTGCTACGGCAAATGCGCAGAAAAGTCCGCCGCAAAGGACACGACGAGCGGACACTTCGAGATGATGGGCCTGATCATGGGGGAACCGTACAGAACATTTGGCGCCGCATTCCCGGAGCGTATCATAAAGGAACTCGAAAGGCGGATTGGCGTCAAGGTGATCGGAAATTACCCCGCCTCCGGCACCGAAATTATAAAAGCGCTGGGAGACGAGCACGTTCGCACCGGATACCCAATACTCTACCTGAGCGCCGACAGCCTGATGCAGTTGGCGATGCACGAGAGCGTAATTCCGATAGACCGCCAGTATGAGATCTGCGGCATAGCCAGGGAACTCATGACCGGCGATGATGCCGTAGCGAGGGTGATATGCAGGCCGTTTACCGGGGATTCGTCATCCGGTTACGCGCGCACCGAAAATCGGAGGGACTTTGCACTGTCCCCGCCTGGCGAGACGCTGCTCGATCTGCTGAGCGGCATGGGAGAAGAGGTCGTCGCGATAGGAAAGATAGAGGACATTTTCAACCGGCGCGGTATCACGCGGGCGGATCATACCAAGAACAACGCCGCCGGCATAGAGGCGGCCGTCCGCCACTTAAAGCGAGATTTCGACGGGCTCCTGTTTGCCAATCTGGTGGATTTCGACATGCTCTACGGCCACAGAAACGATCCCGCCGGATACGCCGCGGCGCTGGAGTACTTCGACTCAAAACTGCCGGATATAGTGGCCGCGCTGCGCGGCGAGGACATTCTGATCATAACGGCGGATCACGGCTGCGACCCAACCCATCCCGGCACGGACCATACAAGGGAGTACGTTCCGCTGCTGGTATACGGGGCGTGCCTGAGGCGTGGAACCGATCTCGGAGTTCGCGCGAGTTTTTCTGATATAGCGGCGACGATAGCCGATGTTTTCGGCAGATATTTTCCCGTCGGCGTATCATTTCTGAAAGAGATAAAGGCATAACGCTATCTGTATGTTTTTTGTTTGTTTTTTGTTTGAGATGGCCCGATCTCCTGTTAAAATTCCATCTGTGAGATTTATCATCAGAGAGGAGCTGGATTGTAAGTGGCGAGAATTGTCGAGTTCATACCAAATTTCAGCGAGGGGCGCAGGCAGGATGTAATCGACGCCCTTGTAAACGAAGCCGGGAGCGTGCGGGGCGTCACCCTGCTGGATCACTCTTCCGACGCGAGCCACAATAGGAGCGTCTTTACTATGGTCGGCAGTCCCGAGGGGATTGCGGAGGCCGCGTTCCGCCTGTGCAAGCTGGCGAGCGAGAAGATAGACATGAGGGAGCACTCGGGAGAACACCCCAGGATGGGAGCGACCGACGTCATGCCCTTTGTGCCGGTCAAGGAGATCTCCATAGAAGAGTGCGTCGATCTGTCTAAGCGCGTAGCGGAGAGAATCTGGAAGGAACTTGAGATACCGAGCTTCTTGTACGAGAACTCCGCGGCAAAACCAGAGCGAACCAACCTGGCGGCGGTCAGAAAGGGACAGTTCGAGGGGATGCCTGAGAAATTGCTGCGGGACGATTGGGCCCCCGACTACGGGGAGAGGCGGATGCACCCCACCGCCGGCATCACCGCGATAGGCGCGCGTCAGCCTCTCGTGGCTTTCAACGTTAATCTGAACACGCCGGACGTGAAGATTGCCTCCGAGATAGCCAAAACTATCAGGGGTTCGAGCGGCGGATTCAAGTACTGCAAGGCCCTCGGAGTGATGCTGGAGGACCGCGGCATAGCGCAGGTTTCGATAAACATGGTTAACTACGAGGGAACCCCGCTGTACAGGGTATTCGAGGCCATCAGGGCCGAGGCGCGGCGATGGGGCGTCTCCATAACGGGCAGCGAGATAATCGGGCTCACCCCCGCAAAAGCGCTTGTTGACTGTGCGGAGTATTACCTTCAGATAGAGGGCTTCGATTACAAAAAACAGGTCCTGGAGGTCCATCTGCTTTAAAAATTACAAAATTATTGGGCGAAGCCGCGGCATGAGCGAGGCTTCGCCCTCTTGAGACTTCAGGACCTCAAGCCAGCGGAACGTCAGTCCATGAGTCCGCGAATCTTCTCGATTAGTAGTGCAGCGCTTTCCAGCGCGATATCTGAATTCGGCATGATATTTACGAACTTTGAACTCTCCAACTCCGAACATATGGCCGAAGATATATTCCGCCTTGTCAGAATTTTCGGATTCCTGATGCAGGCGTTTGACGCCAGGCGCCTTCCTTCCTTACAGGGTTGATTAAATTTCACATGTTGTCTATAGCCATCAGCCTGTAGGTATCGTATAATTGTCATAAGCTTTCTACTGATGGCAACCTCCTCACATATATGGCGTATTAAAGATTATTATCACGACAGCTAAAAGAGGGGCATGAATACCTTGCGCAAGAAGAAGAGCGGCGTGGTCGCTTTGGTGTTACATGAGTACCTGTAGATTCTGTGAAATCTGGATATTGGAGGGGATTGCGGAATGTCACAGAAGGTAAGAGCGGCTGTGCTTGTGGAACCAGGCCGGATAGAACTTCAGGAGTTCGACATGCCCAAGCTCGGCAAGGGCGCGGCGATAGCCAAAATGGTGATGTCCGGCGTATGCGGAACCGACAAGCACAGCTTCAAGGGTGAAAGCGTTCAGAACAAGGGCACCAAAAACGAGATCCGTATTCCCTATCCCATCATACAGGGACACGAGAATGTGCTGATCATTGAGGAGATAGACGACATCGGCGCGCGCACGCTCGAATATGACGGCAGCACACTGAAGCCGGGCGACCGCGTTACGATGTGTCCTGACGTGGTCTGCGGCGAATGCTGGTACTGCAAGAATATGCCCAATTACCCCTGGTGCGAGAAGATGCTCTTTTCATACGGGAACATGCGTTCCTGCAATGACGGCAATCACCTGTACGGTGGATTTTCGGAGTATATCTACATAGAGCCTCATTCAAGGCTTTATAAAATCCCCGATGGCCTGCCGGATAGGGTCGCGGTGCTGACCGAGGTCATCTGCGTCACATGGACCCTCGACAAGGCCAAGGAGTTCAACTCGTTCTCGCTGGAGGGCTTTAACTTCAACGACACCATTGTCGTGCAGGGAGTGGGTCCGCTGGGCCTCGCCCACGTGATCAAGGCGAGGATGATGGGCGCGGGCAAGATCATAGTCACAGACGTCTCCGACTACCGGCTCGGCCTCGCTAAGGAGTTCGGCGCTGACATATCTATAAATTCAAAGAACACCACCGAGGACGAACGGCTGGACCTCGTTATGCGAGAGACGAGGGGCCGAGGAGCCGATCTCGTGATCGAATGCGTGGGACATCCGTCCGTCGTGCCCGAGGGCCTGCGTATGCTGAGAAAGGCCGGAATGTATATCGAACCCGGCAACTTTGTGGACGCGGGCTCCGTTCCGATCAACATCCACGAGATATGCGCCAAAAACTTGCGTATCGTGGGAATGTGCAACCATGCTCACAACGCGTATCTGCCGTGCATGGAGATGATGGAGAGATCTCTCGGCTGGTTCCCGTGGGAGAAGTTTGTGACTCACATCTACCCTCTGAATCAGGCTGAGGATGCCATCAAAAAAAGCATGGCCGAGGATAGCATGAAGGTAGTTATCGCCGCTAACCTATGACACGCCGTGCCAACCCGCGCCGCGGACAGGCGGCAAACGAGTGTTCATGGGAGGCCGCGGGGGTGTTAGCACTGTTCGGGCGCGGGTTGACGCGATCCGCACGATGATATTGACGAAGATTGAAAGGGAGGTGGTCTTTTGGAGAGTGGAGACGTAATCCTTCGTTTTGAGAATATTTCGAAGATCTTCCCTGGAGTCAGGGCTCTGTCGGATATCACATTCGACATTCGCCGCGGCGAAGTTCACGTGCTGCTGGGCGAGAACGGAGCTGGCAAATCGACGCTCATCAAAATACTTACCGGAGTGTACAAGGCGGATGGAGGCAGAATCATCCTGGATGGGAGGGAGATTCTGCCGGAGGACATACTTCAGTCCAGGAAGATGGGCATAGGGACGGTATTCCAGGAGAACAGCCTGGTTCCCCACCTCACTGTGGCGGAAAACGTCTTTCTCTCGCGCGAGATAAAGAACAGATTCGGAACTATTGACTGGAGGAGGACTTATATCGAGTGCCAACGCTGGATCGGCGAGATGGGGATCGACATTGACCCGCGAGCCATGGTACGAGACCTCTCCGTTGCCGAGCAGCAGATAGTGGAGATAGTGAAGATTCTCTCTCAGGAACCATCCATAATCATCTTAGACGAACCGACGTCAGCACTATCCGACCATGAGATCGACAACTTATTCTCTATTGTAAACAAGCTCAAGAACGAGAAGGGGATCACCTTCATCTATATCTCCCACAGGATGGAGGAGATTAAGTTCATCGGCGACCGCGCCTCGGTGCTTCGCGACGGGCATTACATAGGGCTGCTGCCCGATTTGAAGACAGTGAAGCTCGACGACATAATAAACATGATCGTCGGCCGCGCGCTGGACGAAAAATTCCCTAAGCGGGATGTCGAAATTGGCGGCGTAATCTTGGAGATCGATGACCTGACCGTGGCCAAGACCATCTACAACGTATCGTTCAATGTACGCGCCGGCGAGGTGCTCGGCCTTGCCGGGCTCGTGGGGTCCGGCAGGACGTCTGCCGCGAAGGCGATAATAGGCATGCTCCCCAAAAAGTCCGGGACCGTTCGAATCGCCGGGGAGATTGCCGACATCAGATCGCCTAGCGACGCCATAAAGATGGGAATCGCGTACCTGCCGGAGGACAGAAAGCGCGAGGGACTGCTCCTCACGAAGCCGGTCCGTGAGAACGTCACTCTGCCGACCCTGAGAAAATTTAAGAGGTTCGGCGCTCTCAGAAAGAGCCTCGAAGCCATCGCGGTCAACGGGTTCAAGGAGATGCTCTCCATAAAGACCCCATCCATCGAGCGCCTGGCAAAATTTCTCTCCGGCGGGAACCAGCAGAAGGTCGTCTTCTCAAAGTGGCTCTGCGCTCAGACCAGGGTTTACATATTCGACGAGCCCACCCGCGGCATCGACGTCGGATCGAAGAGTGAGATCTATAAAATCATCAATAACCTGGCGAGGGATGGCGCGGCCATCATCGTAATATCCTCGGAACTGCCGGAGATACTTGGCGTATGCGACCGTGTGGTCGTCATGTGCGAGGGCAGGGTAGCCGGAGAGATCGGCCGGCGGGAGGCCACACAGGAGAGCATCATGAAGTACGCGATCGGAGGGGTTCGATAATGGCGACTGAAAAAAACACCTTGAGACAGAGGCTTAGTTTTACAAACGATCCGTGGTTCTCAGCCGTTGTGCCCCTGATTGTGCTCTTTGCCGCAATGTCGATCATCAAACCGGACACATTCCTCACGAGTTCGAATATAATGAACGTTCTCCGGCAGTCCTCGACATACGCCATCATGGCGGTTGGAATGAGTTTCGCCATAATCACCGGCGGCATCGACCTCTCTCAGGGCTCGGTGCTGGCGGTCGTCGCGATAGTGGTCGGCATAGTCATCCGCGACACCGAGAGTATATTCCTGGCGGTCGCCGCCGGCATTGCCGTGGGCGCCGCGGTCGGCGTGCTGAACGGAGCGGTGGTGGCCTTCCTGGGAGTGCCGGCGTTCATAATGACGCTCGGAACGATGCGCGCCATGCGGGGAGTGGCGCTGCTCATAACAAACGGCACGCCCATCGACATAAAGATGAGAGCCTTTCGCGTCGTCGGGGTCGAGTCCCTGTTCGGCATACCCATTCCGGTGTATCTCTTCGTCGCCGTCGCGCTGGCCGCGCAATTCATACTCTCCCAGACCGCCACTGGCCGCTATATCTTCGCGCTCGGCTCCAACGAGGAGGCCGCTAAGATATCCGGCGTCAGGATATCGGCGAATCGAATAAAGGCTTATCTGATATCCGGCGTCTGTGTGGCCATAGCGGCGATTCTTTACATATCGAGGCTGGGGTCCGCCCAGCCGATAGCCGGCGAGAGCTACGAGCTCGAATCAGTTGCGGCGGCGGTAATAGGGGGCACATCCATAGTCGGGGGCGAGGGCAGCGCGATCGGCAGCATTATCGGGGCGGTGGTCGTCGCCCTCATCAGAAACGGCATGGTGCTGCTGCAGATTTCAACGTACTGGCAGTCGATAGTAATAGGCATGGTCATCGTAGTCTCTGTGAGCATCGACATCCTCCGCAAGCGCATCGAGGCGAGCAGGGTGAGCTGACTCTTGAGACACCAGGGCGGGAGCTGTACGAGAGGGGGCGTAAATGGGCGGAATAGCGACGTGGCTATAGGCATGGGCGGAGTTTTTTTGACATCTTGAACCGAATCCAAAGGAGGAGACAAGTAATGAAGAGATTGACGGCTGTACTATTTGTCCTGTGTTTCGCGTTGACTCTGGCAGTGTGTGATACCCCAGCTCAAGCCGCGGACGGAAAAAAACTGACCTTCGCGCTGCTCCCCAAAACGCTCACAAACCCATACTTCGTGGCAATGCAGAAATTCGCCCAGGAGTCGAGCGACAGATACGGCATCACGCTGGAGTGCATCGCTCCCCCGGATGAGACGAAGATCGAAGAGCAGATCGGGATGTTCGAGACCATGCTTGAGAAGAAGGTCGACGCAATCCTGATTGTGCCATGCGGCACTACGGAGATCGTATCCTCCATCGAGGCGGCGAACAAGGCTGGCATCCTCGTCTTCTGTCTGGACACAAACGCGAACGGCGGAGATGTAACGTCGTTCATCGGCACTGACAACTTTGCCGGAGGGAAGCTGGCTGGCGAGTGGGTCGGCAAAAATATCGGCTCCGGAAAGATCTCCATCATCACCGGCACGCCCGGCAACAAAACCCACGAGGACCGCGTTAACGGTTTCCTCGAAGGCATCAAGGGCTTTGCGGGTCTGTCCGTTGCCGGCAACGTGACTCCGGCGTACTCCGACAGGGCGCAGGGCATGTCTCAGGCCGAGAACCTGCTCACCGCGAACCCCGATATCAAGGTACTCTACTGCACAAACGACGAGATGGCGATGGGCGCTGGCGAAGCGGTAAAGGCCCGCGGGCTCTCCGACAAGATCACGGTCATTGGCTTTGACGGAGCGCCGTCATCCGCGCAGGGAATCATCGACGGCATCATGCACGCGTCGGTAGCGCAGGCGCCGGGCAGAATGGCGCAGCTTGGAATAGAGGCCGCGTACGAGTTCATAACCAACGGTAAAAAGCCGGAGGCCGAAGTTGACACGGGATGTGTCATGGTGACAAAAGATAATGCTCAGGAGTACCTGAACTGGCATTGATGCCAGTTTGAAATCAAAGACCTGAGGGCCGTTCGCCCGTCGAGCTGTGGACGGAGGACGGCCCGACTAAAGAAGGGTTAAAAGCATGATTGACATTGGAATTATAGGAGCCGGACGCATAGGACGGATACATGCCGAGGGCATACAGATGACGCGCGGGGCGAGGGTGAGGGCTATTGCCGATCCTTACATGAGCGAGGAGACCGCCGAATGGGCAGGGTCCATTGGGATTCCGATTGTCTCGAAGGATCACCGGGAGATCATTCACGACGCCGATATCGGAGCTGTCCTGATATGTTCCTCGACGGACACGCACTCCGCCATATCGATCGAGGCGATCGGCGCGGGGAAGCACGTCTTCTGCGAAAAACCGATAGACCACGATCTGGATAAGATCGATGCCGTGCTGCGCGCCCTTGCGGGAAGCTCCATAAGATACCAGGTCGGTTTTCAGAGAAGGTTCGATCACAACTTCAGGGCGGTGCGCCGCGCGGTCGAACGGGGCAGGGTCGGAGATATCCAGATGATTAAGATCACATCGCGCGATCCGTCCCCGCCTCCTATCCCATACATCAAGGTCTCGGGCGGCCTCTTCCTCGATATGATGATTCACGACTTCGACATGGTGCGCTATCTATCCGGTTCGGAGGTGACGGAGGTGTACGCGGCGGGCGCTGTTCTTGTCGATCCAGCGATCGGAGAGGCGGGCGACATCGACACCGCCATTGTCACGCTTGGGTTGAGCAACGGAGGGATGGCGGTAATAGACAATTCAAGAAGAGC
>JAIRWR010000130.1 GCA_031268885.1 Synergistaceae bacterium
CTTTTCCGGATTCGAAATTTTTATACAATGCAACTCTGTCGAATCAAGATTTTTGGTTTTGGCGAATGGAGTGGTTTAACTCTGAAAAATATGTCAATCAACCAATACAATCAATTTCAAACATCGATTTTCTCGTGCGTGAAATAGCTACTCCAAAGTCAAGGTTCTATCGATACGCACAAAACCCTATTGATGAAGAAACCCTAAAACTTAGTTTCGAACGCTTTTCCAGGAAGGAATTTACGGATTTTTTAACAGAAAACTTAGAATTTAGATCAGATTATCCCGGAGATCATATAAATTGGTGGGATTTCGAAAAATGCAAACTTTATTTGGAAGAAGCCGGGTTTAGCCATATTATTGAATCTAAGTACACTGGGAGCATGACTCCTCATATGTGCGGCAGGGACTTCGATCAAACGGAGCCGAGGATGAGTTGCTATGTTGAAGCAATTAAATAGACTTGAGAACACCGCTGTCAATTTAAGAGACTACCGCCTTTCTTGTGTCAAACGGCAGGAAGAATCGACCCTATAGCGACATCAGGAATTGACCCCCTCAAGAATTTGGTTGTAAACCACTAGATTTGCCGTTATGAGATATTTTTGATAAAATATTACGTTGACAGTGGTCATTTTATGACCTGCTGATATCTATGAATATATGGGTGGGATGCGGAGATGGCGATTCAGAAGAACGGATCGGATGTTGAAGTTATGACGAGAAGCGGTTATGAAAAATTAAAAAATGAACTCAGCTTACTGAGAACGGATAAAAGACTGGAGATCGCTACAAAACTGGAGGAAGCCAGAGCCTTCGGAGATCTGAGCGAAAACGCGGAGTATCATGTAGCAAAGGAAGAGCAGGAGAAGCTTGAGGGTCGCATCAGCAGGCTTGAGTACAAATTGAACAAGGCAAAGGTCGTTGATTTCGACGACATAGACACAAGCCACGCAAACCTCGGAACGACAATCATGATTCAGGACATGGACAAGGGTTCGATGTATACATATATGCTGGTGGGCACGGAGGAATCCGACCCAAAGGAGAACAAAATATCTGTATCCAGCCCGGTGGGTAAAGCGATTATCGGGAAGGCCGTGGGAGACGAGGTCTCCGTGCGCGTGCCAAAGGGAATCAGGAGACTCAAGGTGGTTGAGATCAGCGCCGAAAAATAACCTTACCATTCTGCCCAAATGATATACTTGGATCGTCATAGTTGACGAAACATCAATGAAGGCACTAAGTGGGATGATAGTATAATGAACGGAAAAATTCCGCACATAATTCAATACCAAGGCTCCAAAAGGCTTCTTGCACCACAGATACTTCAATATATGCCGCACAAGTTTAACCGTCTGCTCGAACCTTTTGCAGGAATGGCTGCCATAACTATTGCGGCGGCAAAAGAGAAACGAGCGGAACAATATTATATCAATGACATAAACGAGCCTATCGTTCGAATACTACAAGCTGTGGTAAATAACCCTGCCGAGTTGGTGAAAAAATACACCAAAATTTGGGAAAAACAGTTTGAATACCCTGGCGGTCACCTTGAACATTTTTACCATGTCAGAAATTGCTTTAATGAAGGAGAGCAAACGGCAGAGAATATGTTGTATCTTCTTGCGCGTTGTGTTAAAGGTGCTGTTCGCTATGGTAAAAACGGGAAATTTAACCAGTCTCCAGACAAGAGACGACATGGCACAAATCCACAAAATATTGCGGAAAATGTTTATGCTATTTATGTCTTACTGAAAGGTAAAGCTATTTTTTCTGCTGTGGACTATCATCACGTTTTTGAAATGGCTAGACATGGTGATTTGGTTTATATGGATCCCCCCTACCAGGGAGTTTCGAACAGAAAGGATAATAGATATTTCGCAGGTGTTAATTTTGATGATTTCTCAAATTCTATTGAAATTCTTAATCAAAAAGGCGTTGACTACATCATCAGTTATGATGGTGAATGTGGCGACAAAGAATATGGAAATGATTTACCACAAAGTCTAAAATGTACTAAATTTTTACTTAACGCGGGGTTGTCAACACAAGCAACTTTATTAGGTAAGCGAAATACAACATTTGAGGCTTTATATGTAAGCGAAAATCTAGCAGGGACATTCTGTTATGCTCCTAGACAAATGTCTTTAATAGAGTGTGCAGGGTGAATATAAAATACCCAAAAGAGTTCCTCGAACTGTTAAACTCTGTAGAGGCCAAGCGCCCTCGTACTGTGATTCAGCATATTTTAGAACATGGTTTCATTACCTCACAGGAGTTAAAAGACACATACGGATATAACCATCCACCACGGGCAGTGAGGGATGTGAGGGAACATGGCATACCACTCGTAACATATCGCATTGAAGGAACCGATAGAAGAAGTATAGCGGCATACAAGTTTGGCAATCCAGATGAAGCTAAAAACATGCTGTCAAAATCAACAGGCAGAACCGCTTCATCCAAAACATTAAAACAAGCTCTTATTGAGAGATATGGCTCAAAATGTTTCGTCTATTTTGAAACAATGGATGAAAATTTGTTGCAAGTAGACCATCGTATTCCCTATGAAATTGGTGGGGAACAAGATGAACATGACATTGATTTGTATATGTTACTCTCACCTTCCGCAAATAGAGCTAAGTCATGGACGTGTGAGCATTGCGCGAATTGGGAAAAGAAAGTTATCGCTTACTGTGTCAAGTGTTTTTGGGCTTACCCTGAAAAATATGAGCACATTGCAGGGAAATATCAACGAATCATTTCTATTGTATTTACAGGTGATGAAATTACAGATTATAATCGGTTAATTGAAATGTCCGGCATTGAAGGGGCACAGAAAGTTATCAAAAATATTATACACGAATACGTAAAATAATTATTTAGGAGTTTAAATTCACTGGAGATATGAACTTGCCGGAAGAAAATTTGTATGCTGAGTATGTGCGATAGCGAATTTTCGATCTGATTATTTTCGATGAAACCCATCATAATGTAGTTTCAAGTTGAGATAATCCGCGCACAAAATTTCCAAAAGCCAAAATCATAAATTTAAGCGCAACACCTATGCGTTCTGACGGGCAGATTATGACGGGAGAAATTATTTACTCGTATCCGGTATGCGACGCTATTCTGTTGGGGTACGTTAAAAAGATTGAAGGGGCAGTCCCCAGCATGAGTTTTATGCTTTTGTCTCTGGAGATTGAGGCATATGTTTTTGGATTGTCTCCTTCGTGGCTGTTTTGCTTGACCAATGAGATAAAGAACGATACAATATCCGTGCCGTCGGGATGTAGCGCAGTCTGGCTAGCGTACCTGCATGGGGTGCAGGTGGTCGGAGGTTCAAATCCTCTCATCCCGACCAGTTTATTACATCTGAAGCACATATTCCACTATCAGCCGCAAGTTCAAAAAGACCGTCTAAATATCATATGCGAAATGCCGAAACTATAGTAATATACTGCGAAAGCACTATATCAGCCTAGGCGTGAAGGATGATCGCGGGTTATAAAGTCAAGCTCTAATCCTGCGGGGATTTACGTCCGAGAATATTATGAGGAGGCGAGTTTGATATGGATGAACGTTTTGCGCAACAGGCTCAGGATACTTACAGAATCAATCAGATTCAGATGGCATCCAAGGAGCAGTTGCTCATAATGACGTACGATATTGGAATAAGGTCGTGCAACGCTGCCGAAAAGGCCATTGTGACGAACAACGTGGAACAGATTCATACAAACCTGATCAGGGCGCAGTCCGTCGTGAGGGAATTGATGGTGACTCTCAATCTGGAGCAGGGTGGAGAAGTCGCTGTCTCTCTCATGAAGTTGTACGATTATATGTATTATCAACTCGTTGACGCTAATGTAAAAAAGGATGCGGTCCCTGTCAGGATGGTTCGTCAGATGTTGGAAGAGCTGAAGTCCACTTGGATTGAGGCGATCACGAAACTGAAGATGGAATCGAAGGAGAAAAAACAGCCGGCGGCTGCGCCGCGCGCGGGAGGGACTAATTTTGCCTACTGAGCTTTTCGCGATTGTAAATTCGCTGATAGACGAGGAACTCTGTCTCTATAAATCGCTGGAGTCCTTGGTGGACACAGAAGAAGAGAAGGTGGACACGTCCGATATGGAGGGACTCCTGAGGATACTCGAGGAAAAACAGTCGATAATATCGAGGCAGGAGGTCCTGCTCGAAAGCTGGAATAAAGTTTCAAATATGCTGGGAATCTCCGAGGGCAGAGAAGGACCGGTCTTCTGGAATGCCATCGCTTCGAGCATAGGGGAAAAAGGGTACAACAAGATTGTAAAGCGTATTGATGAGATCAGAGAGCTAGGGCAGAATCTCCTGAACCGAGAGGACAAGATCAGGGGTAAACTTGAGATAAATCTCGCGGAGATGCGCAAAAAACTCCTCGCGATTGGGAGAAATCGAGTAGCCATGAAGGGCTACTCCAAGGGTATGGCTTCGATCTGTTGATCGATTCGCGAAACAGCGCCACTCTTATTTACGGATGCCGATAGTGAAACCGAGTGCTTGCGACCGCTCTTTATAGTGGCGTCCGTCTGCCGTTCAATCAACCTTCTCGGGATGGGGGCGGTTCTCCTGAGCCAAGATGTACGGGTGATGTTATCCGTCAAGCTCCGCTCGATAATCTTGTCAACGATAATATTCTTTTTCGCCGCAGGGGAGTTCCAGCCAGCCTCTGCGGTTATGTCGGCGGATGCCGCCGTGGTTGTCTCAAGCGACGCCACCCCTCAGGAAGTTCGTCTTGGAAGGAGAGGCATAGAGGAGATAGAGAGCCACTGGAGGGTTATCAAAGATCCAGCGCTTCAGGCCCGTGTCGAGACCATAGTGACCCGTCTCGAGCCCTTCATGAGCAGAAAACTTCTATACGACGTCAGGATTGTAGATCAGGAGATGGTAAACGCTTTTTCGTTGTCCGGGGGGACGATGTACGTAACCACGGGTATACTTGATTTTGTAAAGACCGACCTCGAATTAGCGGGGGTCATCGCGCACGAGATGGTCCACGCGGACAGGAAGCATGTGATGATTCAAACCGCCAGAAATGACAGAATGACTCTGCTGACCCTCGCCGCGGCCATATTGAGCAGGGGTGAGGGCGCGGCCATAATCGCCGCGAGCGCGCTGCAGGTCGCTGTTATGGGCGCTTACAGCATAGACCTGGAGATGGAGGCTGATTCCAGGGGTATAGACGCTCTCGCGGGCGCAGGCTACAACCCAGTGGGCATGATCACGCTTCAGGAGCGCCTGAAGGAGGAGCGTTTAAAGCGAGCGCACATAGACCCTGGGATATATCAGACTCACCCCGAGATCGATGAAAGAATTGCCGCCGCAATCAAGTATATGGAGGAGCATTCCATCCCGGTGAACAGGAAACACTCTCTTGGTCTCTTGCGGCCTCGGGTCGAATACGAAGCTGTTTCAGGAGACCTGACGCTGACCATTGATGGCGCCGTCGTATGGCGCGGTCCTGACAGTGCCCCAACGAAGAAGCTCTTTGACCGCGTTGCCTCTGAATTGTGGAATACGCTCCAACTTGAAACCGCCCCCTATGACATAAGGGCGGAGGGCGTATGGCCAGACGAGTCGTTGTTTATAATGGGAAGGACGGTGGTGGTGGGAAGAGAACTGCCCGAGGACGTCGCGCCGCTTTCGTTCCTGCGGGAGGGGATTCAGCTTGCCGTAACCGCCGCCAGGCGATCTCACCCGATGGCTGATTATTTTATGTAGGGAGGAATTGATTTGAAGAGGTCTCTTGTCAGTATTTTGATAACCGGCGCTCTCTTTTTGACTGTCTTCAGCTCCGCGTCAGACGGCGCGCGGCAAGGTGGCGGCAGCCTCTCCGCCGGCGCTGTGAATGGGCTTGCGGCGAAGCTGTACGGCAAGCTCGCGGCGCGGGGCGAAAACCTGTGCTTCTCTCCATACAGCGTCTCGTTAGCGTTTGCCATGACATACGCCGGCGCGGCCGGTGAGACGGCGGCCGAGTTGAGTGACGTGTTCGGGTTTGGAGAGGGCATACACCAGTCCAATGAGATTCTCACGCGGAACATTCTGGGCGCTCCGGAGGATGCGGGCGAACTCGTCGTGGCAAACTCAATCTGGCCCCGCAAGGGATTCAAGATGCTTGATCCTTTTGTAAGAATACTTGACGAAAACTACAAGGCCGAAATACGGCCTCAGGACTTTAAAAACAACCCCGGCGCCGCCAAAAACAGGATAAACGAGTGGACGGAGAGCAGAACGAAGGGTAAGATTCGTGATCTGATCGCGGATGGCGCGCTCGATGCCAATACGGCGATGGTATTGGCTAACGGCGTTTATTTCAAGGCGAGATGGTTGTCGCCCTTTTTAAAGGAGACGACTGAGACCGCGGAATTTTACACAGATACCGGGGTTGTCTCCCAGGCTCAGATTATGAAGAACACCGGGGCATACGAGTACTTCGAGAACGGCATGATTCAAGCCGTAAAGGTTCCGTATCTGAGGGGAGCTTACTCCATGACGCTGATACTGCCGAAGGAACGCGGGGGAATAAACGCGCTGGAGGAGGCCTTTGTCTCTGGGAACTTGAATATCTCGATGAATGACACGGAGCGAAGGAGAGTGGAGCTGTCAGTCCCGAGGTTCAAAATAGAGAGCAAGTTCAGCTTGAATAAAACAATCGGCGAGCTAGGAGCGCCCGCCGCGTTTAATCCCTCCTCGGCCGACTTCTCCGGGATAAACGGCGAAAGGGATCTCTTT
Source organism: Synergistaceae bacterium (assembly GCA_031268885.1). Classification (GTDB taxonomy): domain Bacteria; phylum Synergistota; class Synergistia; order Synergistales; family Synergistaceae; genus JAIRWR01. Next base: position 6,772 of record JAIRWR010000130.1, read on the forward strand.
ATAAGCGACGCGATACACGCCGCGTTTGTAAATGTTGACGAAGATGGGACAGAGGCCGCCGGCGCGACAGCAATCGCCATAAGCCGCTCATCGGCGATGCTTGATACTGCCGATCCAGTGATATTCCGCGCGGATCACCCCTTTTTGTTCACCATCAGAGATGAAATGAGCGGAACTATCCTGTTTATGGGGAAGTTGGCGCGTCCTTAGGCTTTGCTCACTTTCCGGGCGAGCTGTTGCTGTCGCCGCAGCCGCCCGAACCGCTTCCGTTCGAACCGTTGCCGGGAGCGCCGCCAGAACTTCCCGTCTTGCTTCTTCCGCCGTCTCCCTTATTTCCACCATTGGACAACTGATTGTTCTCTCTCCCGGTTCTGCCGTCGGGGCCTCGGATGCCCTCAATCACGCCCGCGCCCTGAGTCGTAGTCTCTGTGATTATGTCAACCCTCCCGGTTATCGGGTCTGTGACCTCGACTGAGCTTACCGTTACCGAGTCCTGTACCAGCGTCATCGAAAAGCTCTCCTTGCTGTCGGTGTTCGTGTGCGTGACATAGCTGGCATCGCTCAGCTCTTCCACCGTCACGCGCTCGTATCTCTCAGTAACCTCGACGAACAGCGTCGTGCCCCTTATGCCTATCGAACTCTTAGGGGTGGTCAGCTTGAATCCTCTCGGGTTGAATTTGACTATCGCTCCGGTTATCACCCTGACAACTCCGTGAACCAGGCCGACATTGAAGCGGTTTCTCTCGCTGCTGAAGACCAGCTCTTTGATGTCGATCCTGGCGCCGCTCCCCATCTCCAGTATAGAGTCGTCCAGAAAACGAATCACCGCGGAACCGGTCGGATCGGTCTCTAAGATGTCATACTCGTATATATTGGACCCGGCCACGAGGTCTACTCTCGCCATGTCCCGCGTGGCAGAGAGGCTGCCCTCCACGGTCTCAACATGCCCCTTGGGCTCATCGTTGTCGGCAAAGACCGCGGACTCGCATGAAGCTGCCCATGACAGAATCGAAACAGAAATAAGCAGCAGTATGGTAAAAAGACGCCTCAGCCGCGGATTGCTCTTTCTGATGAGTGCGGCAATGAAAACCACCGCCAGGGCCGCCGCTCCTCCATTACAGCCTCCGCCGCCGCTGTTGCCTCCGCCCTCCAGCGAGTTATCTCCAGGAGCGAATCCGTCCTTCCATCGGTTCAGCCATATTGGGTCCACTATCGAGTTGTCGTTCGATCCGTCGGGGACTATGAGATAACTCCCGCTCTCGTACGCCTCAAGGAGAGTGTCGTCTAAGACGTAATATGACAGGGTAATATCGAGCGCGCTCCCACCAGTTATCTCCAGTATACCGAGTTCAATTGCCCTCTGAGGAGTCAGTATCCCATCCACCAGACGGGTATACCAGCCCGTCCGTTCTCCCTGGTGAATCTCCTTCTGTATTACGTAGTACTTGAATATGTCGTCGAGGTGATCACGCGGATTCGCCAGTATCTGGGAGGCCATGGATGATCCCAGCGCGCTCGCCAGGTCGTCGAAGTTCACCGTCACTCTGTATGTCATGGGCACTATGCCCTTCCTGCCGGAGGAGACCGCGCGAGATATATCGATTGTTACGTCAGCGGCGTCCTTTCCCGTAGGGACATAGCAGTCAGGCAGCTTGGATCCGTCCGGCTTACGCACGTAGATGTCCGCGTTGTCGAGATTATTGACAAACTGCCAGTCGGAGGGGAGGTCTTTCATGGGTTGCTGTGTGTTGCCCGGCAGAATCACGATCTCGCTGGATATGAGCTGTCTATTAGCCTCCTCGAAGCTCTCCACTACAGGGTCTGTTATTGCCAAGGATGTCGGGAGGTCGTCGGCCACCACGAGAACTTTCTCCGCGCTCTTACTGACAGTTGAGCCGTCGGAGAGTGTCTGAGAAGCCTCGAAACCGATCAGAGCCTTGCCGTATATCGAGCCCAGGGGGGCAGCGCGAGAGGCGGATGCCCTCGGTTCCTGCGGCAGCGCTGTTATCCGGACGCTGTACGGCGAGAGGACATCGGCGCTCACGAGCGCGGCGCTCTGGGCGTCAAACAGCACTCTGATATTCGGCGCTGGGCTCGGAGACGAGCCGTCCGCAGTAGCGTATGTCACGGTGATGGCAAAGCTGCCGCCGGGCGCTAATGTCAGCGGAAAGCCGGAGATCTCGATGGACTCCGCGGCCAGGTCACCGGAACCCGGCGTCCACTTAGCGTAGAGCGTGATGCCGGACGTCACCGTGTCGGTGGGAAAATTCCAGACGTTTTCGTAGGCTGATTCCTTGTACCAGCCGCCGAATGAATAGCCTGCTTTGGTCGGAGGCGCCGGGGCGGTTATCGTCGAGCCGGATGTCACGTTCGGAAGCGACGCCACCGCGCTGCCTCCCTGGGAGTCGAACGTGACGGTGAAGGTCGCCGTCCATTTCGCATAGAGCGTAATATTTGCCGTCACCGTGTCCGTGGAAAAATCCCACTCGTTGACACAGGCTGATTCCTTGTACCAGCCGCCGAATGAATAGCCTGCTTTGGTCGGAGGCGCCGGGGCGGTTATCGTCGAGCCGGATGTTACATTAGGAAGCGACGCCACCGCGCTGCCTCCCTGAGAGTCGAATGTGACGGTGAAATCCGGTAGCGGCGCGGTCGTAACGGTCAGGCTTATGGATGCCGTGAGAAACGGCGTTACTGTCCCAAACGTAATCTTCGCGCGGTAGCTACCGCTGTCCGACGCGCTGGCGCCGCTTTTGGAATAAGTCCTGCTCACGGCTCCGCTCAAGGGCGTCCAAGATCCCGGGCTCGTCTCCCTCTCCCATTGATACGACGCTCCGGCAATCTCCATGCACGAAAACGATATGCTCTCCCCGGTTGATACGGTCGTCGAGCCCGTCGGAGTGATGGAGCCGTCGGACATTGTGATTTTAGAGCCTGCCGGCGGCGTCCACATCGCATATGAAGACGTGTCCGGCACCAGAAAGATCAGGTCGCTCGCTGTACCATCGAAAGCGTAGGAAGAAATAACTGGCGGCGAAGCTGGCGACATCGCGACGGACTTGAGCGAGGCGCAATCTTTAAACGCTTCGGAGCCGATATCCGTCAGAGCCGGCGGTATCGCTATGGCCGCGAGCGAGGTACAGCCTTCAAACGCCTTATAGCCGATAACGGTCGGAACCGTACAAGAGGACATATCCAGCTGTGTCAGGCTCTTGCAACCAAAAAACTCATAAACGTCAATTGAGATCACTCCGGCCGGAAGACTCGTCAGCGCCAGGCTTTCACAATTGTAAAACGCGCTGCTGCCAAGCGTGATCAATCCGGTTGGAAGGCTCGTCAGCGCCAGGCTTGTACAACTGTCAAACGCGGCGTCGCCAATTGAGATCAATCCAGGCGGCAGGTCTATCGACGTCAGGCCTGCGCAACCGCTGAACGCGATATTGCCAATCGAGGTCAATCCGGGTGGCAGGTCTATCGACGTCAGGCCTGCGCAACCGTCAAACGCATAATCCGGCAGAGCGGTTATAGGCACTCCCGATATGTCTATCGTCACTATCGAACTCAAAGTTCTGACGGACGAGAAATCCGTATCGTCCATGGCTGTCCCGCTCACGGTCAGAGACGTGATATCCGCGGAAACATCGCCCGATAACATAGTCGTTATCACAGTGCCAAGATCCCCGGTCGCAAAAGTGTCGATGACCATATTAGGGCGGATCCACGAGTTTGCGGCCAAGGCAAAGGGCGCGCGGAGAAAGACAGCCGCGAATATCAGTGAGAAGAAGACGAAAGACCGGAAGGATAAATTTGTAATGGATGGAAGTTTATGTCTGTGTGTCCGCGAAGTTGTCTCTGCCGCTGAATTTTGAGCATTGGAAAGAATCACTATTACCATCTCCGTTCAAAAGCTCAATATTTGTTGATAACGTATTATATCAGACTCTTTCGTCGCTTGTCAGATTTGCGATGTTGTCGTTTATAATCCTGCCCGCCAGTTTAGGATGGTGAAACGCATCCAGTTTATGTTGGGCTACCGCGAAAGATGAGAAATAAAATAAAACTCTTGGCGGAAGTGGACGCGCCTCGGTCCACTTCCGTCGCTTAAAGTATTATTAAAAATCTAAACCCAGAGCGGGTTATCCCAGAGCGAGAGAACCTGACCGATTCCCCTCTCGATCGCCGTCTCGTAAATTCTGCTGGCCACGGCTACGTCGATGGCGCCGACGCCATGCAGGCACGCGACGGTCAGTTCGTCGTCGCCGCACCGTCCCGGTTTTCTTCCGGAGACGAGTTCGTGAATCTCAGCAACGTCCTCTCTCTTCAGTCTGCCCTCGTCGGCCAATTTTTTGACAAGAGTTCCAGCTCCGCGGCTTAACTGCTCCCAGTTGTCCACAGCCACCCTGTCCGCGCTGAGAAGAACGTCGTCGTCGATTTCATATGAACTCATCTGAATTACAGTCGCGTTATCCTTGAGCCAGGCGCGTCTGAGGAATGGGGTTCTCGATGTCGTCTCCGTTACGACGATATCCGCATTCCTGACTGATCTTTCGAGGTCGCGGCTTGGGACGACGTTGATCCTGCCGCTGAACTCGGATGCCAGATCTTTGGCTTTTTTCTCGTCCAGATCTCGGATTTGGATCTCCTTCAACTCTGGCAGAACTTCGTCCACTGCCATTATCATGGTCCTGCCGATTACGCCCGCTCCAACCAAGCAGGCGACTGAGGAATTTTTCCTGGCCATCCGTCTTGCCATCACGCCGGCCATCGCGGATGTCCTCATCGCCGTTATGAGCGTCCCATCCATTATCGCCTTCGGGTATACCGTATCTGGGTCGCTCAGCGCCACTACATCGACGCCATACGGCATACCGGGGACCGCCGCGTTCCGTTTCGACTCCGCGGCCCACTTGAACCCAGCTACTGGGGCTCTCCCTCCAACATACGCTGGCATCGACATGAAGAACGACGTCCAGTTCTCGTTGTCCGGCAGGCCAAGTTTGATCTTCGGAGGGTTGATAACATGGCCTTCGCTCAAAAGCAAAAACGTCTCCTCAACAACGTCTATGACCATCTTCATGTTCAGCAGGCCGGCGGCTATAACATCCTCCTGTTTCAGGAACAGAATCTCCGGTTTCTTCAATTCGAGGCAACCTCCGTAGTCATCGGGTTTTCGCCATCCAGGTCAGTCCATGCGGTACTTCTTCTTGAGTTCTTTTATGTCGCCGGAGTCTCCCAATTCCTTGAGCGCGCCGTTTAACGCATCCATAAACTGAGAGTCGTTCTTGCGCAGGGCGAAGGAGAAACCTTCGTCTGGCTTGTTTACCTCTTGTCTAAACGCGATCTTCAGCGCCCCCTCGAATCTGTCGCTGTCGATGTAGCTGTTAGCGACAAGCGTGCCTATCAAGACGCAGTCGTTGCGGTTTAAAATAACCTCGCGCACCGCGTCGTCCGTCTTCTGATAGCGTTTTACCTCAAATTGCGTGTCGAGATTGCTGAGAAAGTTGTCCTCCACTGTGCCCAACTGAACGCCCACGATCTTCCCCCTCAGGTCATCCAGGGTTTTCAGCGTGTTATTGTCCGCCTTCGTAAGTATGGCGGCGTCGGCTATGTCATATACGTCGGAGAAATCTACCCTCTCACGCCTCTCCGCGGTGGCGTTCAGCGCGGCCGCGATGGCATCGATCTTGCCGGTAAGAAGGGCCGGGATCAATCCGTCAAATGCCATATCGATGATCGTGACCTCCTTGCCGATCTTCTCCGCGACCTTTTTGACGAGCTCCACGTCGAAACCAGTCAGGTTGTTGCTGTCGTCATAGTACTCGTATGGCGGATAGGTGCCCTCCGTGCCGACCACAATGACGTCCTTCTCCATCACGGAACCCGCCAGAGCCGCGTCGGACGCGCCGCATACGAGCATCGCCGAAAGAATAGCAAGAAATATTAGTTTTTTGAACATAAAACACACCTCCATCTTTTTATTTGGACACTGTCATGCTACGTTCCATTTTTTCTCGACGCGCCTTAAACCAAAACCGGTGATCGAGGTCAGGGCCAGGTAGATCGCGCCTACGATTATGAAGGTTTCGAACGAAGCGTATGTTACGCTGCGAACCTGCTGGCCGGCCATTGTGAGTTCCGTTATCGCCAGGGTGGAGAGGAGCGAGGACTCCTTGATCAGCGTGACGAACTCGTTGCCGAGGGCTGGAAGCATGCTCCGCACAGCCTGAGGAAGGATTATAAAGCGCATGGATTTGGCGTAGGAGAGGCCGAGCACCCTGCTTGCCTCCCACTGCCCGGCCGAAACCCCCTCGATGCCGCCTCGGACTATCTCTCCCACGTAACCGGCGGAGTTCAGAGAGAGGCCAAGCACGCCGGATGCCATACCGGAGAGGTTTATTCCGAGCGTCGGCAGGCCGAAGTATATGAAGAACAACTGCGTCAGCGCCGGCGTTCCCCTTATGATGTAAATGTAGCAGGCAGCCAGGATTTGAGACGGCTTGAAGGGGAGCACCCTGAGTATGCCGATTCCCACCCCGAGTATTACTCCAAAGAGCAGAGCCAAGATGGATGTCTCCACAGTGACAAGAGCGCCGCGCATAAACAGGCCCATCCTCGGGATGACGAGGGAAAAATCAAAACCCATGAATCTTCACCTCCGCCTCCTTCTTGACGACGCTCCCGCCTCCGCTCGCCACCAGCAGCCTCTGAAGGAACTGCCTGGTTCTGGCGTGTCTCGGGTCCGAGAACAAGAGCGACGGCGTACCCTCTTCCACAATACAGCCGTCGTCCATGAACACCACCCTGTCGGAGACGTCGCGGGCAAACGTCATCTCGTGCGTTATTATCACCATGGTCATGCCCGATTCGGCAAGACGCGCCATAACTTCCAGCACCTCTCCGACCAGCTCGGGGTCAAGCGCGCTGGTCGGTTCGTCAAACAACATTATCCTGGGCCGCATGGCAAGGGCGCGAGCTATCGCCACGCGCTGCTGCTGCCCCCCGGAGAGTTGGCGGGGGCGGGCATCCGCCTTGTCCGACAGCCCGACATCGTTAAGAAGCCCGCGTGCCAGATCCTTGGCCTCCTTTGGGCTCAGCCCGAGAGTTTGAACAGGCGAGAGCGTTATGTTCTGCAGCACGGTCAGATGAGGGTACAGGTTAAACTGTTGAAAGATCATCCCAACGAGCCTGGCGATGTCTCCGTTCCTGTGCCGTCCGCTGGAGACCTCAACGCCGCAGAGTGAGACGGAGCCGCTGTCCACCTTTTCAAGACGGCAGAGGCAGCGGGCAAGGGTGCTCTTGCCGGATCCGCTCGGTCCTATTACCGACACCACCTCGCCCTCGGCGACCTCCAGATCTATGCCCCTCAGAACCGAAGTGTCGCCGTACGATTTATGCAGCCCTTTCACTGTAATTATCCTCTGCGGGCTTCTTTCCAGGGCGTCACGCAACATTGATCTCTCCTTCACGGCAGACGTTCGAAATAACCTTCCGCGGGTCGCCGGGCTCCGGTGGACAGAGCTGCATTCAAGCCTCCTTCCCCCCGCAAAAATCAGAATTGCCGCGCTGACCGCGCGGCTGTCTTTGGGAATCCTGTTTCTTATAATACCCTAATATCAATTATAGGTCAACCTTTAGCGACTTCCCCTCAAACCACAGGATAGGGTACTTGGCAATGGTGCTGAGCTTAGTGTTAATACCGATTCAAGTGAAATCGAAATTTCATCCATTGGGTGAAATGGCCGAATCTCGTGAACTCAGGGATGGACAACACCCACAGAGGCTTTTTACTTGTCAGCCTGTGGTTTGAGGCGAGGTGGGTTGTGAATCCTGGAGAGGTTTTCATTTCTCTCTTTTTTGTCCGCTACTACACTCGCGAATTCCGGATTAACCCTTTATTCCGTATTTGTTCCGCGGAATATGTTAAAATATATGTATAGCGTGCGGTTCTGATAAACGTAAGTTCAGTTGTTGGGACGTTTTTTCATTGCGACAATGGTGATTTTTTGTATGGAAAGGAATGGTTGAAATAACGTATGTATCTGATCGGTGATTTAGTCATCTATGGAGGAAGTAACTGTGTTTGCGAGATTACGGATATTACAGGGTTGGATTTTCCTGATATCGACAGGGACAGGCTTTACTACGTTTTAAAGCCGTTGAATCAAAACTGTGTGATCTACAACCCCACTGATAACACTGATATGTTGATGCGGCGCGTCATAAGCCGCGAGGAAGCGGAGGCTCTCATCGATACAATCCCCGAGATAAAGGCCGAGATTTATCAAGGTAATGAGTTCAAGAAGATCGTCGAACACTACGAGTCGATCATTAAAACTCGTGACTGCGCAAAGCTGATTGAGCTTACTATTTCACTATACTCGAAAAAAAAATTTTTATTGAACAACAATAGAAGATTTAGCGCGCAGGAGGATATGTTCATGAAGCGGGCCGAGGAGATGCTCTTCGGCGAACTGTCCGTCGCCCTGGATATCCAGAGGGAATGCGTGCCATCATACATTGCCGCGAGAGTAGGAAGAAAAAGGGAAGGACAGCAATGTGAAAATGGTGGCACGCTTGCCGCAAACCATCTGTAAATCAGGCTTGCCCTGGACGGTTGCCCATCAAATTCCACAGGCGTATTTAATTCTTTACCGAAATGGCATTCCAATACATGACACATTTCGTGAACGCTGATGAACGACGAGGCTTAGCCCTAGATTGACTTTGAGGTTATATATGCTAGAATGCCTGTGCGCGCGCGCGCGGAAAAGACAATTTCGTCAATTTGAAGGAGAGTTACAAGTGAAAAAATCAATGATTTGCGTATCGGTGTTAGTGGTTCTGCTTGCGGCGGGAGTAGCTTTTGCGGCGCCGTTTTCTTCGGAAAAAGGAGGCTTCTCAATCAACCTTCCCGACGGGTGGGATCCCATGCCAAAAGAGCAGATAGAGACCATGGAAGCGGGCGGAACCTATCTGATGGCTATGGATCAAAAGGCCGTTGCTGCGGGAAAGAGTTACTCCGTAACCGGCGTAAAGGTGGCCGTTCCCGCTCAATCAGCGTCAGACTTTGCCTCGGCTCAGGCAGAGCAGATGAAGGCCGCTCCCAATATCAAGGGAGATGTCAAATCCGAAGTCAAGAATTTCGGCGGCTTGGATTGGGCAAAGATAGCCTATACAATAGATGCTGGCGGCATGGCGATATTTACGGCACAGTATACGGCTTTCAGCGGTGATTTCATGTATTCCTTCACCTTTACCGGCGCCGACATGAAAGTTGACGAACCGGTCTTCGACAAGTCAATGGGGACCTTCAAGATCCAATAACCGCGTCAACCGAACTTCAAGCCCCCCCGCACGTTCCGCGTTTGTTGCTGACACTCGGGACGTGCGGGGGGCTTTATTTGAAGCGCGGGATCTATCAGCGTTTGAATCATTGTCATTCAGTTTCGTAATATTGGATCAGCCCTTTCTTGATTTTTAACCACCTAACTATTATACTTAGTTACAGTTCCTCAATTTTACTGATCCGGCGGCTTCATCTGCCGGAGGTTTTTATTGAAGCGGACGTTTCTAGCATATGATAAAAATCCACATATTAAAAACGTTCAGCCTCATTGGGCTGGCGCATATTGTTTATTAAGGAGGGGTTTGATGGCATCTTCTTCAAGCATCACTCAAGAGCAGGTTGAGCTTGTAGTGAGAACGATGGCCGAAACCGCAATCAAGAACGAGGCTTATTTCTCGGAACTCGACGCGGTTATGGGTGACGCTGATTTTGGGGTATCCCTTGCCGGAGGATTCAAGGCGGTTTTAAACGGGTGGGATAATTTTGACAAGTCCTCTATCGGAAGTTTTCTTCTGTCCGTCGCCAAGGAGATCACATCGAATACCGGCGGATGCTCGGGACCAGTGTGGGGCACTCTTTTTATGCGCTGCGGGATGGCCTTCCGAGGCAAGACAGATATAAATATCGAGGAGATAATCGCCGCTTTCAAAAGCGCCATAGAGGGGATCATGAAACGCGGCGGCGCGTCGTTGGGGGACAAGACACTGGTCGACGCTCTTGACGCGATGGTTAGGTCCTATGAAAGATCGAACGCCGACGGCGAACCGATACTCACGGCATTCAAGAAGGCTTCGGATGCGGCGGTCGAGACGAGAGAGACCACAAAGGACTGGGTCGCTAAGAGGGGACGCCAATCATTCACCGGCGACCGCAGCATCGGTACGTATGACCCTGGAATTGTGGCCGTAGGAGACATGACCAAGGCCATTGTCGAAGCGTTGGGCTGTTAAGTGTCATCAATCAGGCGGTACATAACAATCATGAAATCAAATTTGAGGAGGAGAGTGTTTTGAAAAAATTTGTGAATGATCCCGCAAATTTCGTGAAGGAGATGTTCGAAGGGATATACCTCGCGAACAAGGACAAGCTGAAGTGGGTTCCCGAGTACAACATCCTCTGCAGGGCCGATCTTCCGAAGGATCGAGTGGTTGTGATGCAGGGTTCGGGTTCAGGTCATGAACCGGCTCACTCGATGATCGTAGGGCCCGGTATGCTCGACGCCTGTTGTCCCGGTAACATCTTCGCGGCTCCTCCGATGGATTATGTTTATGAATGCACAAAGCTGATAGCGAACGATCATGGAGTTCTTCATCTGATCAACAATTATCAGGGCGACCGCATGGCGTGGGATATGGCGCGCGAGATGGCCGAAGCGGATGGGATAAAGGTAGGCGTTGTCATCATCGATGACGATGTTTCTGTTACCAACAGCCTCTATACCGTTGGCCGCAGGGGAGTTGCCGGCAATTTCTTCGTCATCAAGGCAGTAGGCGCGGCGGCGGCAAACGGGGCGACACTCGAAGAGCTGGTCGAACTTGGCAAGAGAGTGAACAGCCAGGTTCGCTCGATGGGCGTAGCCCTCTCCAGTTGCACCCCTCCGGCCAAGGGCGCCCCAATCTTTGAGATAGGCGATGACGAAATTGAGGTTGGCATAGGCATCCACGGAGAACCGGGCCGCCGCCGCGATAAGATCCGCCCAGCGAAAGAAATAATCGAAGAGGTCTTCACTGCCGTTCACGATGACCTTCCCTTTGAGAAGGGCGACCGGGTGGCACTGATGATAAATGGCATGGGCGGCACTCCGGTCAGCGAACTGTATCTGCTCTACGGCCTCGCGGCAAAGAAGGCGGAGGAGAAGGGGCTGCGTATCGCGAAGAATTACGTAGGCAACTACTGCACGTCGCTTGAGATGGAGGGTTTCTCGCTCACAATGCTCAAGCTGGATTACACTCTCGAGACGCTTTTGAACGAACCGGCGGAGATACCGATCCGCGTCTTCTAAGCGAACGTCTTCTAAGCGAACTTTGAAGGAGACGCGAATCTGGAGAGTCGTGTATTATTGGAAGGGACGGCCGATACCCGCGTCCCTTCCGTCTGTTTTGTGCCCCCATGACATCCATCTCTTGGCGTTTGCGCGCCTTACATAAAACAACGTCGCGCCCTTTATGCTTATGGCGCTCAACGCCTCATCAGCGAATCGCTCTTTATGGCGATGGCAGCAATGAAAAGTGTCATCAAGACCGCCGCTCCACCATTACAGCCCCCGCCTCCTCCATCTCCGCCCTCAAGCGAGTTGTCATCTGGCGCTGCGCCATCCTTCCACCGGTTTAGCCATATCGGGTCTACTATCAAGTTGTCGTTCAATCCGTCTGGGACTATCAGATAACCTCCGCTCTCGTATGTTTCCAGAATGGAGTCGTCCAGAATATAATACGATAGAGTCATGTCAAGCGCGCTTCCTCCGGTTATGTCTAGTATGCCGAGTTCAATTGCCCTTTGCGGGGTCAGTATTCCGTCCACCAGGCGAGTGTACCAGCCCGTCCGTTCTCCCTGTTGGATCTCCTTTTGTATGACGTAGAACCCGAATATCTCGTCGAGATGGTTATACGGGTCTGCCAGTATCTGGGAGGCCATGGATGAGCCCAGCGCGTTCGCCAGGTCATCGGCGCTCATCGTCACCCTGTACGTCATGGGCACTATGCCATTCTTTCCGGGGGGCACGACACGAGATATGTCGATCACTATGTCAGCGGCGGCCTTTCCAGTAGGAGCGTAGCAGTCCGGCAGCTTGGACCCATCAGGCTCGCGCACGTAGATGTCAATGTTGTCGAGGCTGCCAACAGACTGCCAGTTGGAGGGGAGGTCTGTCATGGGCTGTTGGGTGTTGCCCGGGAGGATCACTATCCCGCTGGAGATAAGTTGTCTGTTAGCCTCCTGGAATCCCTCCGTCACCGGGGTTGTTATCTTTAAGGAGGTCGGGAGGCCGTCAGCCACAACGAGAGTCCTCTCCATACCCATCCGGACGGTCGAACCGTCGGAGAGTATCTGAGTTGCCTCGAAGCTGATCAGCGCCTCCCCATATATCGAAGCTGTGGGAGCGGCGCGAAAGGCTGACGCCCTCGGCTCCTGAGGCAGCGCGATTATTCGCGCGCTGTACGAGGAGAGGATATCGACCCTCACGAGCGCGGCGCTCCGGGCATCCAGCGACACTCCGATATTCGGTACGGGGCTCGGAGGCGAGCCGTCCGCCGTAGTGTAGGTCACGGTGGCAGTAAAGCTGTTGCCGGGCGCCAATGTCAGCGGAAAGCCGGAGATCTCCATGGATTCGGCGGCCAGGCCGCCAGAGTCGGTATCAGGCGTCCAATTGGCATAGAGCGTGATGTCGGACGTCACCGTGTCTGTGGAAAAATTCCAGGCGTTGTTACATGCCGCTTCCTTGTACCAGCCTACGAATGAATATCCGGCTTGGGTCGGAACCGTCGGGGCGGTTATCGTCGAACCAGGCGTGGCTGTCGCCGCCGCCACAGCGCTTCCTCCTCGCGAGTCGAACGTTATGGTGTATGTTGGCGTCGGCACAACCGTCACAGTCAAGCTTATGGGCGCTGTGTGAAACGGTGTTATTGCCCCGAACGTGATACTTGCCCGGTAGCTGCCGCTATCCGATACGGCCGCGTTGTTCTTTAAATAAGTTACGCTCGCGGCTCCGGCCAAGATCGTCCAAACTCCAGGACTTATCTCCTTCTGCCACTGATACGACGCTCCGACGATCTCCGCGCACGAAAATGATATGTTCCCTCCTGCTGTGACAACCGTCGAGCCTGTCGGAGTGATAGAGCCGTCGGATATTGTGATTTTAGATCCCACCGGCGGCGTCCACGATGTATATAAAACCGTGTCTGGCACTAGAAAAACTAGGCTGCTCGCTACGCCTGAGAAAGCATCGGACGCAATGGTTGTTGGTAAAACTGGCGGCATCGCGACGACTTCGAGAAAGTAACAATCTTCAAACGCGTTGGAGCTGATCATCGTCAGAGACGTACAGGAGGACATATCCAGCCATGTCAGGCTCGCGCAATCGTAAAACGCGTAGTCGCCGATCGAAGTCACTCCGGCAGGCAGATCTGTCAGCGCTAAGTTCGCGCAATCGTAGAACGCGTAGTCGCCGATCAGAGTTACTCCGGCAGGCAGATTCGTCAGCGTTAAGTTCGTGCAGTTGACAAACGCATGGCTGCCGATCGAGGTCACTCCGGACGGCAGACTCGTCAGCGCTAAGTTCGCGCAGTTGACAAACGCGGCATCTCCAATCGAGGTCAATCCGGCGGGCAGGGTCGTTAACGCTAGGTTAACGCAATCGTAAAACGCGTAGTCGCCGATCGAAGTTACTCCAGCAGGCAGATTCGTCAGCGCTAGATTCGCGCAGTTGTTAAACGTACCAAAGCCAATCGAGGTCACTCCGGCAGGTAGACTCGTCAGCGCTAGGTTCGTGCAGTTGTCAAACGTACCAAAGCCAATTGAGATCACTCCGGCGGGTAGACTCGTCAACGCTAAGTTCACGCAGTTGGCAAACGCGGAATCGCCGATCGAGTTCACTCCGGCAGGCAGACTCGTCAGCGCTAAGTTCCCGCAGAAGCTAAACGCGTCGTTGCCGATCGAAGTCACCCCGGCAGGCAGGCTTGTCAGCGCTAAGTTCCCGCAGAAGCTAAACGCATAGTCGCCGATTGAGGTTAATCCGGCAGGCAGGGTCACGTATTGGAGATTGTTCAAATCATAGAACGCGTAGTCTGGCAGAGCGGTTATAGTCACTCCCGATATGTCTATCGTCTCTATTGAACTCAGATTATCTGTGATAAACGTAAAATCCGCACCGTCCATGACAGCCCCGCTCACTGTAATAGAGGTTATGTCGGTATACGGACTGTCGCCTATTACGCCGGCAATGGCAGTACTCAGGCTGCCGGTCGAAAAGTTGTCGATGACCATATTAGGGCTGTTCCACGAGTTTGATGCCCAGGCAGATGGCGCATAGATGAATACAGCCGCGAATATCATCGCGAAAAAGACTAAAAATCGGAAGGATAATAAATTTACAGAGAGGGACTTGGTTCTCTCCATCCTCGTACTCTGCCGTCGAATTTTGAGCATCGGTAAAAACAACTATTATCATCTCCGTCCGAAGGCTTAATTCAAATTTTTAGATGTTGTGTCAGACTTTATCATAATGGGATGCGATTATCAACACGCTTTAGACTGCCTCAAACCACAGGGTAGGGTACTTACCGCGGCGGAGGTGATGTGGATTAATATTTAAGCAAAATACGAGCAATTATATGCGTTAATTACCAATATACTCTTCAGTCATATTGCTAAAATTATAAGAACATTGTGATATTAAGACTGAGGAGGAGGAAAATTGAACTATTTAGAAGTGGCAAACAGCAAGTTGATGTTAGGTCTGTGCGCGTCAGTCGTGATCTTTGTTTTAATCCAGGCGGTCCTGTTTATCAAGGTCTCATGGAAGCGTGGGCTGGAGCTGGGAATCAAGCCCGCGACAATGAAAAAGGCAATGACAAACGCGGCTGTATTCTCTGTTGTGCCCTCGCTGCCCATAGTGGTGATGCTGATGGTCCTGACCGTCAACCTCGGGCAGTACTTCCCATGGCTCCGGCTCTCGGTTGTCGGTTCGGCCGCCTACGAAAACATGGCCGCGGATATCGTGTCGAAGGCATCCGGGCTCTCTGGGATCGCCGACCCCCGTTTCGACCTGCCTATTTTCACCATGGCTATGTGGGTTATGAGCGTAGGTATCATATGGGGCATAGTCTTCAACATCTTTTTTATGAAGTCGCTGGATAGATTTTCGAAGAAGGTCAAGGGTTCAAATAACCGCTTCATCCCCATTCTATCATCAGCGCTCTTTATAGGTATGCTGTCGTTGATGTCAGCGCCTTACATAACGAACGCGGAGAACATTACCGCCATAGTCTCGTTCGCGTCTGCCGCCGTAACAGTCCTTCTCTGCGGGCAAGTGACTAAAGCGACAAACATACGGATAATAGACGACTTCTCCCTTCCGATCAGCCTGATCGTGGGCATGGCGTCGGCTATCGTCTACACGAGTATTGTTTAGGAATAGTTCAATAATAAAATAAAAATAAACATTTCTGCTAAGGCCAGGGTATAATCCCGCGGTTCAAGTTTTTGAATGGAGCAATCTTTCCAAGTTTATGACTTGTCTGTTCCATTCTGTGATGTATCGGTTATTTTTGAAATAATTCTTAGGTTTTAAATAGAATTGAATGAGGGGGTTTTACAATGTTGGAAACTAGCGACAACGACAGAGCTCTGGTCTTTGACAATACGATAAACAGACTCGGAAGGGTTACAAGCATAATCTCGCTTGCCCTAATGATCACAGTTCCGCTGACAGTGACGATATTCTACAATATAGACGTCAACGCCGGTGAAGTAGCCGCTGCCGCCGGAGGGCTCATCGCAATGTTCGCGCCCATGGCCGTAATCGAGAACATCTCATACTATTCGATCATCGGGGCGGGAGGCGTATATCTGAGCTGTATAACGGGCAATATAATGAACATGAAGCTGCCGAGCGCGATCTCCGGCATGAAGCTTGCCTGTGTCGAACCAGGCAGCGCTAAGGGTGATATCATATCTATACTGTGCATAGCCATTTCATCGTTCGTGACGGTGTTAGTTCTGGCGTTTTCGATGCTGATAATAGGGGAGTACATTACACCGTACCTGTCAAAACCGCTGCTCGCTCCTGCATTTGCGAACATAATGCCCGCGCTCTTGGGCGCGTTGGTCGTGCCGTTCGTGGTGAAGAGCATAAAGCTGTCCGTCACTCCTTTCGCGGTCTCGATCGTCCTTTGCGTCACGCTGGGCGGCGGATTCGTCCAACGCTATCAGAGCTACTTTCTGCCGGTGGTCATGCTGATGTCCGTATTGGCCGCTTACATGATGTACAAATCAGGCATGCTGGATTAGAGAGATCGAAAATTGGCATGAGAGGAAGTTTTGCTATGACTGATGAAAACAGAGTAAAAAGACTTATCGGACTGATTGATGCAAAAGCAGGAGCGTTCACCGACGTGAGCGACAGTATTTGGGGGTATGCCGAGACTCGCTTCAACCTCGAAAGATCAGCCGGTCTGTTGTCGTCCGTCCTGAAAAGAGAGGGATTTGGCGTCAGCCGGGGGGTTGCCGGCATGGACCACGCGTTAGTTGCCTCTTACGGAAGCGGCAGCCCCGTTATAGGCATATTGGCGGAGTATGACGCCCTGTCGAATCTCGCGCAGGAGAGCGACGTAATGGAAAAGAGGGCGGCCGAACCCGGCGGCGGGCACGGTTGCGGCCACAACGCGCTG
This sequence comes from Synergistaceae bacterium, assembly GCA_031268885.1. Taxonomy (GTDB): domain Bacteria; phylum Synergistota; class Synergistia; order Synergistales; family Synergistaceae; genus JAIRWR01. Next base: position 23,503 of record JAIRWR010000130.1, read on the forward strand.
GGCGCTGGGGCGTTGGCGGCGGCGGTCGGATTGAAGGATTTTCTGGCCTCCAGTCCTCGCGAGGGCACGATAAAATTTTTTGGCTGTCCCGCGGAGGAGAGCGGTTCAGGCAAGGCGTTCATGGCGCGCGCCGGGGTATTCGATGAGACCGACGTCATGCTCACATGGCATCCGTGGACCGAGACGAGGATTTGGGGACAGAGTTCTCTGGCCAATTATCAGGTTTATTTCCACTTCAAGGGAATAAGTTCTCACGCGGCCGCTTCTCCTGACATGGGGCGCAGCGCGCTGGACTCGCTCGAACTGATGAGCGTAGGGGTGAATTATCTCAGGGAACACATCGTTCAAGAGGCAAGGATCCACTACGCCTACACGAACGCCGGGGGGATGTCGCCAAACGTCGTCCAATCGGACGCCAGCGCCCTCTATTTTATCCGGGCGCCGAAGTCCGGTCAGGTGAGGCGGATATTCGAAAGGGTGGCGGACATTGCCAGAGGAGCCGCGCTCATGTCCAGGACCACAATGGAGATTGAGTGGGACAGCGCATGCGCGGAGTATATAGTGAACGAAGCGCTCGGGCGCGTTATGTACGAGAATATGAAGAAACTTGGGAATTTGAAATATTCAGATGGCGAGATGGAATACGCCCGTAGGTTTACCGCGACGTTACAGGACGGATCGAGACAGGGCGTCACCAGTCTCATCAGAAAATGTTTCCCAGACATCGACGGAGAGCAAGCCATGCGGATGGCGTCCGAGCCTGTGCTGAGCGAGGTCTTTCCATACTCGATGACCGATGTCGCCATGCCCGGCTCGACGGATGTCGGGGACGCAAGCTGGATCGCGCCGACCGCGCAGGTCCTGGTTACGTGCTATCCGACAGGGACACAGAGCCATTCGTGGCAGTGGGTGGCGGCGGGCAAGTCCCCGATCGTCCACAAGGGACTGATATATGCCGGAAAGGTCATGGCTATGACAGCGCTCGACGTCATATGCGATCCAGAGATAGCGGCCAGGGCGAAGGAAGAACATCTGGAGAGGCTGGGAGGCGAGAGATACGTCTGTGCCATACCCGAAGACGTGAAACCGCATTGACTCGAATATTCGAGATGCCGCCGAAGACATTGTGACCCTGACCTGAACCCGGTAGTCGGACCCAACCCACTTACCGGGTTCAGGCGTGTCCATAATCTTGTCCGTGATGAAGAGAACCACACCGCGTAGTGCATCTATACCGACGCGCGATTTTTCGACCAAAACCGTCCGCCTTCCGAAACTCGAAATTTTATCTGCCCCGTGTTCCTGTCAAAACCAGAACCCGCTTTTAACCGTTTTTAAGCCGGTTCAACTCCGCCTCAACGTCCGAGACTGCAGCTTCCGTATACTTCCTAGCGAGGGAATCCGCATTACTCTCCACTGGAGCGTTCAGTTCCGCTTTCGCCTGCGCCTCATCCAGCATCCGGTTCGCTTTTTCCTGCATGTCGATGAATTTATCGCCGACAGACGAGGCCCTGCTCAGAGGGTCGCCGAGCTTATTCAGCCTCTCGGTCGTTTTCGCGACCACCATCGTGGATTTAATCTGCGCCTTGCGCCCTTCAAGGGTTTGGATATCATCGACGAGTTTATCGTGCATGTTCCTTATGTGAGAAGCGTTCTCCACGGCAATTTTTTTGTTGCTTTCGAGGGCCGCGCGCTTTTCTTCCAGCTCCATGTATTTCTTGATGAAAACCTTCCCGTCATCGTCATTTCCGGCATCCACCGCTTTCTTCGCAAGATTCCGGAATTTTTTGATCTCCTCTTCGTTATCGTCATACTGCCGCGAACACCGCTTTTCCACCGCCATTACGCCGGCGGTTTCCTGTTTAACATCGGCAAGGTTCTCCTTCAAATCAATCAGGTATTGGTCGATCATTTTTGCCGGATCCTCGCATTTGTCGAGCAGAGCGTTGATGTTTGCCTTCATAATGGTGCTGAATCTCTCCAAAATATTCATCTTTTTTCTCCTTTTCACGTTATGATTATTCGATCAGCCGTCCCCGCCGTCCGGTATCCTACCTGTTGCGATACTTCTCCGCCCGCCGCTCGGCTTCGTCGCCGCCCATCTTGCCTATATCGGCGTTCAGGATATCGATATCCTGCTGACGCTTCAAACGCCGGTGCCGCAAAATCATCGCCATCGTACTGTACAGGACAAGGATGACAATCAGCCCGATCACCAGAATCATATGTTCCGCCATCAGCCACATTAGCATCAACAACACCATCGGCACAAGTACTATCAGCAGCAGCCTTAGCTCTTTAGACTCCTTAAGCATTTGTAGTATCATTATATTTTTAACATCACTCTTATTGTCTTCTTCGCGTCGTCCGGAATTTACTGGTTTTTGTGAATTATCTGACACTGAGGTATATTTTGGAAAAACATCATTAATCTCTGTTTCGCAGGCCTTGATCCAAATAAGTCCGCACTCCCCTGAACCTGCGTCCTGCACGAGAGTATCTGGAGTGATCGTCCCTTTCTCCGCTTTTGCTTTGAGTTGGTCTTTGCTGTATGGGCCAAACGTCTGTCCGTTGATCACGCAGTACCATTTTTTCATGGGTCTCCCCCGCTATCCTGAGATCCAGACCGTCATGCCATTACCCTGAATGTGCCTTATCGGCGTGTTTGCAAGAAACGCTCTATTGACTTCAAGCCAATCGTCTTCAGCAGCTCGGCCATCTTTTCGCGTAACTATAAGCGTATATCTCCGCGTCCTTCGACGACTGGTATTATATGACAATAGACTCTCCTTGTCCAGATCCGCACGTTCGGGCGTTATCGCGGACGTCGGTTTCGCGTTATGTCTTGCGGAAAACGTGTGATATGTAATCACTATCTTTGCGTCCACTGGAAATTTGCCGCGTGAGAAGTCAGTCTCTCCATTAACCGAAACGCGCTCAACTTCGCCGTCTTTGGTCAGCCACCCGGTAACCAGATCGCTCAAGACTTCGGTTTTGACATTCGTGAAACCGGCGGTTTCCAACAGGGTAATCACGTCTTGATAATTTTCGCCTTTAAGTTCTTTAGCGGCCTTTGGCATACGAATTGTTGTCTTTGCTTGTCGAACGTACCAGAATAAGACTCCGCCGGCTGTAGTAAGCATTAGTACGATAAATATTGAAATTACGGCTATGTCAAGTTTTCTTGATAAGAATTCTTTCATATAATGGCCTCCCCGATCTGTTAATGAAGTAATTATATCCTGAATTCAGCGTTTTGTAACTATGTTCACGCGTTCAGGTTAACTTCGAAGACAGCCATGAGCGTAAATCCCTAGGATTGCCGTTGTCAATTCGCATATTACATAAACTTTTCAGGATGCTTCTGGCTGTTACTTGCCCCTTAAATTGACAACGGATAGATCTCAAGTACATCAGGCCTCGCCAGTTGTCTGGCGGTTTCCCGCAATAAACTTATTCTTGAAATCCGTTCAATTTTAAGCGCCATATATGTAATTATACTGATTTCATATATACTTTTATCTTTACAATACACTATAACAACAATGAGACATTAGGAAGATAAATATAGTCAATATCATGGTTTTTTAATTTTTAAATAATAATGTCGCCGGATCTTCTTTATTTAAAACAGATGGATTTAACGCTATTCCAGATTACGTCATTGCGGATAGATCCATGCCCTATGTGCCGTTGGAATGCAAGGGCACACGCCGTGTATCTTATTACAAGTAAGGGGGAACGTTGAATGAGAGAAAAAACGAAGGAAAAGATCAAGAGTCCAAGTGAAAATTACGCGTCCACGCTAAGTATAGTACTCTTCGCTCCCAGGATGTTTTCCGAGAATACCACGAGGACAGAGAGACACGGCTCGACGTGGAAGCCTAAGGATCGCCTGTTCGCGACATCGGCCGTTCCAAATCCGATACTCTGGTACGCGTCAAGGCCAAGGGCCATAAAGAACAATTCGAGCGACGAATCAAATCACCGATGACATACGGGGAGGCTCGCGGACATCCGCGTATCGGTTCCGAGAACATTCTGGTCATCTATCTTCGCCCTGCCCGCACAAGAAGATGCAGGACTTCCTTGGAGGCGATCCTAACGGCGAAGGCGTCTTGGCCCAAAGAGACATCTCCGTCGCCGAGGATGATTTCGGCGGTGTCGGCGTAAATGCCGCGGACCGAAAGTTTTTCGACAGTACAGGTCTTTTCGTTGTCGTTGTAAAAGGAGTATATTTGGTCTTCTGTGTTGTCGTCGGCGAAAAGGTTGCAGTAAACGCCACGTGTCCGCGTCGGGTACAGGGGGATGGGGTGTCCGCCCTGGTATATCCCCCTGTGTTTCAGATAGGTATCCTTCCATCTCTTCACTCGTTCTTTCTGATCCTCGGAAAAAGGCATCCATCGCCCGAAGATGTCCTGCCAGATAACGATCGGCGCGGCTCCAAATTCGCAGCGCTTGATCAGGATGGTCTTGTCTTCGAGGCGCAGCCACCTCGATATGACCGGCGAGATATGACGCGGGCACATAAACCGGAATACGTCGACCTCGGGCATTGGGTCGAAACTCCAGAACTCATCCCACGAAGTCGTGACAAATTCGACCGGATGTTTTTTCATCGGGTGATGCTGCGTCGTCAGTACCAGACCTGTCCTGACGCCGTCAAGTTTTTTGCGGTAACTGAAAGGCAGATCCCACAGCGTATCCAATTGATAACCATCGGCGCCGGTATCCGCGATGACGCGGGCAAACTCGTCGCCCATGCTGTCGGTGGTTTCGTCCTTGCCTCGGTCCCACGGTATATAAGGCAGAAAGACGGCGACCCCTCTGTCGTGAAATCTCTGGACGGCCTCCTTCAAAGCCTCTCTGCCACCCGGGAAATCGTCGTAGAAATCCCATTGAGTGCGGGCGTCGACGCCAAGCCTCGGATATTGGTTCCATATCGTCACGGTGTCGTAACCCCCAAACTCATCGCCCCGCATGAGCAATTTATCGACGTCGATCTTCTGTTTTTCGTGGTCGAAGCCCTCTTTGCCGTACAAAAACACAAAGTTATGAACCACGCATTCGCTGAACCATTGCAGATCGTCTCTGTCGTATTCGCTGAAATCGTATCGGCTCTGCCACGTCGCGCGACAGTCGCCGAACGCCTCGCTCCAGCCGCCGCTGAGGCCAAGGATACACAATTCTACGGTGTCGTTGAAGCTGGGATCGGGATTTATCCTCAGCCGGTGGTTTTGCAGCTCCTGTGAGCAGGAGATCGCGGTGAGCTGTTTATTCGCGTTCTGTGTAGCGCCGGCGTCGTTGAGGTCGCTTGGCGAAGGAAATTGCACGCTGAAACCATATCTGTCATCGCTATCGCATACCACGAGCGGCATCAGAATATCCGCGCCGTGGAAGCTCTCCGCCATGGGAATCATGACGTCCCTGCCTTTTTCCGTCAGGACCACTCCGGACGGATAATAGTGATAGTCGTCTCCATTATGGGCTTCGAGTCCCGCCAACAGGGGAATGCGCAGGAAAGAGACGCTCGGCGCGCCTGTCTTATAGTCGTCGCGGATCTGATACAGCACCGTTATTTTGTTCTTTCTGTCGTTGATGATATGCACCCGCGCCTTCAGCCGCTCAGCAGGAAGCTCCATCGACAGGGTGACGAGTTCTTGAATTTTATCTTGGGCAATCTTTACGCTTTCGATCTTGAAATCCCCGCTTGTATACTCCTTGCCATAGATTTCGATCACGAAAAGCTCCCGATCCCTATTAGTCATCCTGCCCGACGGAAGGTTTGAAAATTCCTCGAAGACGACACCTTCGCTGTAGTCGATCACCGTTCGTATACCGCTATTTTCGATTCGAATTTTTTTCTCTTCCGCGTTCAGTTCCGTCACTGTCACCGACACTCCTTCACGCACCTGAATCCGACCGTTTCGAACCTGTTCATCGCGTCGCCCAGCATATGCGCCTTGAGGTGACAGTCGTTTCGAGCCATCCCGCACTCGGCGTGCCAGTAGTCGGGCGCGGTATAATAAGACCCCCCTCTGAGCGTAAGAAAATAATGATCTCTCTCGCCGTCATATCTAGTCTCGCCGGTGAATTCCCATACGTTGCCGCACATGTTGCAGAGGCCGAATACGGAGGCGCCCTCCGGATGGCTGTCCACGTTATGAAGTCTGTCGCCGTAGACGTTGCAGCGGACATATTCCTTTTTATTGCCCCAGGGGTATTTCAGATGCTCGGGGCCCGCGGCGAGATATTGCCATTCTTGCTCTGTCGGCAGGCGCATACCGTAATGAAACGCATAGGCGCGGGCGTCGTCCTGCGAAATATTCACGACAGGCAGGTCTTCCTCACCCGTCTTGTATCTTCCGTCCTTCCAGTGTTTGAGGTAATTTCTGCCGTTGGCGGGGGAATAAGCGCTCTCCTTTACAAACTCGAAATACATGGCGTTGGTAACGGCATACTTCTGTGCCATCAGAGGACCTACGGCGACCTCCAGGGGACCGTGTTCCGCTTGACAGTCCCCCTCCATTATTCTGTGTATACAGCGATAGATGTAGGTATCACGCTCAATTTTTATCAACTGCTGTTCGACCACCTCTACGCGCCTTCTTTCATTAAATAATTATTGTAAACGTTCAAACCCGGGAGGCGGAGCTTATTGACGAAGAGACTGATCCGCGGCGGACTAAAGCGTATCGCCGGAGATGTCGGCGCCTCCTTTATAATTCTTGATGCCGACCGATAAGAGCACAATCAGAACCATGACGTACGGCAGCATACCTATGATTTGCGTCGGGATTCCGTAAGTCGACAGGACGAGCGTCATAGCGTTCGCGTAACCGAACAGAAGGGCCACGAACATGGTCCGTATGGGATGACCTTTGCCGACGAGGGTTGACGTCAGACACAAAAAACCGCGGCCCCTCGTCATGTTTTCGGAGAACAACGACATGCCGCAGAGGGGCATGTACGAACCAGCGAGACCCATAGAGGCCCCCATGATGATAAGGCATATCCACCGGTATTTGCGCACGTTGATGCCGGCGGCCTGCGCGGCGTCAGGATTGATTCCGACACCCCGCAGGCGCAGTCCGAAGGGCGTTTTATACATCACGATATAGCCGATGAAGGTGAACGCGAACGCGAAATAGACCATCAGGATGTTGTAGTTAAAAATCATGTCCAACGCGGGAAACGGTTTCAAAAAGGCCCATTCGAGATTGGAGTAGCTCACGATGGAGGGATCGTTGAACTGACCTCGCGTATTCCAGACGACGACCAGCAGCAGAGTTGTCAGCGCCCATGCCGCGCTGTTGTACGCAACGGATACGATGATGGCGTTGCAATTGAGATGATATACGAGCACTCCATAAATGGCGGCCAGCACCAAGCCTGAGACAATCGCGAGCAGAGATCCCATGAGGGGGCTTCCAGTCAGGTAACTGCCGTAGGCGCCAAAGAACGCTCCCGTAAGCATAAAACATTCGTACGCCAAGTTGCCCGTGCTGGTCTTTTCGTTAAAACAACCGCCCGTCGAGCCGATAATCAGGGGACAGGAGAGCCGCAGCGCCGCGGCTGCCGCCACAGGACTTAGACATGTTCCGATCACATCCCAGAACATGCGCTCTTCCCTCCCCTATTCTCACCTTCCAAAAAACGCCTGGCCTGTCTCCTCTTTTTCATCCTGTCCGCAAAATAACGAAAGATACCTTCATAATTGATGGAGACCAGGATGACGAAAAACATCTGAAGCAGGTTGACAGTCAGCCGATTCAACGTCGTGCCGCGTTCCATGCTCATAGCTCCGGTTTTGAGTCCGCCCCAGACAATGGACGCGAATATCAGCCCGATGGGGTTGTTGTTGCAGATATTCGCGATCATGATCCCTTCCCAGCCCATTGTATAGCTGAATCCGGAGACGTACCTGTAATAGCCGCCGGTCACTTCCACGCCTCCGGACAGCCCCCCAAGGAACCCCGACAGGACAAAGATGATTATAAAAGTTTTTTTGACGTTGACACCGCCGGTTTTGGCGAATTTCAGATTTTCGCCAACCTGTTTCAGCTCGTATCCTTTAATTGTATATTTATATAGAATACAGACCAACAGACATACCGCTATGCCGATGATCAGCCCAGTGCTGCACGAGGTCCCTTTGATGAGCGTGGACAATCTGGCGCCGCTGGCTATGGGAGGCGTCGCGGCCGTTGTAGTGGTGATGCCGGAGCTTGGTATGATCATCCAAACGACAAAGTAATCACAGAAGAGCGTGGCGATAAAGTTCATCATCATAGTCGTCACATATTCGTTGACGCTGAGAAACAAACGCATGAGAGCCGGGACGATAGCCCACGCGACTCCAGCTATTCCAGCGCCCGCGATGCAAACCACGACGTGTACGCCAGGCGGTAGTCTCACCGCCCAGCCGAGAACAGCCGCCGTAAAAGCCCCTACGTACATCTGTCCTTCTATGCCCAGATTGATGACGCCCGACTTCATGGCAATGATCGACGCCGCCCCCGTGAGCATGCAGGGCATGGCCCACCTAAGTGAATTTCCAATGGCAACTAAATTTCCAAGAGCTCCATAAACGATCAGCCGGGCGGCGCGAATTGGATCTTCTCCCTGGGCCATAATCAGGATCGAACCCAGTATTAAGACACCGGCGAAAGATAAAATGTAACGCGCTATTCCAATACCGACATCGGGAGAGAAGAATTTTCTTATCGTCCCGTCCAACGCTCTGTTATCCGGCATCACTCTCTCCGCCTCCCAGCATCAAAAGCCCGATCTCCCTGTCATTCTTTTCCTGATATCTTCCGCCGTCAAAAATTTCGCCGTTATAAACAACCAGTATTCTGTCGGAAAGCTGCATGACCTCGTTGAGTTCATGGCTCACGAGCAGTATGGCCCTGCCCGAACTTGCTATCTCCAACATCTTTGCCCAGACAAATTCCACCGCTCCAACGTCTATGCCGCGCGTGGGGTCTTCTACTATGAGCAGCCTGTTGTCCTGGATGCTCTCCCGGCCAACGATCAGTTTTTGGATGTTGCCGCCCGAAAGGTTGCCGAGCTTTTCGTAAATATTCGGAGTTTTAACGTTGAACTGCGAAACGACTCTGCCGGTGAACTCGTCGATCTCCTTGTGCCTCAGGAACACCTTGCTTTTAAAACCGTGCGAGATGTGATAGCCCATGATGGAGTTCTCCCAGACTGTTCCCAGCGCGTTGGCTCCGACGCCCAGCCTGTCCTGTGGCACATATCCCATCCCCATGCGGCGGCGTTCTCTTGGTTCGGCCCTGGTGATATCCTGACCTAAAAAGGTTATCTTGCCGCCTTCTTCCACCCCGGACAGACCAAAAATAGCCTCCACGAGCTGCTGTTGACCCGAACCCGCCACTCCAGCGATTCCTACGATCTCTCCCTCTCTGATGTCGAAGTTGGCGTGTTTGAGACGCAGAACTCCATCTTTGTCCCTGACGCTCACGTCTTCGGCTCTGAGAAAGACGCCGCCCAGCTCCCTCGCCGATCTATCGGCCTGCAGCATAACCTCGCGGCCGACCATGAGACGGGCCAGTTCGTTTTCATTCACGTCCTCCGGACGGACATTGCCCGTAACCCTGCCGTCGCGCAACACCGTGATCGTGTCGGCAACGGCGAAGACCTCCTTGAGTTTATGCGTTATGAATATAATTGTCTTTCCGCTCCGCGCCAAGAAACGGATCGCGTCGAACAGCCCCTCCACTCCCTGTGGAGTCAGGACGGAGGTTGGCTCGTCGAGCACGATAATATCCGCGCCCTTGTACAGCACCTTGACGATCTCCACCTGTTGAAGCATGGATACGGGAAGATCGTTGACTTTGGCTTCGAGAGGGATGTTGAAATGGTATTTTTCGCAGATTTCCTTTATCTTCCGTTTAGTCTTTCTCTTATTGATAAAGATCCAGGCCGTTTTTTCTTCGAAGCCATACATAATGTTTTCAAGGACGGTCAGGTCTTTGAAGAGCATAAATTCTTGATGCACCATTCCAATACCACTCCTGGCGGCATCCCGGGAGTTTCTGAAGTGAACGTGCCTGCCGTTTAGGACGATATCGCCGTAGTCCTGCTTGTACAAGCAGGCGAGAACATTCATCAGCGTACTTTTGCCCGCCCCGTTTTCGCCGACGAGCGCGTGTACGCTGCCCTTTTTGACCCTGAGCGTTACGCCGTCGTTGGCGACCAGGTCTCCGAATGTTTTTGTGATATTCCTCATCTCGAGGATATATTCGTCGCCGTTCATCCTTACTCTGTGCCTCCAGGCTCCGCGTCGGCAGATGGCGGACAAAAGTCCAAGGCAGACAAAATCAGACCGATTGACGCGTGGAACGACTGAACTTACAAGCCACGCTTAAATCGGGCGCGCGAGTGACAGCGGTACTTCAACACGTTTGACGCGTCCGCCCTGGCAAAGAGCCGGCCGGCAAACCGGCAAAAAACCTGGAACCACTTAGTTGCCGCCGGATTGGTCGAAATTGGTGCTTCTCCACTCCTCATATTTACCGGCGAAGACATCGACAGTTCCGGCGATAATATTGTCTTTCAACTTGGCGACCTTGGCGGCAAGAGCAGGCTCCAAGTTTTTCAGATCGACGTCGGCATAGGCAAGGCCGCCGGCGCTGAGATCAAATTCCATAGCGAAAGGCAATTTTTCTCCCTTGAGCCACATGCGCGCCGTCTCGTAAACGGCCAAGTCCATAGACTTGATAGCGGACCAGAAGACGATGGGACTGATGTCTCCCTGCCAGTCGTCTACGCCGACACAGGGAATCGATTTGTCGGCACAGGCCGAGATGACGCCGTATCCGGAGATGTAAGCGCACTGTACGACAGTGTCGATCTTGGGATAGTTGGACAGCAGCGCGATAGTCGATTCATACCCCTTCGTGGTGTCCGACCAGTCGTTGGTATAAGCTTTGATCATCCTGGCTTTGGTCTCATCTGTCGCGTTGGCGTAGTCGATACCGGAATAATAGCCGTACTCGAACCTTCTCATTATTGGAGTGTCGAGAGGCATCATGAGGCCAATCTCGCCGCTCTTAGACGTGTTCGCGGCGACGTACCCGGCAATGAAGCATGCCTCGAAGGGGTCGATCGTAACCGCGCTCGTGTTGGGCAGCGCTGTCTTCTCGTATGTGTCCAGAAAGATGAAGAGTGTTTCGGGGTAAAGTTCGTTGAGCTCTCCCATCATGTCCTTGGCTGTGGTCATGACGTCGTCGCCCTGGGTGTAAATCAAATCATAATTCTCAGCGCACATCGATCGAATCTGTTCCGCTTGCTCGGCTGTCTCGAACGTCTCAATACACTTGACCTCCCAGCCTTCTTTTTCAAGCTTGAGGAACCCTGACCAGATCAAGTCCGTGAACTCGTTGCCGCGAGGAGTCGAGGTGATCAGGCAAGCCCTGTTGACCCCGTCATCCTGTTTCGCCTCAACCGAGCCCGCGCCGAACAGGAATACAAACATCAGCGTAACTCCAATAGCTCGCAAGAACTTTTCCATTTTCTTTTCCCCCTACAATCGTAATTTAGTGATTTTAAAATGAGAAAAATAGATTGTCAATTACTCAAAGATATCCCCTGCCATCAGCCTGGAGATATCATATAATTGTAGCAAGCCTTCTATCGATGGCGACCTCCTTATAGTATGGTTTTATATAATTAAGGATTATACATCGATTGAAGGCTTTTTTCACTTCCAAATGTGAGAACTTGGAACTCTCCAGAGTATAAACAAATGCTTGTTTTTCAGGTATTGAGCTTCAGAAAAGCCGGCAAGACGCACAAACAGATAGCCGATCTGTTCAACGAGGAAGGGACGCATACGGCAAGCGGACGAGGGAAGTGGTCTCCGACTTCGATACAGCAGCTTCTTTCACGGTAAGGGATGTTTGCCCTGTCAGAGACGAACCAGCACGGTTCAGAGGAGGAGGAAGAAGATGTTTCAATACCTGATGTTTGCGTTTTGCCTTGTCTTAATGGGTGTTGCCTGCTCATGGGGCAGGCGGCTGACGTTGATTCCCAGGTTCGCGATGTTCACGTTATCTGTGGGTTTGGCTGTCGTGGCGCGCTCACTGATTGATAGCGATAAAATACTCATCCCGAATTTGTCGATGGGGAAAGTTCTTTGCATGATTATTGGAACTATTTCACTGTGCGGCATCGTATTTGTCATCACACGCGGCCGGCCGCGAGGGTGGTAGAGAAAGCGAAGCAACCAGCTTCGCTCCTGTTCCGTTCGCTCCGGGTAATCACCAGAGTGTTCCCCGTCCGCCAACTCGACCATGCGGAAACAGGGTAAAAAAACCTTTGCTGCCCTTCAGTCTGTCTTCATGGGCATTCCTCTTAAACTGTCAAGCCCTGAGGAGACTTCCTGCTTCTGCGCGCTCCACAAAGCCTTGAACTCTTCAGAATCTAAATTTATACGGGTTCGTCAAATCTTCCGTATGTCTTCATAAGTTCTCGAATGTCCCCGACTGTATTCTTCAGCTCATTGAAGTCTCGGAGCTTCCACATCCAGTTTCCCTCCACAGTCGACGGTCTGTTGAGCCGGGTCTCGCTTCCCAGCTTCAGAATATCCTGAACTGTGATGACGGCCAGGTTGGCTGTGCTGGAGAGCGTAAGCCTGATCATGGCGTCCGCGGCCTCCGCGTCGGACATTCCGCTCACGCCCATATACTTCAAAAAGTTCTCCTTCTCAGTCTTGGTCGCCTCGTCGCGCCACCAGCCGACGGTCGTATTGTTGTCGTGGGTGCCGGCGTAGACCACGCAGCCGCGCCTGTGATTATGCGGGATGTACGGGTTTCGCGGCATCCCCTCCCCAAAGGCGAACTGAAGCACCTTCATGCCAGGCAGGCGGAATTCCTCCATTATTTCATGTACGTCGGCGGACATGATACCTAGGTCCTCCGCGATAAAGAGAGTGTTCCCGTCAAGTCTGCCACCAAATTGATTCGAGAGAGCGAGGAAGAAGTCTCTTCCAGGTCCAGTCTTCCATTCACCCTTCACCGTCGTCAATTCTTCGCTGGGAATCTGCCAGTACCCTACGAAACCGCGGAAGTGATCGATGCGGACGGCATCCACACACCGCAGGGTATGGGCAAAGCGTTCCAACCACCACGCGTACCCATTCTCGCGCATCCTGTCCCACCTGTAGATTGGATTTCCCCACCTCTGTCCCGTCTCGCTGAAGTAGTCCGGCGGAACTCCGGCGACGTTCACCGGCCTCCCCTCGCTGTCGAGGTCGAAGAGTTCCCTGTGTCCCCACACGTCGGAGCTGTCGTAGGCTACATAGATCGGCAGGTCACCTATCAGGGCTATGTTCCTGGAGTAACACTCCTCCTTCAATTCGTCCAATTGACCAAAGAAGATAAACTGCTCGAACCTGCGGATGTCGAGCATACGCGCAACGTCCGGATTCCTCTTCAGCTCGTCCAGCACTTCCCAGTCCCTATCCCGAAATGGCGTTCGCCACATGTCCCAGGTTTTTTGTCCCTCCATGTTCTTTAAGACGCTAAAGAGCGCGTAGTCCTCAAGCCAGTATGCTTCGCGAACGCAGAAGTTCCAGAATTCGTCTGATATCCTCTTGAACCTCGTCTTGTACGCGCCGTCCCTTCGAAAGTTGAGATATGCCCGAAACAGGAAGTCCTTTTTGAGGTCATAGGCCGCCTTGTAGTTCGTCGTATCCGAAGCCTGGATTGTTCTGCCAAGCGCGTACTCCATATCGATAAGACCGAGTCTCGCGAGCCTGTCCGGGGAGATGAACATGATGTTTCCCGCGAAGGCCGACGGACTTTTGTAGGGCGAGTGCGCCGAGATATCGCACGTCGGCCCCATCGGCAGAATCTGCCATATGTTGACGCCGGATGCCTCCAATATGTCAGCGAACTCGACCGCCGCCATCCCCATGTCCCCAATGCCATAATCGCCAGGAAGACTCGAAATATGCATCAAAACGCCGCCCAAACGGCTGCCTGAAAAAATCACTGAAATCTCCTCCTAATCCTCCACCGTAAACGCGCTCAGAGATAGACTTGTACATCTCCCTGTCTCCTTCGTTCATCTGTAAGTTTTCAAGATATTCAACCATCTGCTTTGAGAGGTCTTCATCCTTTAAATCTATCAGGTATCCTACCGCTTCAAGGATAACACGCTTATCGTGCGGACTCCAACCCTTTTTTACCCATAAATTTGTGTCTCTCCTTTAGGACAGCTTTATTCATGCCTGAAATTATATCATCAGCGGGAATTATTAACGACGTTTGGAGGGAGCATATAGGGCGGGTGAACTATCCGGGAGGATGATGCTATAATTCCCTCGGCGCTATCGAAATCAGCATGGGGGAGAATGTCATGGAGCGAACAAGACAGCGGGGACGAAGAATTTTAGGTTTTATAATTTTTATTGTAATTCTCCTGCTCTCCGCGTTCGAATTGCCAAGGTTCTTCAATGACGGTGTGACGTTCTACGCCTTCGACGTAGGGCAGGGCGACTCTCTCCTCTTCCACTTTCCGGACGGCAGCAATATGCTTGTGGACGCAGGCACGAGAAAATCGGCCCGCTCGCTCGTTTCAAAGCTTAGGAAGGCGGGGGTGAAGAATATAGATATTCTAGTCGCGACACATCCTCACGAGGATCACATAGGAGGCATGGAGCTGGTGTTGAAGTCGTTTTCCATCGGGAAGATCTGGGACAGCGGATACAATCACGGATCCAGCGTTCAGGCGTCGATGCTGCAAACGATACGCGAGCTCGGGATCAGATTTGGACGCCCAAGGGCCGGCCTCAAGGAGGAGCATGGAGGCGCGGTTGTGGAGGTCATAGCGCCGGTCAACCCTATTTCGGGCTCAGCGAGCGACGCCAACAATAACAGCATTGTGCTGCGCGTAAGCTACGGAAGCGTTTCATTCCTTCTGATGGGCGACATCGAAAGAGAAGGCCGGGGCGCGATAAAAAAATTCCAGGAATCGGCAATTCTCAAAGTCTCACATCATGGAAGCAGCAACGGCACGGACAGACGCCTGCTCGATCAGGTCAAGCCCAAGGCTGCCATTCTCTCCTATGGCAGGGGAAACTCCTACGGCCATCCGCACAAAGAGGTGACGCGGCTGCTGGAGAGATTCAGCGTCACAAGCTATGCTACCGTGGACGGAGACATCAAAATCACGACAGATGGAAATACATACAGCGTGAGTCAGGAGTCGAACAGGTGAGGGAAGATGGCGGATTTTTCTAGGGGATTCGAACCGGCGTTTTTTTTCGTGGACAGGATAAGCGGCGGAATCGCGACACTGCTCGGAGATGGGGCGGCAGAGGGTGAGATATCCCTCCCCGTATCCTGTCTCCCACCTAAGACCTCCGAGGGAGATTACCTTGCCTTATCCTTCGAGATCGACGCCGCAAGGCGCGAGTCGATCAATAGCTACATTGATCTGCTGTTCGATGAACTCGGCGACAATCCCTGACTCAAGCGTAACGCGGATCCTCGCGTCAGACACTTGTAAGGTTGATATTCCCTTCCGATCTTCCTATCCCGTCATGCTCTTCCTGATTCTTCACAAATCAAGCGTCATATGTAATATAATGTCCAAGGTTGTCTTGCCGATAGGGGACGCGAGATGTTTATCGTCCTAGAGGGTATCGACGGTTCCGGCAAGACGACGCAGTGCGGAAAACTCGCGGATTTTCTCTCGGAGCGCTTCGGGCGGTCTTCAGTCATGAGAACGTTCGAGCCTGGTGATTGGGAAGGAGGCGGCGCGCTGAGAGACCTGTCCCTCAATGGGGGATTCGAAGACAGATGGAGCCGATTCTTCCTTTTTATGGCGGACAGGTGCGAGCACTTAACGAGGGTGATTCTGCCAGCCCTGAGGGAAGGGCGTGTGGTTATCTGCGATAGATATACGGCGTCTACTATGGCGTATCAGGTGTTTTCCGACCCCGGCATTCCGAAGAAAACAGCTGAGTTTGTGTCGCGATTGCCCGGATATCTGGGTATGCCGGTTCCGGATGCCGTCCTTCTGCTGGATATTGATGTGGATACCGCGGAAGCGCGGCTGGCCGCGCGAGGAAAACGGGATTTTTTTGAAACAATGGGAAGGGATTATTTCGAGCGGGTGCGATCGGGTTATTTAAGACAGATGGAGTCGGCGGCTGGAGGCCGATGGATGCGGATAGACGCCTCTGGCGCGCCCGAAGATGTTTTTAAACGGATCGCCGGGGCGGCCCTCGAACTTTTTTAGCTGGGATGGTGAGGGCATGAAGGTATCTGGCTCGGCAAAGAATAAGACTGACGGTACGCCGGCTCAAGCCGCGCCGGGCAGAGGGTCCGGAATCGCGGTCGCGGGGGCGTCGGCATCGAGTCAGTCCACGTTTACGGAAGTCGCGTGGGATATGGAGGCACATCAGATACTAGCGGAGCTCGAAGATATCGGGGCGCAACTGTCACGTTTCCCCGCGCCGGTGCTCCTTGTAAAGTATAAGAATCTCGTTCGGTCGGCGTTGGAGCGAGTGAAGAACGGGATGCGCATAAAGCGCGAGTTCAAGTGGAGAAGAACGGAGCGGTCGATGTTCCTGACGATAGAGCGAACCGAGGATGCCTTGACAGAGCTGGAGGATGCCATAACCAGGGAGGGAGACAGGGCCAAGTCGCTGTCTCTCGTGGAGGAGATAAAAGGATGCCTGATCTCACTCCTCTTCTGAGTGAACCGGGTGATACGCTCGATATCGCGGCCTCGGCGGAGTGGGCTAATCTGTCGTCGTCGATCTCGAATGGCAGGGCGCCTCACGCTCTGGCCGTCTGTATGTCTCATACCCTTGTGAGTCGTTTTTTAGATCTATACGCGAAAAGAGTGCTCTGCAGGTCGGGAACCGGCGAGGATGGGTGTGTGTCGTGCAGGGCGTGGAGAGAGGGCGGGCATCCCGACATGCTGGTCCTCGGGAGGACAGGAGAGCCGGCTGGCATCGACGACTGCATGGCGTTTCAGTCGGCGCTGTACCTGAAGCCGGTCATTGCCAGCGTCAAGCTCGGGGTCATCCACTCGGCCGAAAATATGTCCATGCCGGCGGCCAACTCGCTGCTGAAACTGGCGGAGGAACCTCCGGATGGCGGACGTCTTCTTTTTACCGTCGAACGGGACAGCCTGATACCCACCATAAGAAGCAGGGTCTGGATGATAAATTTCATCGAGCCGACGCGGTTGCCGCGTGAACCGGAGCCACCGCCGAAGCCGTCCGAGTGGGCCGAGTGGCTGGAGAGGACAAGGCGGCTGCCGCTGGAAGAATTGACGGCGTCGGTTGACTCGTGGATTGTGAGTCTGTGCGAGAGAGGAAAGTGGAAAACGGCAGCCTCTGTTCAGAACATCATGTATTTAGCGAAATTAAGGCACATGCCGGTCTCGATGGTTCAGGACGCGTTGTACGCGCTCCTCTGGGAGGGGATGCACTTTGAGCATATTTTTGGCGACCTACGGGAAACCTAGATTCCTCGGGATAATCTCCCTGAGCGATGAAATTTACGATCTGGTCAGAAGGGACAGGCTCATAGTTATAGCGTCTCACAGAGGAGAGGAGCTCGCCGAAGTCGTGGGTCCTCTGGATGGGGAGCAGGAGAAGGAGTACCGCCTCCTGCGCACGATATCAGAGCATGGAGAGGGCCCGGTCAGAGGCGGGGAGCCGGTCGTCACCGATCTCGAATTTTCCCGCGTACCTTCGGAGACGGACATGACCGATTACGAATCGCAGGTTCAATCGGAGGAAGAGATACTCCGTACCGCTCAAGAACTCGTAGAGTGCCATCATCTACCGATAAAGCTCATAGACGCGGAGACCTTGCTTGACGAGAAGAAGCTGTTTTTCTACTTTACGTCCGACCAGAGGGTGGACTTTCGTATGCTCGTCAAGGATCTGGCGCGAAAATTCAAGACCCGCATAGAATTGAGGCAGATGGGCGTCCGTGACGAGGCCCGTATAATAAGGGGAATTTCTTCCTGCGGATTGCCGTGCTGCTGCAGTTACTGGCTGAATCAATTCGCTCCCATAGGCATAAAGATGGTGAAAGAGCAGAACATCGCGTTGAACCCAGCCAAGATATCGGGAATATGCGGGAGGCTTATGTGTTGTATGTCGTTTGAACACAGGGTATACAAGGATCTATGGACCGGGCTGCCAGGGCCGGGAAGTAAGATAAAGACACCGTCGGGCAACTACATCGTGGTCTCGATGGACATATCTCGGGAGGCAGTGCGCTGTCACAGACCACACGGCGGAGATATCACCGTTCCTATCGGCATGTTCGACGAATTCAAGGATGCCGTGATGAGTGGGAGGGAGTGGGAAGCCCTCGATCCGGCGCTTCCGGATTCATGTCTTGGAAAAAAAACTTCCTGCTCATCCTGCAAGGGCGGATTGTTCGATAGATTCGCCGGCAAGACCGACGCGGCGGATGAAAAACCGATCCCGGCCGATCATTGTAGAAGCAGGGACGAAGGCGCTAAGCCAGAAAAACATAAAGCCGAGCGAGAGGTCAAGACGACTGTCAATTCCGTCTCTAATGCAGGGACGCCCGGTAATCATTCCCACCGGAGGAGCCGTCGCCGGAGTATCGGAAAACAACAGGAGGCGGCGCCCGCTCAGATCAGGGCACAGCAGGAACCTCTGGTTGTCAGGCTGTCTAAGCAGATAAAGAGAGTATCGGCGCAGAGGCCGCAAATTCAAGTCTCTTTCGCGGTGGCAAATGTTGAAACACTGACGGATCGCGCCGAAGCGGAAAAGACAAAACGCCCGAGGCACAGGCGGAGACGCCCGAAACATCCCGGCGGAGGGGGCAACGCGGTATAATTTCAGAAGATTGTGTCAAACCGCGGTTCTCCCGAACCGAGAGGGGAGGAGATTGAAAGTGGGATTCTGGAACGGTCTCATAGCAAATATCAAGAGCATGACAAACAAGTGGTCGCAGAGCGTGTCGAACATCTTCTCCGACAGCCCTCTTACGGAGGAGTTCTGGGAGGAGCTTGAGGCGGGGCTGCTTCTTGGCGACGTTGGAGTGGAGGATACGGAGTCGCTCATAGACGATCTGCGTAAGTTGTCCGTGGAGAGGCGCATCGCCCATAGAGGGGAGCTGAAGGGCGCGTTTGCCGATATGCTGACAGAACGGCTTGACGATATACCGGGCATGGGCGCTCCAATAGACCTGTCCGCCAAGCCCTCCGTGGTCCTGTTGGTCGGCGTGAACGGCAGCGGGAAGACCACGACCGCCGCGAAGCTGGCTTCCATGCTCAAAAAAGAGGGGAAATCCGTTATTCTGTCCGCTGCCGATACATACAGGGCTGCCGCCAAAGAACAGTTGAAGGCATGGGGCGAGAGGGCCGGCGTCCGCGTCGTAGCGCAGGAGAGCGGAAGCGACTCCGCAGCCGTGGTGTTCGACTCGATAAAGGCGGCTTACGCGTCGCGCGCCGATGCTGTTATAGTCGATACCGCCGGGAGGCTTCACACAAAGTCGAATCTGATGGACGAACTCGCCAAGGTTTATAGAGTAGTGCGCAGGGAGATGACCGATGCCGCGCCAGAGGCCTTTCTGGTGCTCGACTCAATAATGGGGCAGAATGGTTTTCTTCAGGCGGAGGCCTTCGGCAGAGCCGTTCCTCTGACGGGGGTGATTCTGACTAAATTCGACAATACCGCGAAGGGCGGAATAGCGATAGCGATAGCGCGGAAACTGAGGCTTCCAATCAGGTACATAGGGATTGGCGAGGGCATCGACGATCTTGAGCGATTCATCCCCCGAGCATTCATATCCGGCCTGTTGGGCGTGGAGTTTTACGGTGATGATGGCGCCTAATTCGACCTCAAGCAAGAGAAGCGAAATGCTCTCGATGTCGTCAACCCCGAAGGAGATGCTCAGAGCCCTTTATCTCCACGGGACCGACCATCTGATCTTGTGTTTGAACAGAAGAGAACTCTTTTTCTATAAAGATCAGATCATAGAGCTCATGGGGCACGGCGACGCGGACAAGACCATAGACGAACTGATATCGCGGTCGGCGGACGAGCGGGCGGCGACGAACGCGCAGATAGAGGAAGCGCCGCAAGATACGCCACTTCTAGTCTTCTCCCTGGGCAAGAAGGATACCGGCGACTTGAGGTTCGAGCTTGTGAAGACAACGTTCGGGGAGTACAGGGAGAGAAGGGTACGAGAGAACACGATAGTCCTGCCGGAGTGGTGGAGCATACCGCTGCCCATACTCCACATGACGGAAGACGCCATCTTCCTGAACGATAGGGCACTCGGCCTTATTCCTGGAGGGGCGATGTCCCTGGCATCACAGATAGACAGGATTCGAGAGGATAGGATTATAACGCTGAACGGGGACGGAGGCGAGGAGGACAGGACATTTTCCCTTTATGCCCTGACGGATGGCTCCTACCTCATAGAAGATGTCTCCGGAGACTTCGAAATAGCGGAGGATCTCGTCTGGTGGGCCGCAGCCGGCCGCGCGCTGGTTCGCCGCATGGAAGACAGAGGAGTTTGGATCAAACGGCTGTCAGCGTATGAATCACCTCCCGAAAACGCGTCGGAGGTGATCCAGTGTTCGTGGGATGGCGAGATAATGGGACATCTCGCGATAGGTTTGCCTTCCGGCGAATCGCCAGGAGCCGCGCGAGAGCGGGATGATAGTCATCCCCGAAGCGGCAGCCGGGGCTGGAGAGAGGCTGCCGGGCCTCATGAGGAACTCACAGGCAGATCAGCGGAGCCGCCCTTGGAGGATGTCCATGAACTTCATAACTTGATCGAGCCCGATGCCGGGGTTTCCGATGAAGACAAGCCCTACATCTTAGCTCAGATCAAACGGAATGCCAAAACACGCGCGAAGGACGAAAGCGTTGGGAGAGGGCAGGATAAGCATGTCGCGGCATCCAAGGCTAAAGACGCGTCTTCGGCGGCGACACGGGGCGGGACAGCCGACTCCATAAGGAAGAACGAAGCCAGAACGGCGTATAGCGGCAAGAAGCGCAAGTTCAAGGAGAGAGCTTCCGACGCCGAGAAGCTGGACGCTCCTAAGAGGGACGCCGGAGAGAGGGACGAGTATAATCGAGAAGGGATTCCAAAGGGCGGATTTGCCAGAATTGACGCTTTGAGCAAACTCGTTACCGCGAAGCTGGACGCCAGGGAAAAGGACGACGAGCATAAACGGGAAGGGGCTCAGATCAGCGGATTTGCCAGAATCGACGCTGTGAGCGGTCTTGCTCGGGATGTGGAGAGTCCAGTGATAACGCCCGTCAAGATGAGAAGACCAGAGGACGATTCATACAGTGACGAGAAGTACGACGATGACAGGCAGTGAAATTCGCGAGGGCCTGCCAAATCCGGTGAAGATAATCAGCGGGGTTCTGTGTCCGAAAGATGCCCCGGATCTTTTGGAATGGACCGCGGCCCGGCTGTCGGAACACTTCGGCGCGATAGAACGCGCCGGCGGCCCTTATGACTTTGATCACACCGACTATTACAGCATGATATCGCCGAGGCTTGTCAGGTGTTTTTTCTCGTTTCAAGGACTCCGCGGTCCGGAGGGAATAATCGGATGGAAGAAGTTCGCGATACAGGTGGAGGCCGACAGCGCGCGCGGCGCCGGTGAGGGAAGACGGGTCAACGTGGATCCCGGTTATCTTGACGGAGCGAGATTGGTGCTGGCCTCCACCAAGGACAACGCGCACAGGATATATCTGGGCCGGGGCATATATGCCGAGCTTACGCTGCGCTGGAGAAAACCCGGCTGGGAGAGTTTTTCATACACGTTTCCCGATTTCAGGAGCGGCGTTTACAACGGTTTTCTCGACGCGGCGCGGCTGGATTGGAAACGTGACATCAGAGCTATCAAGGGGGGTACGTTCAATGATAGACAGATACCGCACCGATGAGATGAACAGGATATGGTCGGACGAGAATCGCTTTGCCAAGTGGCTGGACGTCGAACTCGCCGTCTGCAGGGCTTGGGCGGAGGAAGGCGTCATACCAGCGGAGGACATGGCGGCACTGGAGGAGAGATCAGGTTTTGACGTCGAGCGGATAGCCGAGATAGAGTCAGTCACTCAACATGACGTGATAGCGTTTGTCAGCGCGGTCGCGGAGCGGGTCGGTCCCTCCGGAAGGTTCATTCATCTCGGCCTGACCAGCAGCGATGTGATAGACACGGCGGCGTCACTGCTTCTGTCAGAGGCAATGCTCGTCGTGATAGACGCGGCCAGAGGCCTTCGATCTTCCATAGCCGAAAGGGCTTGGGAGTACAGACACACGCCGGCCGCTGGAAGGTCGCACGGCATCCACGCGGAACCCACCACCTTCGGGTTGAAGCTTCTCGGGCATGTCTCTGAGGTCGAGCGCGATATTGCCCGGCTCT
This sequence comes from Synergistaceae bacterium, assembly GCA_031268885.1. GTDB lineage: Bacteria > Synergistota > Synergistia > Synergistales > Synergistaceae > JAIRWR01. The sequence continues at coordinate 45,931 of JAIRWR010000130.1, forward strand.
CTCAGACCCTTGACGACATAAAGGTGTGCAAGATCTCGGGCGCCGTGGGTACCTACGCGAACTGCCCGCCGCATATCGAGGAGAAGGTCGCGGCGGCCCTCGGCCTCAGGCGCGACCCGGTTTCTACTCAGATAATTCAGAGGGACAGACACGCCAGGCTCATGACGGACCTCGCCATATACGGATCGGGACTAGAGCGTCTGGCGGTAGAGATAAGGCACCTGCAGCGCACCGAGGTGATGGAGGTTTCGGAGCCGTTCGGCAAGGGACAGAAAGGGTCGTCGGCGATGCCTCACAAGAAAAACCCCATACTGTCGGAGAGGGTCAGCGGCATGGCCAGACTGCTCCGGGGATATGCCTCCGCGTCGCTGGAGAGCGTCTCCTTGTGGCACGAGAGGGACATAAGCCACTCCTCCGTCGAGCGCGTGATATGGCCCGACGCCTTTCATCTCACCCACTATATGACCGAGACCATGAAGAGGATAATTGACGGCCTTGTGGTAAACGAACCACGAATAAGGAAGAATCTCGATATTACCCGCGGACTGCTTTCGAGCGGGCGCGTTCTCCTGGCTCTCGTGGAGTGGGGCATGTCCCGGGAGGAGGCATACGCGATCGTACAGGACAACGCCATGCGATGTTGGGATGCGGTGCGCGCCGGAGATAGCTCCGGCTCTCTCCTGTCCATGCTCGAGTCCGATCCGCGAATGTCCAGTTTTATCGCCTCCAATCCAGTGGGGCTGGACGAGATGTTCGACATCGAATTCTATCTCCGCTATGTTGACGATATATTCAGGCGATTCTCGATCTTCGACGACAAGATAACGAGGAAGGGCTGACTATATTCACGAGCTAAAACATCTACCAGGCGATTAAGCCGCTTCGCGCGAGGAGTCCCGCCATCTGGCGAATCTATCCGCCCGCGAGTTATCATTGAGCGGTCCTTATAAGTGAAACGCGTCAAAAATCCTATGTTGGAGGTGGAGTAGTATGGCACAGTCAAGTCCGGACAGAAACATAGCCCTTGAGATGGTAAGAGCGACCGAGGCCGCGGCTATGGCCGCAAGCAGATGGCTTGGGCGCGGCGACAAAAACGGCGTGGATGGAGCCGCGGTTGGCGCGATGCGCATCGTGTTGAACAGCGTCTCTATGGACGGAGTCGTGGTCATCGGAGAGGGAGAGAAGGACAACGCTCCCATGCTTTACAACGGAGAGAAGCTCGGCTGCGGGTCGTACCCAGCTGTGGATATCGCAGTCGATCCGGTTGACGGGACCTCTCTGACCGCAAGCGGCAGGCAGAATGCGGTCAGCGTGGTCGCGTTCGCGGACCGCGGATCAATGTACGACCCCCGGCACATATTTTATATGCATAAACTGGCCACGGGACCGGCCTCCGCAGATGTAATAGACATAAACCTCCCGATTGGCGACAATATAAAGGCCGTCGCTAAAGCGCTCGGGAAACGCACGGAGGACGTCACTGTCGTGATTCTCGACAGGCCGAGACACGAGGAGCTGATCGGCCAGGTACGGGATATGCGCGCGAGAATACGTCTGATTCAGGATGGAGATGTGGCTGGGGCGCTCTCGACCTGCAAGAAGGATTCCGGCATCGACCTCCTGGTCGGGGTAGGCGGGTCGCCTGAGGCCGTCATATCCGCCTGCGCGTTGAAGTGTGTGGGCGGCAACATGCAGTGCAAGCTCTGGCCGAGGGATAAGAGAGAGGCGGACAGGTGCAGGGAGCTCGGCATGGATCTCGACAAGGTCCTGACCTTAGACGACCTCGTTGCCAGCGACAACGTTTACTTTGCGGCAACAGGCGTGACAGATGGCGATTGGTTATCGGGCGTCAAGTATGTAGGGGACACGATAATGACGTCATCCCTCGTGATGCGCTCGAAGAGCGGCACCATTCGCTACATTGACGCCGAACATAAATATAAAAAGCTGGAATCGTACATAAATAACGTCAATTATTGACCGATTGGGCAAATAAGTTGTTGACGCTCTTACGGGTACTGTTTATGATAAGAGCGGATGTTCGGTAAGGAGTGATATTTGTATGGGAGTGACTGTTTATTCGACAAAGAGCTGCCTTTGGTGTGTAAAGGCCAAGAGTTACCTTGATTCTTTAAAGGTAAGCTACGAGTCCATCGATGTTGGCTCAAACAGAGAAGCGGCAAGGGAGATTGTCGAAAAGACCCGCCAGCAGGGCGTCCCTGTCGTGAAGGTAGGGGAACGCTACATTGTGGGTTTCGATCAGAGCGCGATTCAAAGCGCCCTGAGGGAAGCGGAGCTGATCTAGCCGAGGGTAACGGCCGTTTGAAGGCTCTGTGACGGTTCTCTCCTTACAAGATCGGATTGGGTATCATCTGCCGGTAACGCCTAGGGAACAGCCCCTCGAACAATGAGGGGCTCCTTAGTTGGCGTATATTTTTGTTCGGGATATTCCGAGCGTTTTTAATGCCTGTCTGAGATCAGGCGCTTGAAGCTAAAAGATCTTGGACGAGTATTTATGGGCGGTCGGCATGGATATTGACTCCTGTTTGAAAGCGGGTCGTATCAGTGATAAGGAGAGTGGTGTTATGCGAGGCACGTATGCGGTAAAGGGGATGAGCTTCCATGCTTTTCACGGCGTATTGGAAGTGGAGCGTGAATTGGGACAGGTCTTTCTCGTGGATGTCATGCTTGTCGTGGAATTGAACTCTGCCAGCTCCACTCCACATGCTGATTCAATCCTTAGGGGAGCGGTGGTCTATGACCTGACGAAAAACGTCATGATGGGCACGAAGTACAAATCTCACATGGGATTGGCTCTGAGGATAGCCCACGAGATGCTGGGCAATATTAAGGAAGTGACGGATGTAACTGTCGCGATCGAGCGGAGAAACCTCTTCATAGCCGGCGATGTTCAAAGCGTCGCAGTAGAGGTTAGCTGCTCCCGCGAAGAGTTCGAGAAGAAAGGACAACCTGGGCCATGGAAGACGGAATAGGCATATCGTTCTCGTTCGGATTCGCTTCAGGAAGCGGCCGCGGGTCCGGCGAATTTGAAAAGCGCATGGACGAGTTTGAAAAACCGCTCGCGGAAGCCGCCGAGTGGATCGAAAAGAACAGCTCTTCGGGAGAGCCGGGATTCGGGTGGTTCAATCTGCCCAGCGCCGATATTTCTTCGGTGATCGAGACCGCAAATTGGTTGAGAGAGTACGATGCGATAATAGACGTCGGCATTGGAGGATCCGCGTTGGGCAATCTCATGCTGCATCAAGCGCTCCTTCCGATGTACTACAACGAACTGCCCAGGAACGGGCGCGGTCCGAGGTTCTATCTCGCCGACAATCCGGATCCCGAGAAGGCGGCCGCCATCTGGGAGCGCGTATCTGGTTCCCGCGTAGCCCTTATCGGGGTCAGCAAGTCGGGAGCGACAGCCGAAACGATGTCGCAGTTCCTGTGGTTTCGGTCACGCATCTCCTCCAAAGCCGGGGGAGACGTCGATAAGGATATCCTCGTGATAACCGATCCTAAGGGCGGAGTCTTTCGCGCGTTCGCGGAGGCGACCGGGTGCAGGTCGCTGGAGATACCGCCTTCGGTTGGAGGACGATACTCCGTGCTCTCGCCGTGCGGTCTGGTGACTGCCTCCGCGCTTGGGATCGATGTGAGGGAACTGCTCGATGGAGCGGCCTCGATGAGGAGATTCCTGTCGGAGCAGCGAGGAGCGCGCGGCAACCCCGCGTTGTATCTGGCGGCGGTCAACAGATTTCACGAGATAAACGGCAGACCGATGGCCGTGTTGATGCCGTACTCCAACAGGCTGGAGACGTTCGCGGAGTGGTTCGCGCAGTTGTGGGGCGAGAGCGTGGGCAAGGATGGATTGGGCACTACCCCGGTGAGGGCTCTCGGCGCGGTCGATCAGCACTCGCAGGTTCAGTTATATACCGCCGGTCCCGATGACAAGCTCTACACCATAATAAACGTAGCGGACCGGGGCTCTGAAATAGATCTCCCGACGGTGACGGACGAGTCGCTATCTTCACTCTCATACCTCTCGGGTCAGAGACTGGGAACAATGCTGGGTTACGAGGCGCGCAGCACCGCCGCGGCGCTGGTCAAGTCGGGCCGTCCGGTGGTCTGGATCGGACTGAATCGCGTAGATCCACGCACGGTCGGGGCGCTCGTCCTGTTTTACGAGTATGTGACTGCTATAACCGGTCGCCTGATGAATATAAACCCATTTGATCAGCCGGGAGTGGAGCAGGGAAAACGCTACACTTACGGGATGATGGGCAGGGATTCCTATGCGGATGACGCGCGCGAGGCGGAGAGACACTTCGCGGATATAACGAGAGTGAATATAAGCGCATAATCCGCCGCGGCCAGGAACATTCGCCGCGAGATACACGCGTATAATCATCAGTGACGATACAGATAACACGCTCCGTAACGGTGCGAAACCGTATGTTCTGTCGGCCGCCGATTCGCTGACGGCGCTTATCATGACGCAGTGAGCCATCGAGACGCGAGCTGACCGCGCCATATTAAAAGTCGGAGAGGAGCGCTTCTAATGAACGCGAAGCGGAACACGGTGAGTTACGTAACGACCGTCAAACATGAAGAGAGCGTTTCCGTATGTTTTTACATTGAGCAGGACAAGCCATTCGCCATCGGTGAAAGGATGAACGAGATCAACGAGGACGCCTATATGAACGGCTACAACTGGGAGGCGTTCTTTAACTATTATCTGCCGAAATACGCCCCTGACGTTACAGAGAATATGGAGACCGACCCCGAGGCCGGAATGTATGTCGCCTATTATCCGCTGACGCCCGAAAACGAGGCGCGAGCCGACGCGTTCGTGGAGATTATTCGCGGCCTGATTGAAAATGAGGAAGAGCTCTTCCGTATTGTACGCGAGGAGTGCGATGAGATCGGGTGGGATTGAATAGTTATTTAAAACTCTAAAGCCGAGAGACCAAAATGAAATGAGGCATGAACATGAAACAATACCCAAGGCACATCGACATTGATTACTCGAAGTATGCTCCGGATATCCCTCCCGATAAGCTTGAGGCAAAGTTCGGCCTGCCGCGCGAGGTGACGTTTTGCAAGGAGTGCGTTATGACAAACCAGAGGCCGACGTCCTGCTTTGAGTTCGAACATACGGCAAGAACCGCGAAAAAATCGCTGCGCATAAACGACGACGGCATCTGTGACGCGTGTCTTACGGCAAAATCTAAGGATAAGGGGATCGACTGGAAGGAGCGGGAGGGAGAGCTGATCGAACTATGCGACAGGTTCAGGCGCTCCGACGGTAAGTACGACTGCCTGGTTCCCGGTTCCGGCGGTAAGGACAGCTTTTATGCCGCTCACACGCTTAAATATAAATACGGTATGCACCCCCTCACAGTCACATGGGCGCCGAATATGTACACACCGTGGGGTTGGCACAACCTTCAATCATGGATAGGGGCCGGGTTCGACAATTATCTCTGCACTCCAAACGCCCTCACGCACAGACTCGTCACCAGGCTGGCGGTTGAAAACATATTTCACCCGTTTCAGGCGTTTATACTTGGACAGAAACAGCTTGCGCCCAAGATTGCGGTGAAATTCGGCATCCCACTGGTCTTCTACGGCGAAAACGAGACTGAGTACGGCAATCCTCTGGCAGATGGCAAGAGCGCTCAAAGGGACCTGAAGTACTTCTCGACAAACGACAAGAACAATATCTACCTGGGCGGCGTCAGCCTGCGGGATCTTGAGAGCGAGTTCGGCGTCTCTCAGACCGATCTGTCGATATACCTGCCCGGCGAGACCAGCGACTTTACGGAGCATGGAATAGAGGTTCATTATCTAGGTTATTATCTGAAGTGGCATCCTCAGGGCTCATATTATTACAGCGTCGAACACGGCGGATTTCAGCCCAGCCCGGAGCGTACGCCCGGAACGTACTCCAAGTACAATTCCATAGACGACAAGATAGACGATCATCACTACTACACCACATATATCAAATATGGAATTGGCCGCTGCACATACGACGCGTCACAAGAGGTGCGCAACAAGGAGATTACTCACGACGAGGCGGTTCTACTGACAAAGAAATTTGACGGGGAATACCCGCTGAGATTTGAGCGCGAGATATTCAACTACCTCTCCCTGCCCGAGAAACAATTCCCGGTCGCCAGCAGGATGTTCGAACAGCCCGTCATGGACAGGGAATATTTTCTGCATCTGGCCGACCGTTTCAGGTCGCCGCATATCTGGAAGCGCGTTGGCGATGAGTGGAAGCTGCGGCATACCCCATTTGAGGGGGAGAGCGGCGTAAATTACGGCGCGCCTCAGGGAGCATGATACTTGGACAGATGAACGAGGACAGATTGATCAAGGATAGCATGAGACCAAAGGTCCGCCTAGTCGCTCGGTTGGACGTCAAGAATAATTATCTCGTGAAGGGAATTCATCTCGAGGGTCTGCGCAAGATGGGCGACCCGAATATATACGCGACTGACTATTACAATCAGGGCATCGACGAAATCCTCTATATGGACATAGTGGCCAGCCTGTACAATCGAAACAGCCTGGGCGACATAATCAAACGCGCGACAGAGGATGTCTTTGTCCCAATCGCTGTCGGAGGCGGACTGCGCGGTATTGAGGATGTCCGCGGCACGCTGAGGCTTGGCGCTGACAAGGTGACGATAAATACGGCGGCAATCAAGAACGAAAGGATAATATCCGAGGTCGCGGAGACCTTCGGCAGCCAGTGTATGGTGTTGAGCGTCGAAGCTAAACGCAGACCTGACGCGATGGGCTGGGAGGCGTACTATGACAATGGAAGAGAGCACTCTGGAAAGGACGCGATAGAGTGGGTACGCCGCGGAGTTGAACTTGGGGCGGGCGAAATCTTATTGACCAGCGTCGATCAGGAGGGCACCGAACACGGTATGGACTTCGAACTGATAAGCAAGGTATGTGCCGCTGTAAACGTGCCGGTAATCGTGTCCGGAGGATGCGGAGGCGCTCCTGATATCGCTGCGGCGGCGCTGTCCGGAGCGAGCGCTGTCGCTGTGGCGAGCGTTCTTCACTATAAGAAGGCGGACGCGAGGTCGCTGAAGGAACAAACTTTAGCCAAAGGAGTGAATATGCGGCTTTGATCGTCACAATCATTAACTACGGACTCTCCAATCTGTTGAGCATGTCGCGCGCGGTACGGAACCTTGGGCATGAGCCGGTCGTGACAAGCGCCCCCAAAGACGTCGATAAGGCCGAAATACTGATATTGCCCGGTGTTGGAGCATTCAAGGACGGCATGGACGGACTCTCCCATCTGGAGCTTGTCGAGCCTATTATAAAAAAGGCCCGCTCTGGCTGCCCACTTCTGGCAATCTGTCTGGGAATGCAGATGCTGTTTGATGAGAGCGACGAGTTTGGGGTCACTAAAGGGCTTGGGCTGATCCCCGGGAGGGTTGAGAGGATACCGGATTTAAACGTCAGAGACGAGCGCCAGCGCGTGCCTCACGTCAGCTGGAACGGGCTGTATCCCCCTGACATCGGCTTCGTGGACGATCCCCGCTCCGAGGGCACTGAAGATAATTTTGGTTCGACGCTGTTACTCGGCGCCCAACCTGGCGACGAGGTATATTTTATTCACAGTTTCGAGGGGAAACCGGTCGATAACAGACACATCGCCGCTGTTACATATTATGGCGGCCGGAGAATTTGTGCTATAGTCAGTAATGACAGTGTCTTTGGAACACAATTTCATCCCGAGAAGAGCGGAGCGGTCGGGCTAAATATACTAAAAAATTTTCTATCGCTCCACAAAAGTCCGTCCTAAAAATTTTCGCGGCCGCTTCACGGAAAAAACCTCCTCCGCGGAGCGGCCACAGTTTATCTTACGCCTGGCTTCCCGCCGGAACGGCGTCATCCACAACGGCATATGACTCCGGGGCATCCTCTTCGTCGTTTTCATCCTCTGGAGCGACCGTCGGCGCTTCTTCCCTCAGCATAATCAGATTTGGCGAGACGCCCCGCCGCACCAGCTCGTCATAAAATTTTCTGCCATAGGGAAATCTCATAGATCTGAGAAAATTCAAATCGGCCGCTATCTCGTCAATGATGCGATCGGCTGTCTCGGCTATATTCCTGTCCTCGGCTTCCAGACAGTCGGCCACGGCGTTGGAGAGCCAGGCGATGTGGCTCATCGCCCACCCTGGCACTGAGAGATAATACTTGCTCACTCCCCGCCAGATCAGATCGAGCGACTTTGCGATGTCTCCGGAATAAAGCGCTCTCTGAGCCTCGGCCCTTGTCCGGAACCACTCAGTCCTCTCCTTTGACGACCCCAGCATCTGAGCGTCCTCGTATTCGCCAACCTGTCCGCTCATTATGGAATCCAGAAGGCTGTTTGCTTCCTCGTCTATGCCGCCGCAATCCACGGCGTTGGCGAGCATGACCTCCGCCTGCTGGTAATTGGGAAAACAGCAGAGATCCCTGGAGACGAGAACTCTGGCGTAATCCTTATAGAACTTCGCCATTGCCGATACCAGCATCTCCATTCCTGTAAAGAAATCCGCCGCGCACTTCATATAACTTCTGGCCTCGGCTGCCCTGCCCTCCTCGTAGAGAAGCATGGACAGGTTCCACATCAGGTCTCCCTCCCACTCCAGCAGAGTTGGATCGCATCTGGCCAGCAGGTTGTCAAAGCGCAGCCTGACATCCGCAAAATCATCCTCTTCCACCGCGGATTCAAACTCCTCGAACAGGTCCATCGCAAGGCTCAGGGCTTCATCCGAGCCAAGCGGATCCGGTTCGAGCACATGCTCTCTGTAGTGAGCTACAGCGGACCTGGCATAACGAAGCCACTTTCTCATAAAGACGACCACAGCGTTATGAGCTTCCACTATCTCCCCGTACAACGCCTGCCACTGCGTTATCTGCTCGACCGTCTCCAACTGCCTGACAAACGACAGCTTTACCGACGCGAGATGAGTGTAGCTCTGCCCCATAAACGCGAGAGTGGCGTGTGAGTTGTGTATTCTGTCTATCAGCGAACCCGCGGACCTGGAGACCTCCAGCCGCATATTTTGCGTCAGTCCGGACGCGCCTGTCCTCTCTACAAATTCTTCAACTCTCTTCAGCTGTTCAGTTATCATATCCAGCTTGTCCAGTTCGCCTTCGATGCGCACCAATATGGCATCGGCGGCAGCGACTCTGTCGGAGTCACCTCTGTCCGCCGCAACGACCTCCGCCGGAGTGAGCTCCATGGGATCGAGGTCCTTCACATATTCGTCGATAAAGTCGGCGAGCGGCGTTACCCTAGTTCCGAGTATGAGCGCTCCACCCTCCGTACAGTCGTATGACTTAATATGAGGAGTCTGTCTTATATTGTTCTCCAAAAGCCTCAAAAATGAGAGCCAGACTTCCGAGGTATATACTGTGCCCCCAAGCGCTCCAGGAATTTTGAAGAGGTTGGGATTGCGATCCGGCGATGGGATGTCCTCTATCAGGCCGACGTCTCCGGCGTGAGATCTGCCGTCAGTTCCATAAGCCAAATCCTGCCCTATGATCGCTACGGCGGAAGCCCCGAACTCGGAGGCGATGGCGTAATTCACGTGCGCGACGGATGTCCCGGAACTCATCAGCCTGCCCCCAAGCGTATCCTGGACCAGCCATACGTCAGTGCTCACAGAGTTTTTGCCTATGATGCAGACCGGACCCGGCCAACGCCCGCTTATCCGCGGTATGCAGACAGCCTGAGAGACCAGCAGGATATTTTCACACTCTTCCCGATATTTTTCGACGTTCGTGGCGAAAAAGATATTGTACGTCTCGACAACTCTCTCCAGCACTGTGACAATATGAGGCCGTATTCCGTTTTTAAGCAGCTTCTCGAGCACGGCGTCCGCGGCCACTATTACGCACTTGTCCTGCACGTCCTTCAAGAGGTGGAAATTTTTGTCGAGCGACGGGCCGGCCGCGACGCAGACAAACGGCCTGTTTTTGAAGCGGTCCCCCAGCGAGTCGATCTTGTCGCCGTAAACTATCCAGGGCGACATAAGGGCCATCTGACGCATACCAAGCAGCGAATCTTCCGGGGAGTTCCCCAGATACTGAAGCTGCATCAGCACCCACTCCCTCATCCTCCTGTTGGCGTCTTTGAAGAAGTTCTCCCAGATTTTCTCCTCGCCGGGATGTCCGGTTGCCATCGCCTTCACTATCACAAAGAGTCCAGCTGGGCCCAATGTTCCGCCCACCGCCTCCTGCAGCAGCATCTTTTGCGCGTTCGCGGCCTCCAGCTTCAGCCGCTCCCTCTCTTCTTCGTCTTCGATGCCGTCTATGCCGGCATCCCTGGGATTTTCTGACAGGAACAACAGCCGGCACGCCGGTGGAAGCCCCTTATAGACGCGCATCAGGTGCAGCACGTAAGCTAACAGCGACAGGTTGGGCTCGAAGACGAGCAGGCCGAGCGCGTCCCTGGGGAGAACGCGTGTCGCGTCGAACAGATACGGCGGCGCTCCTATGCCGTATAGGATGAAGATGGGTTTGTCCTTGTCCTTCTTGTTCCAGTTGAACTTGGGTTCGTCCGAACTCTGGAAGAACGGCTCGCTCGTCAGTCCCTCGTACCATGTGCCCTTTGGCGTCTCCGTCTCGAAGTGGTTAAACTTGTGACCGTGTTTCTCCACATATTCATCCAGCAGCGCCGCCAGCGCTGGCTGGCGCTGGCGGAGCACGCTCATGTTCTCATTCCACGCCGACAGAGTCTCCGGCGCGCGGCGCAGTTCCTTGGCCATGTTATCCCCTCCAGTTCTGGCCCTCAGTCCTTATCCTGCCTGTCGGGCTTGTGATCTTTATCAGCCTCATCCCGCGGACTCTTCCTCTTCTTGGCTATCAGGCCCGATACGCTCTTTTTGGTAGCTATGAGGTCGGACACCCCTCCCTTTGCGGGCGTGAGCGGTATCTCCGGCGTCGCAGTCTCTTCGGCGGCCTTTCGGTTTTCAGCCACTATGGCCTCCCACAGCTCCTTACGCCAGACCTGCACGGTGCGCGGCGCGTCTATGCCGAGGCGAACCATGTCGCCCTTCACCTCTACCACCGTTATCTCTATCTCGTCTCCGAAACGCAAAGCCTCCCCGGGCCTTCTGCTCAGGACAAGCATAACTAGCGAGCCTCTTCGGTGGAGACGGCCTGTTCTCTCATCTTCGCCCTGATGTCCTCTTCCAGCACCCTGTATCTGAAGTCGTATTCCTCGTTCAGCGCTATCGACTGCACCGCGACGCGGCTCTGCCTGTTGATCACTATGGGGGACCTGAGGTTTGCCGTCATATCCCAGGGGCGCCCGGGCGGGATGGTAACAACTATCAGTATCGCTATGTCCTCCATGTTCACGTTGCCGATCAAGTCCAGGAACTCCCTCGGTATCTTGGCGTTGTAATCGCTCTTTATCGTGTCCGGGGTGACCACCGGAAGGGCTAGGCTTCCCTCGTCCGTGCTCTGTATCCACATTATGGCGTTGTCGTCGTCTCCGACCAGAATCCAACTGTGTCTGTTCTCGAAACCCGGAATGCCCGCGGGAAAGCGAATGATGTCGTCATCGTCCACCTCCAGAACGCCGAACCTAGTGGAAGCCAATTTTATCATCCTCAAGTTCCTCCTTGAAATTATCCGCCCTACCTCAAGAAGTCCAGCAGCGTAACCTGCATTATGCGGGCTATCGACGCCAGGCTTGCCTCGTAGATGCTGGCGGCCATCTCGTACTGCGTGATGACCTCCGCGAGATCCACGCCAACCGTCTGATCGTGGAGCTCCGTGTAGTTAGTATTGTTCGACACATAACGGCTCTCCGTCGTACTGTATCTGTTAGTGAGCGCGCCGACCTGGGCCCTGTTCTTCAGCAGCGTGTTCAGCCAGTTGTCGAGCTTGGTGAGCATTATATCAGATATGCCGTCGACGTCTCCACCCTCCACCGCCGAAATCAACTGGTCCATGACGCCGAAGAAGTCGATCTTCTTGACGTTGTTGCCGGTGCGTGTGGTAGTGAGCTGGTTGAACGGGCCTTGTACGCTGGCGGAGGATCTGGTACCGTTTGTAATCCCCAGCGCGGCGGGCACGCTGCCGGTTCCAGTAACGGTGAACGTGGTCCCATCTTTTGACTGAATGACTAGCTGTCTCTTGCTGTTCAGACTCGCGAGGATATCTGTACCCGAGGCTGCTGTATTTATATAATCGACCACTTGCTGCGCGGTGGGATTTGCGGTAAAGAGAGCGTCGAATGTAACTGTGATTGGCGTGCCGCCGTTCGGAGTAATAGTCAGCGTATCTCCCGCGGCGATAGTAGCGAGATTAGCGCTGACCAGGCTGACCGTCCCCGTCACGCTTGGCTCAAAGGCGACGCTCACAGCGGCCGAGTTGTTTCCAACGGGGAATCCCAGATCCACGAGATCGGACGCGACGCCAGCGCTCAGCTCGAACGTATAGCCCTTGGGCGACCAGAGGGTCATGCGCTTTCCGTCTGTCGGGTCCTCTATCAGAGCCGCGCGGAGGTCCTGTCCTTGAAAGCGG
>JAIRWR010000082.1 GCA_031268885.1 Synergistaceae bacterium
AAAAAACGAGAGAATTATGTCAATCTTGCGATAAAAAAGATCATAAGCACAATTTTTCGAGCATTTTCCGCACCAACTTACCCCTAACCCCGACATCTTATCCAACCTGCGGATTTGGGTTCCAAATGTTGTCTATAGCCATCGACCTGTAGGTATCGTATAATTATTATAAGTCTTCTACCAACTTTGACAACATTTCGTAGTGGTGTACTAAAGGGCTATATACATTGATAGAAGGCTTTTCAACTTCTTTAATGTGAGAACTTTGAACTCTCCAGAAAAAGATCAATATATAATATTTTTATCTACACCCTGAGAACTTTGAACTCTCCAGTTGTAAAATATCCGTTCAAAGATACAGCCAATGACGTTCTGTGTGTAATGTAATATGTTTATTGACACGAGTTTCCCTCCAGGCTAACTTTGGAATGTGAATCCTGGAGGGATTTTCATGTCTCTCTTTTTTGTCTACTACTACGCTAGCAAATTCCGGATGAACCCGCTAGCGAAACCGATTAGCGCCTGGCGTCAATTATGCAGTCGATCCGGCATCGCGATTGAGTTCATCGCGCGATTGCCGCTCACCACAGGCGAACGCGCTGAGTTTTGACGTCAGCAGTCAGATCATCTAGCGCCGAAGAGATCATCGTCGTGACCGCCATGATGCCGGTCGCAATCGCTAAATCCTCCTAAGCCGTGAAATCCGCGGCCGCCATGATGCCGGCCGTGACCGCCGAACCCTTGTCTGTGCGATGACACAAACTCCTCCATCATCTTTCGGTGTTGTTCAAAGTCGTCGTCGGCGGATTGCTCCTCGTGACCGCCATGATGCCGGCCGCAACCGTCGAACCCTCCGAAGCCGTGAAATCCGTGCCCACCGTGATGCCGGCCGTGACCGCCAAACCCTTGCTTGTGCAATAACATAAACTCCTCCATCATCTTTCGGCGCTGATCAAAGTCGTCGTCGGGGAACTGCTCCTCGTATCGCCTGATAATGCGCCCAAGATACTCGCTGAACGCGGCAAGTTCTTCCTCATCGAGACAATCGAGGGGTTTTTCCGCTTCGAGCGTGTCAGATCCCACATCGGCGGCGGCTTTCGAGCCTTCCTCGGTCAGTTTGATCTCCATGACACGTTTGTCTTCTTCCGATGATTCGCGCGTGATATAGCCGCTCTTCTCCAATTTCGCAAGCAACTCCGCGAGGGACTGTTTGCTCATGCCGGACAAAAATGTCAGCTCGCGCTGGCTGATTTCCGGTTTCAATATGAGCAATGCCAGTATCCGTCCCTGTCCCCTATGAGGGCTGCGGCTTCTGCCGTCTCCCATAAAATTATGGAACGATGTGCGGTGCATCAATATTTGTAACTGCTGTAACTGTTCGGTGATGATTGTCTTGATTTCACTCATGTTCTTCTCCTCCTTTAAAATAGCGCAGGTAAATTAGTCAAGTTCCAGACAGTCAATTACCTGACTAAAATCAGTATAACACCTTCCCTTATATTGTCAAGTACTTGACTGAAATTTTCTCGAATAAAACTGATATGTATGACTGATATCATATGGCTGAAAAGGTCGAATTTCTTAAACTTGGAGACAGACAACACTCACAGGTTTTTTAACTCGTTAACCTGTGGTTTAAGGTGCACGCTTTCCTTGATCGATTTTTCCAGCAGATAATTGTTTTTGTTTGGCAGCTTTCCTGCTTTTCCAAAAATCTTTTACCGCTTTGCGCGCCTTTTTTTCGTAATCTACCAAGTCAATAGCCATGGTTATTCCTGTCTCACTAAAAGGGAAGATATTTCTTCCTGGCTCAGGCCGTATAATTTAAAAGTGGATTTGTTGCAAGCATCCAGATCATGAATATTCGCGGCGTGAATTAATTCATTTCTTAGATTCTCTGATACGTCCTTCCAGAAGGGTATACGGATACGCCTGATATATTGAGCCTGAAAACGTAAATACCCGCCGCGCATCTTCGTGGAATATGTTTCTATAAAGAGCTTGCTGACGCTGGATTGCATCACAGCTTGTAGAGCTCGTAGGTTCCATATCTCTGAAATAACGTAATAAATATTGTGATGAGGGTAGAATTTGCCCGAATCGTATACGACGTGAGCTTTCCCCTTAATATCCGGTATCAATAATTTTGGTTGATAGGTTAAATCCGACCGTATATGATCGATGGTTCTATACCAGCTTAGCGGTGTTTTTTGAGCACAATGACGTTTAGTTATTATTTCTTTATGATTCTCCAAATAGTGGGCTAATCTAGGATAATCCTCCAAAGCAACGAGTTTTCCAATATCAGTAAACGGATTGATTACCCCTTTGCCTCGCCAAACAATCTCTCCCGACTGAATATCGCGAGTTGTTACAAGAGGAAGTTTTCGATCTGGCTCTACGTCAAGGGAATCAAAATCTCCAATGAAAACTTTGTCCGCGCCAGTAGCAACACCAATACCAATTTTGCAACCGATATCTTCAATATGAGGTAGTTGATTCTCAATTCGACGAATTAGTTTAATTTGACTGGATGTATCTAATAGCCATGGCTCAGAACCATTTACTACCCCTAGTACCTCGTTGACTGAAGAATTAGGGGGTAATATCTCAGAAGTAATTTCTATTGAGACTTGAGCCAGTATATTCTTGTCTATTTTGGGTCGGTGGACAACGCGCGTTACATTGGCCTTTGTTTTAGCTATGACTGTGATTGCGGGGTAAGCGCTGACTTCAGAATGAAAGACTTCAGTACCGACCATATCTACGTAAGTTTTTAAATGGAACCCCTTTGAAATGAATTCTCTAAGTGATCTACCGTATCGATTTTTCATCCATCGGTCTGAACATATAAAACCAAGTATCCCGCCTGAATTAAGCAAGGACAAAGAACGTTCCATAAATGGAACGTACAGATCCGCACGATCATACATCGTTTTGAAAAGAGATCTATATTCAGATAATAATGGTTCTGATATCAACTCTTGCCTAACGTAAGGCGGATTACCAACAACATAATCAAAAAAAACAACCTGTGGTTCAAGGAGAAAATCCCCTTGAATCAACCACCTATTTGCCAGTTCGTATGCTTCTAAAGACACGATACCCATTGATCTTAACTTGGTAATAACCGCCCTATGTGTTGTTTCAAAAGTTGGCCGATGTAATTCCACTGCCCGAATCGCGTCTCCCAATTCCTCAAGAGAAGACGAATGACTTGTCGTGTTAGCTCGCCAAGAATGAAGTAAACGATCTATGACCGGCAGAAGAAAATCGCCATTCCCGAAAGATGGTTCCAGAATACGCTTTGTGTGGAGACAAGCGTTTGAAACATAGCCCACAAGATCAAGGATAAACTCAACAACTTCTACCCGAGTAAAAATCGCGCCCCGTTTTTCCACATCGCTAATAGTTGCCATATCTTCAACAGCCTCTAAAAGCGCCGTAGACTTAGGCAATTTTGTAACATCCCAATTGTCGAATAGTGTTTGTTGCCTTAAGTTCGGCATCCTTGTTCTCCTTTTCTATGCGTGTATCGAAAAGCCGCAACGATACTTAAAAATCACCCTTCAACAGGTTGGATTGTTATGTTGTTTTTTTGATTATCGTGTTGCTCAACCTCAATTACAGTAACCGTCCGTGCCTGTGTTGTTCAACCTTTTCCGGCGCTAAAGAAACCTTTCAGGGGTTCCAATATAGCCAACAAAAATCCGAAGGATTGAATGGATTCTACCCCTTAGGCTTGAACGATTATATTATCTTATTCATGGTTCAAGAGATTCGACATTTTCACTCAATGGGTGAAAGCCTTATTTTGCTTGAATCGGGATTATCACCAGGCTCGTCGGCACTGTCAAGTACCCAAATCTGTGGTTTGAGGTGTACTGTAACATATTGACAGCAGTTTAAAGTTGGAATTATAATCTCTCTTACCATAACGATTGGGCAGAGTGCGGAAAAGTAAGATTTTTTGCACTCTGTTTTTCTGCCCTTAAAACATATTTCTGTCCGTGTTTTTTCTTGTCCTTCACCCCTGTGCAAAAAGGTTTACTTTTTCGCACAAGGTATTTTGGTGCCGAAGAGTTCAGAGTTCTCAACAAGTCCTTGGTATAACTCGATTGATCGATAGTGTGCCACTAAGAATGATTCGACTTGGTGGTTGTTGTGCTTTATGCCATCTTGTCGCTTTCGATTCCGAGAACTTCGAACTCTCAAGCCACTGTAAATAACCGGAAAAAAAGAAAGGTGGGATGCCGTAAGTAGAAGACAAAACAGGCGCTCGGAAGCAAGCATCTCGGATGGATTTTGGATCATACACATCATGAGGAGGTCATTTGATATTATGTCTAAGAAGAACAATGTTTTGTGGTTGCTGTTGTCGCTGGTTCTCTTCGCGGCGCTGTCCTCGAGTCTGGCCTTGGCCGACGTAATGACCGCCGGAGGTGTCAAGTCCGCAGCAGTCAAGACCGACGGCATACTTCCAGCCAGGTCCGCAGATGACGACGACTCCTACAGGCAGATTCTCTACGACTACGAGGAAGGAAGCGGAAGCCGGTTGTGGGGGCCCGGGATAGACTGGAGAGGGCAGTATTACTACCTTAAAAAGAACGCGGCCCGGACTGTCTCCTACATTTTCCTGAACTACGGGCCAGACGACAAAACGGATCCGTTCATAACCATCAACGGCAACGTTAGTACGTTCGATATCGCATCCGACGCCAACAGTTCTTATGTCTATTATAAGCTAGAGGACGAAAACACGATTTACAGGTTGCCGCTGGAAGAAGGCGCCAGCAACCCGGTACCCAAAACCTTTACTATGGACGGCACAGACTTCCTATTCACATCGTTCACGATGGCGCAAGACCCCAATCAATTTTTGCTGTATTCGAAGGATGACGACGATCTGAAAGTCAAGATCGGCCTCTTCTCCTTCGACGACGGAGGGACTGAACCCACCAGCATCTGGACATGCAGATTACCGGCAGAATGGAAAGATAACTTCAAGCCTATATCTATTGAAGACCTGGGCTATGGCGTTATCTTCGAAGCATCTACCGGTAATATCTGGTTTTACGCCCAAAGATCATTAGCTACAAGTGACGGCGGCCGGTTTAACGCGAGGTGGTGGTTTTTCTCCGGTCTCATATCAGGCTCCGGTGAGCTCTCTCCATACATCCCATCGCCCGAAATCCATGGAGTGGATAATACTACCGGACATCTAAAGCTTCTTAGTATCGAGCGTTATGGACGGATTGTTACTGAATATGACGGAGACAAACCCGACAATATTTTAAGCATTAGAGAACTCGATCAGGCATTCGGGCTTCTTAAGAGCGGGGACATAACGACGTGGACCGACGACGATGGAGATGAAAAGTCCATCGGTAATTTTTACAGCGGCTACAGCAACTCTAACTCGAACACAAACGATTGGTATCAAGTGGGGAGAGACATCGACGGCCAGGGAAATTTCTATTTAGTCTATCAGATAATTTCCAGCAACGGTTCCGGCAAGTGGAGTCGTTTTGCCCTCTTCTCCCCAGGTCAGTCATCGGCTGTAGGCATAGGAACGCCAGATCCATCGGCCAACAACGTCACCTTCAAACCAGACGACGAGGTTGTATTGAAATCCAGCCTGCCGTCCATGCCAACCGGCACAACAATCACCGGAAGCAGATGGGAAGTTTACCAGACAGAAGTTTATCGGACAAGGACAGCTACGCCCTACTACACCGGAACGAATTACGACGCCAGTAACACCCACACGGTAGATAAAACTCTGCCTGCTGGGAGCTACACATGGCGCGTCGCGTACGATTGGGTCAAGGAAGGGATCGAGACGGTCAATGGCTCGACCAAGTGGTCTCCAGACGCTTCTATATCTGTAGCCGTCAGAACCCAGGACACTAACCAGGACGACACTAACACTGACTCAACAAATAACAGTTCTGGAGGCAGCGGCGGCTGCGATACCGGATTCGGACTTCTGACGCTCGCCGCGGCGGCTTATGCTGTCTCGCGCAAATATCCGCAAGATAGATGAACGAGATATATATCTTCACGCGGCGGGTTGACGAAGAAGCTGAGGATAACACTCTCGCTGACTCGTTCGACTTCAGGACTTCAGGTCCATGATCTTCAAATTGTGGTAAAATGACGTGGGGTGAGGGGGAACATGGAGGCGGATATCACCTCATCCCCCCGCCTTTCATACAAAACCCGAAGATGGGAACCAATCGTGAACACAGGCGATGCTGTATGATGACACGAGGTTTTTTGTGATACTTCGCTATCGGAATACACAGATTGGAGGATGAGATCTTGAAAAGATTTTGTGTCTTTCTCACCGCGTCTTTAGCGTTGTTTATTCTGTTTCACACTGCGGAGCCGTCGTCCGCTTTCACGCTCAAAGAGCTCGATACCACCGTGCAGAAGTACGCTCAAAAGCTCGCCAGGGCTGATGGCGTTCAGAAGGCGTTCTGCGAAATGGACGGCAGTGTCATCACTGGCATAGGTTCGAACTCGTACAGCACCGTGAGGTATGTCCAAGGCGATCTCGACGTCGCGCTGGAACTGCGGCCGACCGGAAACCTCATCATGCTCTTTACGATAAACCCGGAGTTCAAGCTGCCGGGCAATATCGGCGTCGGTGATCCGATAAGCAGGGTCATGGTCGCGGCGCTCATCCCGGGCGATTACTCCCGCGAGGTAAAGGACAGCTCTACCACTCACCATAAGTGGGTACGCGACGGCAAAGTGACCATCATCGCTGAGGTTGGCGGAAAGATCGCTGAAATAGCCTACGGCGACACAAACCGGCAGAAAGGCGTCACTGTAAACTGGGACTACGCCCGCTATCTGTCCGACAACAGACCGAGCGCCGGAGCCGAGGACGAGGGCGATTCCGGCGAGGGCGAAGGCGACGATTGGGATGAAGGCGACGGGGGCGTCGATGATTCCGAAGATAAGTTCTTTTCCAGTCTTTTTACAAATACTATTAATTTTCTAGAGGGCGCTAACGAGAAGTTAACGTTATGCACATCAAAGGGCAGAGTGATTACTAATGAGGAGTATCGGGAGAGGACCGACGCGGCAATCGAGGCAAGGAGATCTGGCGTAGAGTATCATCAGGGGAGAAAGAGCGCGTCGGTGTGGCGCAAGACCGATTCGGGAAGTAAATTTGTCCTGTTCAGGACGGAGGATCCAGAACTGGCGTTTTATGGCGGAGTAAAAATCGGCGGCGGCATCTCGGCCGCTCTGGCGCCAGGCATCGTTATCGGCGAATACAAGGTAGAACCCGTCTCAAACGGCAAGCTCCATACCTGGACGTCCGGCTCTGTCGTTATCAAAATATCCGAGGTCAAGGGCAAGATCGTAAACATATCAAGCGTCGATACAGAGGAGATGGATAAAATCACCGTGAGGAACGAGCTGCTGTCATACCTCAGGTGACGGTACGCTGGCATCAGGATTCATCAGGCATCACCGGCTCAAACAAATTATTGGGAAAGTGAGTGATGTTTCATTGAAGCGCAAAGTGACGCTCCGTTTTATCATTATTGTCGTAGTTTTACTATCCCTCGCGGCGTTAGCGGTTGCGATAGCCACGGACGTCATAGTCACCAGCCGTGTATCCAACACCGCGAGCTTTCACGAGCTTCAGGGCATTCAGGGCGCGTACACGACTCAGAGCGTAGTGCTGCAAAAGAAGGCCAAGAAGGCTGGAGGACATGAAAAGGAGCAGAAGGAGCTCGACCAGATCAGGGGAGAGAAGCTCAAGATCTACCAGACGGTGACAGCAGCCGAACGCGCGAGAAATCTCTATATCGAAGCGATGGAGAAGGGCAACGACGCGACGTCTCAGCGAGCGGATCTGGAGGCCCGCATACCCGAAGCCAGAGCCCTGTTGCCGCGCATACAGGAACTCGCCGCCAGGGATATTGAAATTTCAAAGATCCTGGGGGCCGACGAGGCATTCCTATCAGTCATCAAGACATCCTATAAGAGCATGGAGACAGCAATAAACACGCTGCAGATCGAAGAACTCACGGAGGAACAGATCGCGGCCCGCGAGCGCGACATCCAGATTGAGGGCAGAGGCGCAATCCACACGGCCAGCCTGATATCCGGCCAACTGGACGCGGACGATCTGGAAGAGGAGGAGATAGATATCCTGGAACAGGAGGTCATCGAGCCCGGCGAGGATAGCGTAAGGGGCCTTGGCGATCTCCTGAGCCAAATGCCGGCCATATTGTTCGGTTCTATCCAGGGCATGAGCGAGGGGATCGGCTTTTTCAACGAGGCTCTCGGACGCTACAACTACGATGGCGGGCTTGCGGACATGGCGCGCGACCTCTCCTTCAATCAGGGAGCGTTCAGCCGCAGGAATATGAGCCAATTCCAAAAGAGAATCGACTCGATCGGCGCTGGAGTTCATCAGTTCTTAAACGAATACAGCCCGTTCATAGACGGCTTGGGGCGGCGCATCGGACGGGAGGCGGACGCCGACCCGCTGGGATACGGCAGCAACATAATAATACGTTTTCAGGATTTAGAGGGCCGTTACTACATATTGCGCGAGGATGAAGGACAGCATCTGCGCGTCGTCGCGGACAAGCTGGCAACCAAATGGAATTCAGAAGAAAACGAGATAAGGACGATGATAATCCTCGATTACGACAACGAGGGTGTTGAAGAGGCGGTAAAGGCTGTCAACGCGGTGGCCGGTGGCGGATACGAGCGATATGTGAGAGAGTCGCGCATAGTCTATCTCTTCAAGGTGTATTTCCTGCACTCCAGAAAGGGATACCTGAGGGCCGCCAGTTTTCAAAACGCGGACGGACAGGAGCTATACAGCTATGAACCGATCGACCCATACAACAGCCCTGTCGACATAATACGCCGCAACGTGCTCGACTATCGCATACTCGAAACGATAACTGTCGTAAACCCGCCTAAGAATAAGGGAGTGGTGCGGTCTTACTTTGGCGACAAGAGCGCGAAGCCCAGATCCAAAAAGAATGCCGGTAAAAACGCGGAACAGCTTGCGGACAGCTCGAAGACAGATGCCAGCGACGCGCGGGCTAAGCCGGACAAGCCGCCAAGCAAACCCAAGGCGTCCAAAAAAGGGTCCATAGAATCGCCGGCGGATGGAGTGGAAGTGCTGGAGTCACTTGGCGCCGACAACGCGACGCTTGGAGCTATGATCCTCGAACACGATAATTCAGTGAAGAATTTCAACGACGGCAAGTATGCCCTGGCGCTGCGCACATTCGGCAGGGCGGCGAAAATGCACGACGGCAACTATCTCGACTCCTACTGGGCGGCATTAGCCGCGCACTACGCGAAGAACAACGGAGCCGTAAAAGAATGGCTCGACAGATGTCTCTCCATCAAGAGCGATTACCTGCCGGCTCTGGAGATGAAAAAAGCTTTGAAATTGAAGTAATGCCAGGTCGATTTCAAACGAGTATTAATGGAGAGGGGGGAGAGTCAAAATAAAGAAAATCGAAACGCGGCATAGCTTCGCGCGCGGCGACGGCGCCGATTGGCATAAGCTGTAACAGTGATCGACTAAGACGAGGGGGGTTATTATTTAATGAGAAAAACATTGACGGGAATTATTGTGTTATCCATCCTGATCCTTGGAGTAACCGCTGTGTCATGGGCGGATGTGAAGTCCGGTTCAACCGCTCAGACTCGCGACATAGTGCTTATGGAAGAAGATGCCGCTCCTGGCAGTTCCACTGGAGAGATACAGGTCCAGGAACTGCACAAGAACGACTTTGTGACCACGATAGTCTCTGACAGACCCGACGGAATCTACAACATCGGCGACAATATCATCCTCAGGTTCACCAGCGAAAGAGACGCGTATGTGACCGTCCTGGACTTCACCCCGAGCGGGCAGATCGTCGTGCTCTTCCCAAACAAGTGGGTTGCCGACAACCACGTCAAGGCCGGTGAAACAGTGATCATTCCCGCTGAGGGGCAAAACTTCTCGCTCAAAGCGGGCGGTCCTGTCGGAGTCGATGTTGTAAAGGCGATAGCGACCAACAACAGAGAACAGGTATACGACGACGCGAACAAGGACTTGGCCGGTCCTTTCAGCGTTTTAAAGGATCCTAAGGTCGCGACGCGAGACATTCTGCTGCTGGCCGAGGAGCAACCCGCTTCACCGGCGGACGGTACGCCAGCTCAGCCGCTTGAATGGAGCGTGTCCTCACTGGCTCTCATGACGAAAGACGAAGAGGACAACTCCCCGACAGGTTTCACGGCCGGTTCGAGCGGAGATTGGCAGGTGAAGATGTGGACGAACAGAAATAATTTTCTGGTGGGCGAGCGCGTGTTCGTGAAGCTGCTCAGCAATAAGGACGGCAGACTGACCTCCCTCCTGAACGCCGGAGCGAGTTCGAGCGAGAATAACCTCCTTCCAGAAGATTCCAGCGTAGTTTTCAAAGCCGGAGAAGTTCTGATTCTCCCTCGCGCTGATGATAAGTGGAAGCTCGTCTCCGCCGAAAAGGCCGGTGTGGACGGAATCAAGGCTGAACTCGCGCTCAATGACGGAACCAAACTCGAAATTGAACTCGGACTGACAGTAGAACAGGATTGATCAAGTGTGGCCGCGGATGAACAGACGGACGATTAAAAGAACGGCTTTAGCCTGCTGCGCCGCCGTATTTGTGGCGTTAGCCGCGGCTGGGGGGAACGCTTTTGCCGCTGAGAGCCGTTTCGAACGGGCCAGAAACCTGTACGACATACACGAGTACAATGTGGCTCTCGTATTATTCGAAAAAGTTATAGAAAGCGAGCCGGAAAACGGGGAGGCATTGGATTTCGCCAGTTGGTGCAACCGTTACCTCGGCAACTGGGAGACAGCTAAAAAGGGATTTCAGCAGGCCGAACAGCTTCTCCCAGGCAAGCTCTCAAAGTGGGTCAAGGTCGGCCTTGGAGAGACATATCTGGGCGCGGGCGCTTACGGCGAATCCATTCTGGCTTTTGAACAGGCCATAGGACTGGATCCCGACGATGAAGAACTGGTCGTCCGCGCCAGAAAGGGCATAGTCCTCGCGAACGCGAGCCTGATGGATTCCAAGGCCATGAATACCGCGCTGTCCGATCTGAGCGGAGACGTGGCGGCAGAGGTAAAAGAGGACGCCGACGCGCTGCTTGAGAGACAGTCCGCATCGAACAAACCCGGCGAAGCAACGGCATCAGAGACCGTGTCATCCGGCAATCTTTCCAACGCTGACGAAAGGCGCGCCGCGGTTTTCGAAGCGGCCGCGGCCTCCAGCGAGAGAGAGACTGCCGAAACCCCGGACCAACAGGGACCGGCCGAACCCAAAGAGAGAGAGACAGGCTCCTCTCCGGCCAATGATGATCGAAACGCGCCGGGCAACGGCGTCGAGCTTGGCTCCGGATCCATCTGGAGCGTGCTCTCTCTCGGAGAACCCATTGAGGGCATACTGTCGGGCCTGAGCGGCCTTGGAATAAGTATCCAGAAAGTCGAGGAACCGACGCGTTCGGGAGCATGGATCCACATACTGGGTTTCCCGCCCGGAATGGCGCCTCCGGCAGTCACGAATGGCGACGCGGATACAACGATGTGCGTCATAGAGGAGTTCCAGGGGAGACTGCGCGCCGTGACCATCACGAGTTTCTGGGAGAACCGGAAGAGCTGCATCCGGATGAAAGACGCCATTTTTAAAGAGACCGCGGCAAAATTGAACGAAAGACTGCGCGTAATAGGCGCGGTCACGGACAGCGGTCTTTTTACGGAAGCTCAGTGGGTGCTCGGCGAGTCCCCGATCGGGGTTTCGCTGAGCGGGACGGCCGGCCTTGACGGCTCCATCATCGTGGAGACTATCTATATCGATCTCTCCTTGATATGAACGCGCTCCAAATAATAGCGGCCGTGAAACAGCGGGGACGAAAGGGATAATCAGCGGACTGGTTTTGTGTTATCTGATATTCGTCCCCGCTGGTCCATAAATGGAGGACGATGAGAATGGCGAAGAAGATCGTATTCATTATTTTGTTATGTGCTCTTTTATTGTTCCAAGACGCCGCGATGGCCGCCGAATCGGGGGACTCGCTGTTCAATCGCGCGATATCGGCCTACAATGAAAAAAAGCTCATAACCGCGGCGGAAATGTTCGGCAAGGCGGGAGAAGCCTATTCGAAGGAAAAAAAAGACCTGAAGGCGGCGCAGTGCTTTTACAACCAGGGACTGTGCCTGTCTGGCTCCGCACAGTCCAAACCGGTGACGGAGGCGTTCGAGCGGGCGGCTTCGCTGTACAGGAAGGCAAAGAACGCGCCGGGCGAGAGCCAGTCCCTTCTTCAAGCGGCTCAGATATACATAAACGGAATGCAGTGGGATAGGGCACGCGAGCATTATGAGAGATGCCTTAAGACAGCGGGAAAGGACATCACGGTTCTGGGTATGGCCTCGGAGGGACTTGGGCGGATCCATCGCGAACAGAACAACCTGGCCGAAGCGGAAAAATATTTAAAAACAGCCGATACAGCCTACAAGAACAACCCTGGCGGCAGGCTCAGGGTCAGGCTCCAATTGGCTTATATCACGGGTTTGCGGGGCAGACAGGACGAAGCGCTCTCAATGTACGACTCAGCCATAGAAGAAGCTGCCGCAATGCAAAAGAGACAGGAGACAAGAGACGAGGGCGAACTGATGGCCTTCTTCGCGCGGAGCGACAAGGGGGAATTTTTGCTTCAGGCCGGAGCTTTCGGGGAGGCCAAGACAGCGCTGGAAGAAGCCCTGGCATTGGGAGAGAGATTAGAAGCCTCAATCCCTTCGAATTCGGAGGCGATGCTGGCGCTCAAAACCGATCACGCGCAGTCATTGATGTACCTCGGGAATTTCTCCGGGGCGGCTTCGGAGTTGAATACCCTTTTGAGCTTTGCGGTGGGTTCCGACAACACCGCGCTTTCAATGAAGGTCAACGCGGCGCTGGGCACTCTCGCGCGCATGAGGGGCGACTACGAAGGCGCTGCGGCGCTGTTCGAAAATTTCAGGAGTATCGCCGAAAAATCCGGACAGACTCAGAGCTTGGCTCAGGCTCTCATCCAACAGGCGGCACTCTTCTCCCAGACAGGCGTCTGGAGCGAGGCCGCCGCTTATTATCACGAAGCGTTCATAACGGCGCTCAAGGCTCAAGACATGGACAGTACGCTTCGCGCCATGCAGGGGATATACGAGAGCGACATAAAAAATGAGCTGGGGCTTGTGGGCAAGGTGGACTACAAGACATCTCAGGGACTACCCTGGAGAGCGGCCTTCACGGTGCGCCATCTTTATGAGAAAGCGCGGCCAGGATTCGAGGATTTGGGATTTATACAAGCTTGGAGAACAATTGATTCCCAGCGCTCCGATTCCCCCATTCCAAGCCTTGACGGATTCCGGATGATACGGGAGATAGCAATGAGGAACGCTCCTGAAATCCGTGAATACTATACTGAAACGAAGATTGGCTGGGCTATCGGGGATGCGATTCTTCGCAGTACATCCTCGCGGCTTCGTTCTGCCCGAAATGCCGAGGAAGCGCTTCGTGAGCTTGCGTCCCGCCAGGATGAGGCTGTTGACAAAAAATATGTACAGATGGCGTTTCAAACAACTCTGAACCTGCTTCGCTCCCTGGCGGGGGAGGGGATGTTGTCCGCTCTCCCCGAAGAACTCTACGTCCAGATAGGCGGGATATTTGTCGAGGGTTCCGAACCCGACGGTTCCGCGGCGTCCGGGCAGGGCGGCATCGGAGAGGATATTCAGACGCTCTCGCGAATGATAGCTCTGACATCCCCGAAGGCTTCGGAGACGGAGGAGATGCAGAAAGCCCTTCTCGCCGGCAATCCCATTCCGGAGGCGATAAGAACGCGCCTTCGCAAGACGCTCTTCTCCCGCGCGTCCAGACCGCCCAAGTCGGACGGCGAATTGCTGGATGTGCTCTATCGCATATTGGAGAACACAAACCCGTCTTTGAAAAAGGATATCGGGCTCCTTGCCGAGGGAGAAGGTTTGATAAACTACACCGCGAATAATTTGAAGTTAGAGCGCGAATCCCTCTCGAAAGAGGCCGCCGCCCTGCTGCCGCAGACATCCCCGTATCTGTTGCTGTCTATAGACGCTGGCGATGAGATGGTACGCTTTCTCGACGCTTGGGCGAACATGCGCGGCCGCGCTGTAATCATGAAGGAACTTGGCATATCGCTAACGACTGACGCCGATTGGACAAAATTTCTGCCGAAACTCGGTTCTGCATTCGGACAGGCAGACGAAGTATTCAAAAAAACATTCGCCTTAAAGCTGGATGACGCGGCAGCCGCTGCGGAAGGGGCCGCCAGGCTGCGTGATCTCGCTGAAAAACTCGCTTTCATGAAACTCGTGGACGAGGGGCGTAACATCGCTTCCATCCTGGCATCTGGCGATAACGTCTCGTATGACGATCGGATGTCCATCCTGGAGCTTCAGTCACGAATCCGCTATGCCATGTCCTCTCCGGAGCGCGCGGAGGAATCCGCGGAAAACGTGCTGTCGATGCTGGGCGCTTCCAGCGCCGATATCTCCGTGGAATCTCAGCCGGAGATACAGTGGCGGGTCTATGGCATGATGGCTCGTATCGCGGAGGACAGGGGCGATTTTTCCGAGGCTTCCCGACTTTACAACGTTGCTTTATCCAGGATCGAAGCCATACATCCCATAGAGGGAACCACCAGCCAGAGCACTGCCGACCGTACGGCGCTCTATGGGGGAGCGATCAGGACGAAGTATGAGATCTGGAGCGCTGATCCATCCGGTGAAAATGTGGAGAAACTCTGGTTGGCCCTTGAAAACATGAAGAGCCGTCAATGGCGCGAGATGCTGGCCACGACCGGAGGAGAATTCTTGAACGCGCTTCCGCCGGAGGACCGCGAGAAGGTCAGGGAACTCGAAATACAGCGGGTAGCCCTCGAAGGGGCGTACAGGAGCGCCAATTTCAGAGGACAACGCGAAGAGGCTCTGCGCATCAACGACGACATAAGAAAGTTGCGCGAACAGCGCCTGGAACTGACAAAAAATAGAACGATCGACGTGGATTCCACGCCCGGAATCGCCCCGGTGAAGGAGCGTCTGCCCAAGGACTGGGGACTGGCCAATTATTATCTCTCTCCTGAACTGTCGTTTGCCATCGTGCTCACTCGCGGCGGAGAAGCGGCGGTAACGCCTCTCGACATCGACTACGACTCCCTATTTGGTTATTCTTACTGGATGCGCTATAAGGATAAAAGTGGTATAGGCGAATATGACGAGTCCAAATTCCTGTCGCCAGGGCGTCCGCGCGTCACGACATGCGGCCTGTCGCCGGAAGATGTGGCTTCCAAGATCTTTGACCCCGTCGCGTCCGCGTGCGGGAAATTGAGAAAACTCCTGATAATTCCTCACGACATACTTTATGTGCTCCCGATAGAGGCCCTGCAGCGGAAGGACGGCAAGGGCGCGACATTCCTCGTCCACGACTGGACATTGGCGGAGCTGCCAAGCGCGTTTCTCCTGACGCGGGAACGCGCCGAGGCCAAAAACGACCGCGCGTTGATGCTCGTCGCCAACCCCGCCTATGCAACGCTGTTGAGCAGCATTAAACATCCGGCTTCGCTCAAAATAGCGCTGGAGAACGATCCAAAACTGCGGGAGATAATCAGCGCCCAAATTGGCGATGAAAACCTCAATGGGGTGATATCAAACAAACTCCCGAGCGAGGAGAGGGACAAGGTCACATCCGCGCTCAAAAAAGCATGGGAGAAGGAGCTCAGCGAGACTGAGAAAGTGTCGCTGCTCGCTCTGAAGATAAAAAAGGAATTCGGCCCACATCTCACACTCTTGGACAATTCACAATCAGAAGCCATAAATGTGGGAAGAATCTGGAAAAAAAACGGGGGCGGCGACCCGGCCATGCTCCTGTCAAGTATGGCCTCAGAGGGTGAGTTCTGGAACAACAATCCGGGACAGTATCGTTACGTCCACATCGCTTGTCATGGATATGACAGAGGAACGATTCCGGATCTTCAACCGGGTCTTGCGCTGTCGCCCATCAGAGACCCGTCGAACGATTCCTTCCTGCAGATGGGGGAACTGTCAACCGTGAGATGGAATTCCGAGTTAGTCACCCTTTCAGCCTGTGAAACAGGACTTGGCGACCTCTACATAGGGGACGGAATGTTTGGTCTGTCCACCGTGTTGCTGGCAGGAGGAGTAAAAGGGGCCATTCTGACGAGGTGGAGAGCCGTCGATGAGAGCGCGCCGATATTAATGAATGAGTTTTATTCGAGGCTCTTTGCCGGCAAGCCACCGGCGGATGCGCTCCATGAAGCGCAGATTGCCATGGTCGAGGGAGGCGGGAATCACGCGCCAAGACACTGGGCCGTGTTCAAATACGTCGGTATACCGTGGTGATTTTACCGCGAAGAGGAGCGTTGTGATGAAAAAAATAGTTACCATCTCGATTATCGCTGTTTTTTTAATGTTGCACACGATACAAGCGATGGCCTCGTCCATCGAGGAGCTTCATGAACGCGCGAAGAACCTGTATGACGTCGGCGATTACAGAGCCGCGTTGAACCTGTACGAGAGAATCCTCGACGGCAACGCGGAAGATGGGCTGGCATGGGATCTCTCCGCCTGGTGTCTGAGATACCTTGACGACCGTGACAACGCGGAGAAAAACTATAAGAGAGCGCTTGAGCTGCTCACCAGTGATGATATAGTCTGGCCGATGATCGGACTGGGGGAGATTTACATGAACGGCCGGCGTTACGAGGATGCCCTGACGTGTCTGAGGGAGGCCTTGGGCATAGCATCCGGCAATGAGGAAGCCTCCGGGCGCGCGAAACGCGATATCGAAATAGTCCTGCAGAAAATAGAAGACGAGAGAGCCAACGCCGTATCGGAGAAGCCAGAGATGACAAACTCCAACAGACGCCAGGCGACCGCTCTTCTCTCTCATATCCAGGCGGCTGAAGCCGAAACCGAGAGGACGCCGGAGTCCCAGCCCACCGCTGAGAAGGCAAGTTCTGGAGAGAAGCCTGACTCGCCGAAGCCGACAAAACCCGGCAATCCAAAGGAACCAGCCAAAAAGGAACCAGCCAAAGCCAAAAAGGAACCATCCGAAACTGAGATGAAAAAAGACGGCCCCAAGGCGAAACCCGATAAGGCCAAGGTCATCGCTGAACCAAAGGATAATCAGCCCAAACGCGATAGAGTAAATAAGGAACAAAAGGACAAGACGCCGGCACAGACATCGGTCAAGCACGAAACCGTATACGGCATCACGTTGGATTCACCGATCGACACAGCGCTGAAAGATCTGAAAAAAAATGGTTCCGGCACAACCGGAACACCATTTACCAAGGACGGAAAGATGTACCACCAGGCGAGAGGCCTGCGCGTGAAACTGCCGCCTCTGATTGAGCGCGGATCGGTGAATAGACACTATTACGCGGTCTCTTACGCCGAAAGAGTCCTGTCGGTAAACGTGGAGCTGAACTATGACAAGAGCAGGTCGTACGCGCAACTGAAGGAATCGGCCAAGGCAGAAATATCCGCGCTTGTCGGCGGAAGGGAGGTAATCGGCGTATGGGCTACGGATCATATCTTCAGTCACGAGATAAACATTGCGCTCTCTAATACATACGCCATATGGATCATAGTTACGGACAAGGGTAATGGAACCTGCCGCATGGAGATCCAGCACATAGATCTCTTCGGTCTTTCAAATTATTGGTCAAGCAACAGTAGTGTAGCATATTGAAGATCAAGCTGGAGGCCTCCCATTAAATTGAGAGGCCGTCCTTCTCTCGCCGCCAAATCGCTTATTCCGATCCGATATCAACAGGTTACGCAAAACACGCGATTTGAAGATAAGTCCTTTACATTTTGATCATCCAATAATAAAATTACGCTATCCACTGAAGTGTCTTTGTGCATATAATAGTTTAGACATTGAGATTGATCCGGCTAAAATGTCTTCATATTAAATAACAGTTTAGACATTGGGATTGATCCAGTGGAAAAATATTTTATCTGGAGGTGTGTAGATTTATGAAAAAGATCGTAGTATTACTCGCTCTCGTTTTCATCACCATCCTCTCTTCCGCGACGTTCGCGGCTGAACCGATCAAGATCGCGTACCTTGCCGGACTGACGGGTGAATTCGCCCCTTACGGCAGGGCGGAGAGCAACGCCGCCGAAATGGCGGTCAATGAGATCAACAAGGCTGGAGGCGTCCTCGGACGTCCTCTCGAACTCGTGATTTACGACACGAAGTCCCGCCCGGAAGACGCTGTAAACGCGGTGCGCCGAATGATCGAAAGCGACAAGGTCTGCGTGATAATGGGCGCCAATACCAGCAGCATCAACCTCGCTACAGCTCCGCTTGTCGAAAGGGGCAAGGTCCCTCAGATCGGAACGGCCACGACCAACCCACTCGTCACAGTCGATGAAAATGGCAGGGTCCGCCCGTTCTCCTTCCGCATCTGTTTTACAGACCCATACCAGGGAACCATAGCCGCCGAGTTCGCGAAAAACACCTTGGGAAAGGAGAAGGCGGCTGTACTTCACAACATCGGATCCGACTATGCCCAGGGACTGCGGGAGTATTTCATTGAAAGCTACAGTAAGCTGGGCGGTCAGGTAGTCGTGGACGAAGGCTACCGTGACGCGGATGTCGATTTCCGCGCGCAGCTCGCGCTGGTTCAGAAGAGCGGCGCGAACGTTCTCTTCCTGCCGGGACTCGGCAGGGATATGGCCCTTATCATCAAGCAGGCCAGAGAGGTTGGGCTGAACGATCTCGAAATAGTCGGCGGAGACGGCTATGGCGAGTTCATGAACGACATAGCCGGTCAGTCTATGATCGGAACCTACTGGATCACCCACACCAACATGGACGATCCCAACATGGCCCCGGTGTTCAAGCGTTATGAGGAGACGTTCAACGAAGAGGCCAAGGAATTCGGTAATGTGACGCTGGCCTATGACCTGACGTACTGGGTGGCGGACGCGATAGGACGCGCCGGATCGACCGACGGCACAGCGATAGCGAAGGCGATTGAAGAGACCAAGGGACTCGAACTCAAACACTTCACGCTCACAATGGATCCCGCTACCCACAACCCGCACAATAAACCGGCCATCATTCTGAAGATCGGCGATGACATTCGTTCGCATTACTTCATGACAGTGGAACCGAAGTAGACAGACGTGGTCCGCGTGCATCCTTGAGGTGATGTAATGGATACCTTTTTTCAGCAGATCATAAACGGGTTGTCGCTCGGTTCGGTTTACGCGCTGATAGCGGTAGGCTACTCGCTGGTCTACTCCATCCTCCTGTTCTCTAACTTCGCTCATGGCGGTTTTCTGGTAATAGGCGGCTATATCTGTTATTACTGCCTGGTTAGCGCGCACGTCAACATATGGGTTGCTTCGGCCGGCGCGCTCATCGGCGCCGGAATCATTGCCGTCCTTGTGGAACGGCTCGCGTACAGGCCCATACGCGAGCGCACCCCTATCACCCTGTATATGCTGATCGCGTCGATGGGCATGAGCATAGTGATTGAGAACGTGTTTGTCGTTACGGTCGGCGGGCGATACAAGGCCCTGCCGGAGGTCATTCCGATGTACCCAGTCAGTGTCTTTGGCCTTGCGACGACGAGCGCGTTCGACATTCTGTCGCTGGTTACGGCTGTTGTCTTTCTCATTGGGCTGCAGCTCTTCCTGTCTTTGACAAAGTGGGGCCTCGCCATAAGGGCGGCGTCTTATAACATGCGGGTCACGGCCCTCATGGGGGTAAACGTCAACAGGCTGATAGCGATCGTCTTTTTCGTAGCGGGGATGCTCGCGGCTGTAGGGGGGATATTTCTGTCCGCCAGATACACGCTCTTTCCACAGCTCGGCGGCATCACGACAAAGGCCTTCGTCGCGGCCGTAATCGGAGGGCTCGGATCTCTCCCCGGAGCGGTCGTGGGGAGTCTGATACTCGGACTCGCGGAGATGCTGACGACAGGTTTCCTTTCAAGTCAGTTCCGCGACCTGATCGTCTTCTTCCTGCTGATCGCGACACTGATATTACGCCCCTCGGGCCTGTTCGGCAGGTCGGTCGGAGAGAAAGTGTAACACAGCTGTGGGAGGACTTCCCTTGAGTCGCATCGCAATCAATCCGCTAGGTGAAGATCCGCGATTCGGGATAGTCTTCCCTTACACAATTTGATCATGAATATTCCGGTCGTAAACTTGCAGGCTCTGGTTGCCGTCGTCTTTTTCGTCGCGGCGGTCTTTGTCGCTCGCGCGGTGGTCAATATTTATAGGGGGAAGTGGCCGGGATCACCGCTGATACTGCTTTACCTGCGCGTACTGTTGGGTTTTCTCCTGGCTGGAGCGGTTGTGCTGGCCTATTATTCCTTCGCGGGTATAGATATCATCTCCCGCCATCTGTAGCCACGGAGGAAGATGACCGCTCTTATCCTCTATATGGCCCTCGTTCTCGCGGCATTTCTTCCGCGTGAGGCAGATGATCTTGGCATCTTTTGCCCCCGGGGGAGCGTCTCTTTCGCGTCTGCTCTCTTCTCATCGTTAGCGCTCCCCTGGAGCGGCATTCCGATAATCCACCCCGCGGGAGCCGGCTCGTGGTCGTGGTTTCCGTCAATAGTCGCCGCTGTGCTTGTCTCCCCCGTTATTCCGAGTGAAACCTCTCGCGGGCTTGCGGAAAAGAATTTTTTAACGGCCTCCATCGCTCTCTCCGCCGTATCGATGAGCCGTGTTATGTATGTGTCGGGCATACCCGGACCGCTCTTTTCCATAGAGGGCCTCTCGATGGCGGCGCGTCTACGCGGATATGAGGGCTTTGGAGCCCCGGCGATGATTGCTCTGTGCATGATTATGGCCGGGCTCTTCCTCTCGTTTCTCTCGTTTGCCTCCGTCTGCTCCCACAGCGCGGCATTTTCGGTCATGTCATTCTCATTCTCCGGCTTTTTAACCTTAACCTTCATCCCGCTCAACCTGCCGGGATTCACCTGGGCGACGCCGCGTTGTTACGCTATCCTGACGCCGGTCTCAGCCTTTGCCATCTCCTGCGCGATTCGCGCCATATTCATGAGACGCGCGGCAAAACGCGGAAACTTGGGAATCCTGGCGGGCCGCGCGAAACTCCTGCCGCTCGCGCTCACTGCCGCCGGGGCATTTCTACTGTCCAGCCTTTAGTGGGAGCTTCGCGGAATTTTCTGACGCTCGACTCTATAAACACCCGCCTGGATGGATACTCTCCGAAGGCGTTCACCCTGTCAAACGGCGGCAACTCCCACGTGTTCATGCCTATCTCCGCGTCTCCAACCCTGTACGCGATGCTCGCCGTGGGGCGTCTGCCACCGCGAACGATCATCCAATCGGAGTTCATGATAAAACTGCCGTGTGGAGGAGCGCTAAACGGCAATCCAGCGTTGTGCGACCTCACACGCTCCTCCCAGCCCCATATATTCCCGCCCACGATTCTGTACTCGTCAACCACAGGCGTTCGCTCGACGGAGTGTTCGTAAGTCGTCGTAAACGAGGCTCCGTTTGGCAGGACAGATATATACAGTACTCCATCTCCACTTATGGAAAGGCAATTCACCGGCATCTCAGCCAACAGCAGAACTCCGCAGAGAATCGCCGTCGCGGCCCTCGCCGCCGATAGAAATCCCATGCCCCTCACAATCGCGCCGACCTGACTTCAGCAGCCTGAGATCATCCGCACAGGAGTTAACTCCCGTTCGAACGCGGGTCAACATCGGCAAGCGCCGAATGAAATCCAATTAAGCCGGCTGTTTCGGCCAGGGCTTTCACGTTCAGTTCAATTCCAACTCTGTCTGCCAGGACATCCAACACCCTGTCGATCTCCGCCCCGTAGTTCAGCTCCATGCCAGTCTTGCCGTCCCTGAACGCGGACAGAAACCGGCTCCTGTATCCGTCGCTCGTGAAGAGTCCGTGAATATAGCAGCCGAGGACTCTTTCGTCCGGGCTCACTGCGCCCTCCGGAACACCGTCGAGCAGCATCATAGGACGCTCCATCCCAGGGCCGTCCGTTCTGCCGGCATGGATTTCATATCCGCTCACCTCGACCCCGTCACTCGTCATCGACACAAATCGCCTCAACACCTTGGCCGGCGCCATTACGGTGGAGACGTCCAGAAGCCCGAGTCCGGGCATCACTGCGGGTTCAGGGCTCTCTATGGCGTCCGGATCCGCTACCTCGCGACCCAAGATCTGGAAGCCCCCGCATATGCCGAGAACCCTGCCACCCCTTCGGACGTGAGCCAATATGTCCACATCCCAGCCCTGATGTCTTATAAACTCCAGATCCGCGGCTGTCGATTTTGTACCCGGCAGTATGACGAGATCGGCGTCGCCTGGTATCGCCTCCCCAGGCCTTATGAAGAACAAGCTTACGTCATCCTCCGCCGCCAGCGGGTCGAAGTCGTCGAAGTTCGATATTCGCGAGAGAACGAGCACGCATATCCTTATCTTCTTGCCGCCGCCGTCCGGAGAGGAGAACCCCCCTCGCGGTATGCCGAGCGAATCCTCCGCCGGAAGCCTCGACGCCTCGCCGAACCAGCCCATTACGCCGAAGCATCGCAAGCCGGTATGCGAGCGGATTATATCGAGCGCGGGCTCGAATACTCCGCGGTCGCCGCGAAACTTGTTGATCACGCAGCCCTTCAGCAGGGCCCTCTCCTCATCTCCCGACAGCGCGTACGCGCCAACTATGGAGGCTATAACGCCCCCTCGGTCTATGTCGGCGACGAGAACGACCGGAATACCGGCCGCGGTCGCGAATCCCATGTTGGCTATATCCCCATGCCTGAGGTTGACCTCCGAACAGCTTCCCGCGCCCTCAGCTATGACTATGTCAGCCTCTCCGCACAGCCGTCCGAAACTTTCTATCACAGCCGGCATCAGCGTCCGCCTGTAGTTTAAATAATCATCGGCGCTCATGACTCTCTGTGCCCTGCCGCGGATGACTACCTGACTGCCACTGCCGCTCTCCGGTTTGAGCAGCACAGGGTTCATATCGGCCGTAGGCTCTGCCCGGCAGGCAATCGCCTGCAACGCCTGAGCCCGGCCTATCTCTCCGCCATCGGCCGTGATCGCCGCGTTATTCGACATATTCTGCGGCTTGAACGGTCTCACGCGATATCCAAGCCTTGTAAAGTATCTGCATAACCCTGCCACGAGGAGCGACTTGCCGACATCGGACCCAGTTCCTTGAAGCATCAGCGACGGAGTTCGAAAAATTTTACCCTCGCCAGGCGCCACCTCGCGCACCCCCCTATCTCTCAAGCTGGACGCGTATCTGGTCATACTCCAGATTATCCAGCTTTTTCCTGAGCCACTCCACGAGGTCGTCCCCCGATTCGTATTTATATCGTTCGATTTCGGACAAGGCCTCATCCATTCCCGCTACGTCATAACGTCCGCAGCATTCGAGTATCCTTCCCAGCAAGACGCCGTCGGGCGATGCTCTGCGCTCCCTGTCTCCCGTCGAACGCCGGAAACCGGTCTTCTCAAACATGGCGGAGATATCGGCGATCAGCTTTTCGACGGTCTGGATGAATGGGCCGTTTTTAGCGCGCACTCTGTCTATGTCGCCTGCCTTTGCCGCGTCCTCCAGCTCCTGAGCCGCGTATCCGGCGGCATCGGCGAATATGCCGGCGCATGAGCCCTTTATCCCGTGCACCATAATGGCGTATTCGCTCAAGGACCTCTCATCCACTAGACGAGCTCTGTCGAGCAGTGCGGGTGTGTTTGCCGCGAAGGAGCGAAGGACATCCAGGTACAGGCTCTCTTCTCCAAAGCGAGATATGCCGGAGGAGATGTCCAGGCCGTCGATTCGCGGATCTTCTATGGATAGCCGCGGGCTGACGCCGTCATCAGAGCCGGCGTTACTGTCCGGATCGTGTTTTACCGCCGTATCCGTCCCCTGCCCGACCGCTTCGGGGTGTCTCCCGGAGATCCATCTGTTCAGAAGAGCATCCAGCTTTACCACGTCGATGGGCTTTGATATGTAGCCCTGAAAGCCGTTTTCCAGGAACATATTTTCATTTCCGACAAGCGCGTTTGCGGTCAGCGCTATGATTGGCACGTCTTTCGCGTATTCCGTCCCGATCTCCTCTCGAATTATTCGAACGGTCTCTATACCGTCCATCTCCGGCATCATGTGATCCATGAATATCGCGTCGTACAGGATTTTTCCCTCGCGGATCATCTCCACGGCGCGGCCGCCGCTCGACGCGGTGTGTATGGTGAGTTCGTACGGCGCCATGAGCCCCTTCGCGACGTCAAGGTTTGTGACTACATCATCTACTATCAAGACCTTGCCGTAGGGCATCTTTATCCGGGATAGATTTCTGGCGACGTGGCTGTCCATGAGACGGAACGTCTTCAGGTTTCGTGCCGTCTCAATGCCGATCGGTTCAGGATCCGCTATCTCCTGACGGATTCTGACCGTGAAGACGGATCCCTTTCCGTATTCGCTCTTGACATCTACAGAACCGTCCATCAGACCGACGAGATTCTTGCAGATCGACAGCCCAAGCCCGGTCCCCTCTATCTTGCGGTTTGTGTTTGTGTCGAGCTGTCTGTATTCCACAAATATATTTTCGATATCCTCTTCTCTTATGCCGATGCCGGTATCGCTGACGACGTATTCCATCCAGGCGTAATCGCCGTGCCGCTCGCAGGTCACTCTGAGGCCAACCTTTCCCTTAGATGTATATTTAAACGCGTTGGAGAGAATGTTGTTTAATATCTGCTTGATTCGAATCTCGTCCCCAAGCAATTTGACTGGGATATCTTCGCTTATCTGAGGTTCGAACAGAATCGGCTTCGAGGCTATCCGCACCACGTTTAGATGGATGGTGTCGCTTATGAGATTCGGAAAGTCGTAGATCGCCGGGTTGATCTCGAATTTCCCGGACTCGATCTTCGATATGTCTAAAATGTCGTTTATTATGCTGAGAAGCGTCGAGCCTGATTTGAATATGGTCTCTATGTTATCGTGCGTGTTCTTCGGAAGGGAGTTTTGCAGCTCTATTTCGCTGAGGCCTATCACCGCGTTCAGGGGAGTTCGTATCTCGTGGCTTATGTTGGCAAGAAACGCGCTCTTGGCCTGAGACGCCTCTTCAGCTCTCCTTGCCTGGAGGTATTCAGTCATATCGTGAAACAGCGCCATACACCCGATCACCTTGTCGTCAGCCCCGATCATCGGGGTGAATCGGACGGTATAGCTGTGGGAAGCGTCTCCGTGGCCAAAACTGATCGTATTGTCCTGCGATATATTTCTCCCCTCGGTTATCGATCTCGTGAAGTTTTCAGCAAACTCGGCCGTCTGAGAGGCGCCCAGCAGATCTCCGAGGACTTCTGAGAATATCCTGCCTCTTATCTGATCGAAGCTGGCGATATCCGCTTGTCTCATGAAGGCGTCGGTACAGTCTATGAATCTTCCGTCCCCGTCGAAGATGAGTATGGCGTCGGGACTGTTATGCATGAGTCTTTCGAGGAATATCTCCTGTTTTGTCTTTTCGGCGGATAACTCCGATATATTTTTCGCGAAGAGACTTGACAACCACAGGGCAATTACGGCGAAGACGCCTCCTGTTATCGCGACTCGAATTATCGAGACAGTGATCGCGTGATTGAGAGGATGCTCCGAGACGCCGGCGGACAACATTCCAATAACTTTGCCGTTGAGGACAAACGGTTTGTTCATCACCCGCAGCTCCTGTCCATCCGCTAATTTCAACTCTCCGTAGAGGGACTCGTGTCTTTCCAGGACAGCGGCTGCCATATCCGGATTGGACTTTGTGTTTATCATGCGCACGCCATTTTCGACCAAGGTGCTGTTCACCCGCGTGTCTCCGTAGTAAAGCGACAGTTCGGCTCTGTACATACCTGCCAGATTGTCCAGCAGGTAGCGTTTGTCCAAGTTAACTCCGATCGCTATGGCGCCTACTATTTCGGAGTCCTTCATCACCGGAACTCCATAGAACAACCCCAGATTTATCGTCGTTCCCCGCTCGATAGTCAGTACTGCCTGTCTATTCAGGGCCGGAGCGAAGTATCCTCTCTCCGACACGTTGTCGCCTATCATGTTAGGCTCGTGCGGACGGCTTAAAACCACTCCGTTCGCGTCTGTAACCGTGATCGTATCGAATCCTGATATCTTGAGATATGTCAGCATCATCCTGTTCAAGGTATTGGCGTCTCTTTTTTCGATGAGATATGCCAACTCATTCATTTCGCTGAGCACCGTGCCGAATATCTTCATGCGTCCTATCATCGAATCTATCTCCTTGCCAAGACCATCAGCCGCGGTGCTAACGATGTTGTCCATCTCGTCGCGCATCGCTCTGATGAATACCAAACTGCTGACAGCGGAGACTGTCATTATACCGGCAAGTACCAAGAAAAAACTCACAGCGAAAACCCTGCTGCTTATGCGTAATTTGGTCAAGTATCTGTCACCTCTTGTTCCAGCCTTGAGCTGAACACGCAGCGTAAACTCGACATAAATACAGCTTTCTCAATGCCGCGGGTTTGACAAAGTTATCAATAGGCCTTAATAATTCCCCCAGATCGCCGTTATTATCATGAATTGGCCGTGACAGCTCAACTTTGAAGATTATAGCGCAAACATCGTTGTTTTTAGAGCCACCGATGAAGACAACGACTAAATAACAAAAACAATGTTTAGCAATTTTAGAATGCAAGTCCACCGGTATTTTTAAGAAGGTTAATTTAATATCACTGGGGTTTGAGTGGTAAAGACTTAAAAGATGATTCTATCAAGACATTTTTACTATCTTTATGCCGCCAGGCACGCGCAACCACAAAATATGACAGGCATCGTCTCCGAACACGCCGCGCATTACAGCGCAATACTCTCCCAACAGTTCTTCCGGCACAAAGGCTTGAATCGTTCCGGCAAAGCCCCCGCCCTGAAGCCTGCACGCTCCAAGTCCACGCAGAACGGACTGGGAGATGGCGAGTCCCACCGTTATGCCCTGTCTGTCGGGAGTTTTTATGGAATACGCGTTCTGGTTGAACTCGAATGACGAATGCCCGCTCTCGGTAATCAGTTTGAGAAAGCGTTGCGTGTCGCCTCTTTCGACCGCGAGAACGGCCTCGCGCACGCGCCCACACTCCTCGAAAAAGTGTATAGCGCGGGTGATCGCGCGGTCACCCACGTCCTCCCTCACGTTCGCGATTCGCTTCAAAAGATCGTCATAGCGCACTTCTCGAAGACAGCGTTTGCCTAAGCGCGAGGCGACGCTCTCCATTTCGCTCCTGATCGCGGCGTATTCGTCCGTCAGGTCTGAGTGATCTCCCTTGGTGTCCGTGACGACAAGACGCAGACCGCTGGACGGGAGGTCGAGAGAGACCTTCTCAACGACCGGCGCGGACGGGTTTTTCAAGTCGATCGCCAGCGTTCCTCCGATTGAGCAGGTTATCTGGTCCATCAATCCCGAGGGTTTGCCGAAAAACGCGTTTTCAGCATACTGTCCGATGAGCCCCAGAGTGACCGGATCGAAGCGCGATTCGTTGTATTCGGCATTCAAGATCGTGCCGATACAGACCTCAAACGCGGCCGAACTCGACAGCCCGCTGCCCTTCAGAACGTCGGAGACGGTATAGGCGTCAAATCCGCCGAGTTCTCCCCCCCTCTCCCTAAGACCGGCGGCAACCCCACGTATCATAGCGGACGACCGTCCGTATTCGCCCTCGTTCGGTTCGAGCCGCGACAGATCCACACTGTCCTCGTATTCAAATCCGCGTGAACGAAGCTTTATGGTCCCGCTGTCCGACTTCGACACGACCGCGATGATATCGAGGTTCACCGCGGCGGCCATGACAACGCCGTTGTTGTGGTCTGTGTGATTCCCACACAGCTCTACTCTTCCTGGCACGGAGTAGATGGAGACCTCGCGCGGCGCGCCGTAGCTCTCGGAGAAGCCGTTGAGCGCGTGGGTGTATCTCTTCCTCTGCCGCGCCGCCGTTCCGTCATCCGTCCCGTATAAGAGAGAAAAAATAGAATCATATTCGCCGGCTTGGATCTTCTCGGCCAACCGTGACGCCGTTGCCACGCAACCACCCTCTAATCACTTCAAATGTTCCATCGCCGCTCTCTAAAGACACCCCTCCGCAAGCGGTTCAATCCAAATCTCCACTTCAGCCGGCCAAAACATAATCTATGCATAGTATACTCGCAAACTAAAACATTTATCAAGCGATGAGGAGAGCCGCCGCGCTCCGTAATCGTATCGCGCGACGTGAACCCAGGAGTAAACAACATCTTAAAGCGGTTACGGAAAAATACATATCCATTTGACTTTAGTTGACCATTCCTGTTATAATCGCGTGGCATTTTACAGATCACCGTAATAAAAGGAGGAGCAAGATGTCGCAATCCGCGAACAACTTAGAAAAGCACGAATTTCAGAGCGAGGCGAAACAGGTGTTGGAGCTCATGATCAATTCCGTCTACTCCAACCCCGATATATTCCTGAGAGAGCTCATCTCGAACGCGTCAGACGCCATAGACAAACTTCGGATTGAGG
The DNA here is from genome assembly GCA_031268885.1 of Synergistaceae bacterium. Taxonomy (GTDB): domain Bacteria; phylum Synergistota; class Synergistia; order Synergistales; family Synergistaceae; genus JAIRWR01. Next base: position 28,636 of record JAIRWR010000082.1, read on the forward strand.
GGCTGAGCAACGAGACGATCTCCGGCTTGGCGCGAGACGGAAAGATAACTGTCACAATCGACAGGGATGCCAGGTCCGTCACGGTGTCGGACAACGGGCTCGGAATGTCCCGCGACGAGCTGATATCCTATCTGGGGACTATAGCTCGCAGTGGCACGAAGGAGTTCATCAGAGCGATGCGCGACGCTCAGTCTGGCGGAAGCGACCTCATCGGTCAGTTTGGAGTTGGCTTTTACTCATCCTTCATCGTCGCGTCGAAGGTGACGGTCAGAACGCGCAGGGCCGGAGACGATGAGTCGTGGGTGTGGGATTCTTCTGGAGACGGAACGTTCACAGTGGAGCCGGGGGATATGAAGACGAACGGAACAGATATCATCCTGTGCCTCAAGGAGAGGACAGCCGATGAGGACGATGACACGAAGGACTACCTCTCCGCTTGGACGCTCCGAAACATAATCAAGCAGTATTCCGACTTTGTGTCATATCCGATCTGTGTCGTGGAGAAGGGAAAGAACTCCAAGGACGATGGAGAGCCCGTCAACTCAATGAAGGCCTTGTGGACCCGGCCTGAGAGCGAGGTAACGAGCGAGGAGTATTTTGAGTTCTATCGCCATATCGCTCACGACTGGGAGACGCCCATTGAGCGCATAGTTTACAAGACGGAGGGGACGAACGAGTTCCACGCCCTGATGTTCATCCCATCACGTCCGCCGATGGATCTGTACTACCGTGAAGGCAAGCACGGCGTACAGCTCTACATACGAAGGGTGTTCATAATGAACGACTGCCGCGACCTCATTCCAGAATACATGAGATTCATAAAGGGGGTTGTGGACTCCGAGGACTTGCCGCTCAATGTCTCCCGCGAGATCCTGCAGCAGGACAGGCAGACCTCCATGATAAAACGCAGCCTCACCCGAAAAATTCTGGATTCCCTTAAAAAGATAAAGCAGGAGCGTCCCGACGATTACAAGAAATTCTGGATGTCGTTCGGCCCAGTGCTGAAGGAGGGCTTAGTCTCCGACCACAAAAACGGGGAAGCCATAATGAAGCTCTGCCTCTTCAACAGCTCGAAGGGGGAGAGGACCACCCTGGATGACTATGTCGCGTCGATGAAGGAGAAGCAGAACAGCATATACTACATCACTGGCTCATCAACGTCTTCACTGTTGAATTCGCCCAAGCTAGAATCGTTCAAAAAACGCGGCGTCGAGGTTCTGCTGCTCGGAGACCCGGTCGATGAGCTGTGGGTCACGACGGCGGGAAAGTTCGGGGACTACCCCTTCATATCCGTCGTCTCCGCCGACGTTGAGATCGAGGGAGACGAGAAGGAGAGCGCGGAGGATAAGGAGGCGGCGAAGAGGATCGAGGAGACCGGATTTCTGGCCAGGATCAAGGATGCGTTCTCCCGTCAGGAAGGGATAGCGAAGTCAGTTGAGGATGTGAGGCTCTCGACCCGCCTGGTGGACTCCCCGGCCACATTCGTTCAGTTGGGCGATCCAGTCTCCGCGCAGATGAGGAACATGTTTAAGACGATGGGACAAGATCTGCCAGAGGAGAAGAGGGTTTTGGAGCTGAACCCCAACCACCCTCTTATCAGGAAAATTGCTGCCCTGCCAGAGGCCGACAAGGATAAATTCGAGATATGGAGCACGATTCTGTCCGGCCTTGCCCAGGTATCCGACGGCGAACCAGTCGAAAATGGACGAGTGTTTACTGCGACGCTGACGAAACTTCTTGAGGGGTAGGAGTCTGTTAAAATAGGACGGCATATTTATCTTGACAGCTCTGGAAAATATGTTAGGATACAGCTCGTTAGGTTGATTTATTCCTCGGTAGCTCAATCGGCAGAGCGGGTGGCTGTTAACCACTAGGTTCGAGGTTCGAGTCCTCGCCGAGGAGCCAATATTTTGAGGGTAGTACGCGTCTGTGTCGTTGCGGCACAGACGTTTTTGGTGTGCCCAGCTATGTAATTGCTTGGCCGTCCGATTGGCAACCTCATCTTTGGGCTAAATATCCCAACAGCGACGGGTACATTGGCTTCCAATTGAGCGTGGTCTGTGTAATCTCGCTCGACGCTGGGTTATCAGCACCGACGATCTGTCCGAGAAAGCCGAAATGCTCAGCCGCTTTTTCCGCTGAAATCCCGGCGGCCGGCACGTTCAGCCTCTTGCCTATCGCTTCCGCGACATCGCGAAACGGAACAGCCCCATTACCGACACCTTGATACTTCGCGCCGCTCACGCCTCTTTCAAGCACGAGCAGATACAGCTTCGCCAGATCAAGTACGTTGACAGAGTTAATGCGGTTGCTGCCGTCGCCGACGTATGCGGATATACCTCTCTGTCCCGCGATTCCTATAAGAGCCGCGATGAAACCGTTTGTTAAGGCTTCACCGTAGACGAACCGCGACGGGCGCACGATGCGCGCATCAACGCCGCAATCCGCAAACGGCAGCGCCGCCGCTTCCGACATACGCGGGAATCTTCCGCTCTCGTCATTCTCGGTGACGACACGGCCATCTTCTCCGTTCGGAACGCCGGAAGTCACGATAAAAGGCTTGTTTGTACCGACGAGAGCTCCTCCGAGCGCTTCAATCGCTTGTCTGTCGGTTTGCCCCGCCGCGATAAAGTCCGCGAAGTTATGAACGAACGCAAGGTGCATAACCGCGTCGGCATTCTCCGCGCCGCGTTTCAAACTATCCAAATCTTCGAGCGAGCCGTAAAACGATGATGCCCCAAGCTCCGCGAGTCTCTGTTTGGACGTGTCGGAACGCGCAAGTCCCGTAACTTCGTGTCCCGCGCCAATTAACTCCCGAATAACGGCGGAACCGATAAATCCAGTGCCGCCCGTGATAAATACTTTCATAATCATTCTCCTCCTTCGTTTATTGCGGCGATAACGGAAAGTGTTGCGTCCTGCCCATTAATACCTTCCTGAAATTATATATCATCGGCGGGAATTCAGGTTGATAATAATTATTCGAGTTTTGATTCAGGCTAGTGATGCCGCTGGTTGCGGTGAGGCGTCACATCCCCCTGAGCTTCAACTCCCGCGAGAGGCGCGACAGCGCTTTCACGCCCGCTACAGAGTTGCCTCCCTTGTCCAGGGGCGGGGAGAAGACCGCCAAGCCCATTCTTCCAGGCGCCGCGCATACTATGCCTCCGCTCACCCCGCTCTTTGCTGGAACTCCAACCTTTACGGCAAATTCACCCGATTCGTCGTACAATCCGCACACGCTCATGAGCCCCGTCACCGTGTACGCGGTGTCGATCGATATCATCCGCTCCTCGGTGACCGGGTTCAACCCAGCGTTGGCGAGGGTCGATCCCATAACCGCCAGATCGTCGGTTCTGACGTCTATGCTGCACAGTTTGAAGTATAGGCTCAGGCTCTCCTCGACGCCGAACGGGAGGGTTCCAACACTGTGCATGAAGTATGCCAGCGCCCGGTTGCGATCGGCAGTCGAGCTCTCGGACATATATACGCGCTCGTTGACCTTCAGTCCGCCGCGGCGGCCAGTCATCCCGGACGCGAACTTCAACAGATCGTCAATGGCCCGCTCTCCAAGGCGGTCTTCGATCATCCCCGCCAACACGATGGAGCCGGAGTTGATGAATGGGTTCAGGGGAGTGCTAGATGTCATCTCCAGCTTCATTATGGAGTTAAACGGCTCAGAGCATGGCTCCATCCCAACCCTGGCGAAGACGTAGTCATGCCCGAATATCTCCAGCGCGAATGACAGGGCGACGACCTTCGACATGGACTGCATGGAAAAGAGCGAGTCCGAATCGCCGGACGAGAAGACGGATCCGTCAAGGGTGGCGGCGGATAGCGAAAAGAGCGCCGTGTCGGTCTTTGCGAGTTCGGGTATATATGTGGCCTGTCTGCCTCCGCCGGTCATGGTACGACAGTCTGAAGCCGTTCTGTCCAGTATGCCCTGGAGATTAAGTCCGTCATTCATTTTTCAACGCGCCTCCCTTAGCTCCTTTTAGAAAACTATTCAAAAAGACGGGATCGGCCTTAGGGTCGAGTTCACCCGTACCGCGCCGGTTGTTGTAGTCGGTGAACACCTTACAGGTTATACCGGATAGCAGCAGGATGGCCACCAGGTTTATCAACGCCATGATCCCGTTGAAGAAATCCGCCATCTCCCACACCAGGGGCACATCGCCGACGGCCCCGAAGTAGAGCATACAGAGGACTATGATCCGGTATACGGCCATTCCGTTCTTACCGATGTTGGGAAAGAGATAGCCGATGTTGCTCTCGCCGTAGTAATAATTCGCGAGTATCGAGCTCCACGCGAAGAAGAATATCGCAAACATGATGAGCAGGGTTCCGAAATTACCGATCGACGCCTTGACCGCGATCTGGGTCAGTTCTATGCCGGTCTTGCCAGATTCGAGTTCGCCGGACAGCAGTATTATAGCTGCTGTAGCCGTGCAGACAACTATTGTGTCCACAAACACCCCCATCATCGCGACGAAGCCCTGGCGCGCGGGATGCGCAACCTCTGCCGTAGCGTTGGCGTTCGGCGTGGAGCCCATTCCGGCCTCGTTTGAAAACAGTCCTCTGGCTACCCCGTATCTGAACGCGCGCGCTACAGTGTGCCCCAACACGCCGCCAGCCGCCTGCCTTATGCCAAACGCGTTTTCGATTATGAGCTCAATGACGCTTGGAACCTGAGAGATATTGGTCAGTACGACATAAAGGGCTGTCAGTATATAGACGCTGGCCATGAGAGGGACGATGATCTCGGCGACCCTGGCGATCCGCCGCAGTCCGCCGAAGATGACAAGGGCCGTGAGAATTATGACCACCACGGCGACCGCCCGCTTATCGAGCCCGAGCCCCCCATATACCCCAGCGGCGATAGAGTTGCACTGGACCGCGTTGAAGATGAAGGCCATGGATATGATGATGCAGACCGAAAAGAGCACGCTCATCCACTTCTGCCCAAGGCCCTTTTCGATGTAATAGGCGGGACCTCCGCGAAAGGTGCCGTCGCCGTTGTCAACGCGAAAGACCTGGGCTAAAATCGCCTCCGCCATGATGGTCGCCATGCCGACCAGAGCTGTTATCCACATCCAGAATATCGCGCCGGGTCCTCCGGAGACGAGCGCCGTAGCGACTCCAGCTAGGTTGCCAGTCCCAACCTGAGCGGCAAGCCCGGTACAGAGCGCCTGAAAGGAGGTGATGCCGCCATGCTCGCTCTTCTTTCTGCCTCCGAGCGTCACTTTGAACATGTACGTGAAATGTCTGATCTGCGGAAAACCCAGACGTATGGTATAATAAATCCCCGTTCCGAGTAGAACCCAAATCATGCCCCATCCCCACAACATACTATTGGATGCCGCAAAAAAGGACATCAGCAGCTTTTGAATATCTTGCATAAGAACACCCCTCCGTTACTGTCGGAAACAAGCCTGTAAATGGCGTTTACCTGTTTTAATTTAAGTCAAAAGCGCGTATTTCTAATGTCAATTTATCGTATATTACTTCAAGGGCTTCGACAATGAGATAATGGCCTATATTTATCCGGTCATAAATAGCGCTAATTACTGAACTGAACGAGTGGCCGGCGCATTCGAGACACCGTGGATGACTTGTGAGGGATGTGGTTACGGACACGCGCCCGCAATGTTTAATATAAACGTCGCGGGCGCGTTTTGAAATACGTCGTTTTTTTGCTTTTTTGCCTCCGATGCCGTTCAATCCTTGCGGATGAATCTGTATCCTCCCGGATTCTCATTATCTGGAACGATGTCCCCGATGCCGGGGTATGCTATGTGGGCTCCCGCGATCGGGATCCCGTTAGACGAGACGTATTCGAGCAACAATCTCCTGACCTTCGCGGCTTCGACCGGGTCCGAGTCGTACCTGACCGAAACGCCCGGACGCGGCATCTGTATGGCCATTGCGTGGGTGATGTCGCCCCAGAACAGCATACGTTCACCCTTTGACTCGAACATGAATACGGAGTGCCCAGGGGTATGACCGTAAGCCGCGATGGCGAGCACTCCGGGCATAACCTCGGCGCCGTTGTCGAGGGCGCCCGGATCGATCAGGTTCACGCTGTCGCCGTACTTGCCGAGCGATTCCCTCATGGCGGCCGACCAGTCATACTCAGCTCTGGAGACGCTGACGCGCGCGTTCGGAAAAGCGGGCGCACTATCCTTTAGTAAACCTCCAATATGGTCGCCATGACTGTGCGTTATCAGCAGTTCTTTCACGTCTTCGGGGCTGACGCCAAGCGACCTCATGTTCAGTTCAAGGTTGGCGCCGTAGCCGGTGTCCACCAGAGTTACGCCCGAAGCGGAACGTATCATATACACGGCGACCGCGCTCGGATACTTGCCCGTCGGGATGAACTTACCTATGTCGGAATCCGACGCCCCAATCAAGATGTCGAGCCCGCCGTCTCTCTGAGCCTCCGAGAGCATACTGACCTCCAGGTCGCCTACTCTCACGGTAAAAACGCCGTCCGAAGCACAAGCCGCTGACGCGAGTACAGCGACCAGTGCAAAGGACACAACCGTCACGAACATCATAGCCTCAACTCTCATCATTAAATCCTCCCCTTCGTATGACCTCATTTGGATTCCTGTTATTATAGCTCACAGGAAGATGATTTATCCGTGCCAGATAGGTGGAAACATCCAGAAATCAGCTGATGTCAGCGGCAATACGCGCGAACTTAACGACGCGGCGCGCGGCGTCGGGGCACGACCAGAAGTTGATGTGCATGTAAGTCGCCAGCAGGTTTGTGGCTTCTCTGTCGGTGAAACCGTCAGTCCAGACGTCGTTCTCCCTCGACGCCCTCCTCACCGAAAAGACATCTGAGACAGCTCCCCTTGTCTCCGAGTAATGAAACTCGTGAGCCTTGAATCTTTCTCCTCGCCGGAACATTATGTTGTCCCTCGATACGCTAGCCTCGACATATCCGAAGCGCCGCAGCGCTGTCGTCATAAAGGCTTCCGCGTCAATTATGCCCGCCATGGGGACACGCCGTCCGTTGTACTCTATGCCGCGCGTCAAGTACATCATCCCCCCGCACTCAGCATATATCCTGCCGCGGTGCGCGAACTCGCGCACCGACTCAATGTAACCCGCGTTTTCAGATAAACTGTCCGCAAATTCCTCCGGATACCCGCCTGGAAGTATCAACAAGTCAGTCAACGGAGGGATTGAATCATCGCACAGAGGGGATGTAAAAAGAACCTCGCAGCCCAACGCGCGAAGCAACTCCCAGTTCTCAGCGTAATGGAAACAGAATGCGTTGTCGCGGGCTACCGCGACGCGAGAGGGACGGCCTTCTCGCGGAAGAGGCAGCCGAGTCAGAATATCCGGCTCTAAATAGCGTCCCTTTGGAACGCGGGCGCGCGAAACGATTTCCTTTATGTTGACGCTCTCCTCCACAAGCGATGCCAGGGAGTCGAGTATTTCACCCGTCTCCCGTCTTTCGAGAGCCGGAATCAGGCCGAGATGACGGGATGAAAGCGTCAGGCCGCGCAGATTCGGCAGCCATCCGAGCAGCGGAATGCCGGCGAAACGGGCCAGGGCGTCGGATATGAGGTTCGCATGCGCCTCGCCGGACACCCTGTTAGCTATGACCCCAACTATCTCCGGGGCGAGGGGTTCGAGCGTGGCAAAACCGCGCGCGACCGCGGCGACGCTCGTGGCGGCAGCTCTCGCGTCCACGAGCAGGATGACCGGAAGCCCAAGCTCCCTTGCCGTCCATGCCGTGGAGTAGACGCCGTCTGGGCCAAGTCCGTCGTAGAGCCCCATAACCCCCTCTACCACGGCAATATCGGCTCGCGGGCATCCCTGCCGCGCCCTGCATCTTTCAGAGTAAAAAAACGGGATGAGTTCGGGGTTGGGGAAGCCGTCGAGATTTACGCACTGCCGGCCCGACGCCAGCGTCAGGTAAGTCGGATCAACAAAATCCGGGCCGGTCTTAAACGGCTGAACGAAGTGCCCGGACCGACTCAAAGCGGTACAGAGCGCGGCGGCTATCGTTGTCTTTCCGATTCCGCTCGACTGCGCGGCGAGCACGAAGCCGGGAGTGTCAGAGAATTGCGTGATCATTCCGCCACAACAGCAGAGTGGATAGGTATTCGTCCGCGTCTTCAAGGGCGGAATCTCCCTCGGATAATCGCTCTCCCGGGAGCCCTGCCCTGTTCACGCGGATTATGCGCTCCCAGGGGCCCGATAACGAGACAATGTCCCTGAGATCGTCCTTGAGCGCGGATGGTTTGAAGATCGCGGCAACGTCGCAATTGACGAGCATCCCCACAACGCGCTCCCTTCCTGCCGTGCCAGGCACTATCGCCAGAATCTCGTCGTCCATGGCGAGAAATTTCCCAGCGGAAGCGCTTGCGAGCGAATGCGCCGACACGCCCGGAATTATTTCGAGCTCGACGGTTGGCACAAACCGCCTTAAAACCCCGAATAAATACGCCGCTGTCGAATAGAGCGCCGCGTCGCCGAGAATAGGCATCACCGCGTCTTTCACTCCAGACCACTTGCCTCGGCTCTCGTTGAGTTGATCATATATGATCTCGTCGCGGGTTTTAGAATCTCTGGTCATGGGGAATACAATCCGCAGCGTCTGCTTGCCATGGATATGTTCCCCGAGTATCGACTCGGCAACGCTGCTTCTTCCCCTTCCCGAGTGCGGGATGACGATCAGGTCGGCACGATGAATCGCATTCAGTGCCTTGATGGTGACAAGCTCAGGATCTCCGGGCCCTACTCCGGCCGCTATAAGTTTCAAAGTAACGCGCCCCTTCTATATCTATAAAGCATTCGTCCATCAGGTAGAGCTGCCTTGCCTCGAAGATCATCCTCGTCCGCTCGTCAGCGCTGAGCTGCTTCAGACGGCCCACCGCCATCTTCATCTCTTCCGGTCTTAGCCGCAATCATCAATCTGTATCTCCTTAGGTCTTCTTCCTCTTTTTGCCATGCGCACCGACCTCTCCGTCTGACTTGAGGTTATTTTAACATTATTTTGCGGCGAGAGAAGACCATCGCTGATCCGTTCTCATATTATCGAATTTACTCTGGGAATTTTACGCGCCTCTCCTTTAACTCACTCTGTCCAGTCTTCAAGCCGTAGACCATCTACTCTTGCAAATTCTTTTTTGTTGTTGGTCACTAGAATTGCTCCAGACGCTTTAGCATGGGCGGCAA
>JAIRWR010000014.1 GCA_031268885.1 Synergistaceae bacterium
TCGATCCCAAGGTGAGGAGGGCATGGAAGATGCGATTTCGGCCGATTGATGAAGTTGTGAGGGACATTTACATGCGCGACGCTAGGGAAGAAGGAATAGAAGAAGGCATGGAAAAAGGCAAGTTTGAAGTAGCGCGAAAGATGCTTGCTCGTAGAATGCCAATCAGCGACATCATTGACATGACAGGGTTGAACGAGCGAGACATACTTTCACTTCAGTAGATTATGGTCTTTTTGCTGATGGACTGAACCCATGCCCCCAGACTCCTAAAAATTGGGTTTTGCCGCTGATCCTCATGTCATCGGTGATTTTTCTCGCGACAGGAGTTGTTCTCGCGCAACGGCAAACCTAAAGTATGTGATAACGGTTCACGGGGCGGGCTGCGGATTCGGCGTCAGAAGATGAAGCTCAAACTCAATTCGAAGCTGGTAATATCATCTAAGGATGTCATAAACGAAAACGCGGACGACGCGATATCGTTCTTCATGCCCGGACTCGCGGCGGAGCGGGACTACTCGAAAAAACCGGAATCCGCAGACCCCGTGCATGAGACCATCGGCGGCGACTCGGACAAGGGATCGAGAATTTCGGACGTATGCCTCTCAGTGCCTCTGATAACCGGCTACGCGCCTCGCGCGGGCTGGATGACGAGAAGACGCGGTCGTTTAAAAAATTTGCGTACAAAATACTGCGGAAATGCAGAGATGATATCGATCCTAAGGTGAGGAGGGCATGGAAGATGCGATTTCGGCCGATTGATGAAGTTGTGAGGGACATTTACATGCGCGACGCTAGGGAAGAAGGAATAGAAGAAGGCATGGAAAAAGGGATGGAAAAAGGGATGGAAAAAGGCAAGTTTGAAGTAGCGCGAAAGATGCTTGCTCGTAGAATGCCAGTCAGCGACATCATTGACATGACAGGGTTGAACGAGCGAGACATACTTTCACTTCAGTAGATTGGGTGAAAGTTCGATTTCACTTGAATTGGCGTTATCACCAGGCTCAGTACCATTGTCAAGTACCCAAAGCTGTGGTTTGAGGGTTGTCTTGGAGGATTGATCGGGCGTGAATGCGCTTCATTATGTTGGAGCAGCGATAGTCCTGCTTATTATCTCCGCGCTGGGGGTGTACTCTGGGCACAAGGTAAAAACAGCGCGGGACTTCGTTAACGGAGGCCGCGGCGCGGGATCCGGCATCGTGGCGGGGACCATAATAGGCTCGCTTGTTGGCGGAGCGTCTACGATAGGCACCGCGCAGTTAGCGTATACGTCAGGATTGTCCGCCTGGTGGTTTACGCTGGGCGGCGGGCTGGGTTGTCTCGCGCTGGCCGCGGTGTTTGTAAAACCGCTCTACAACAGCGGGATAAGCACCTTGCCCGAGGTATTCGCGCACGAATACGGACGGACTGTCGCAACAACCGCGACACTGCTGATGTCCGCCGGAAACTTTCTGACGATAACCGCTCAGATCTTCTCTGGAATCGCTCTGATCACCGCGGTCAGCCACCTTGCGGCCATACCGGCCGCTCTGATCATCGCGATTTTGATGCTTGTTTATGTCGTGTTTGGCGGTCTGTGGGGCGCGGGCATAGTCGGGCTGTGTAAGACCGTGCTGATTTACGCTGGAGTAGGCGGGTGCGGACTGCTTGCCCTGAATTTGCAGGGCGGGGCGCTGGGGTTTTATCGCGCGCTTGAACCGGAGCGATATTTCAACATGTTCTCGCGCGGCGTTTCGACGGATTTGAGTTCGATGCTGTCGGTGGTCCTCGGCGTCCTGACAACCCAAACCTATATTCAGGCGGCCATATCCGCGCGAAACCTGAGGCTGTCGCGGACCGGCGTGCTGTTCTGCGCGGCAGTCACACCCATTATCGGGATTGCCGGGATCTCTGTCGGAATGTATATGAAGCTGCACTATCCCAACGCGGAGCCGGCATACGCGCTGCCGCTGTTTGTGCTCGACAGCCTTCCGCCGGTGATTGCCGGCGCGGTGCTCGCCGCGCTGCTGATTTCAATCGTCGGGACAGGGGCCGGTATCTCACTCGGATTGAGTTCCATGCTCACGGGAGACATCTACAGAGTATATATCGGCAGACAGGCGGACTCCCCAAAACTTCTGAGGGTCAACAGAGCCATCATAGCAGCCATCCTCGCGAGCGCAGTATTGCTCGCGATTGGGAATCCGGGGACTGATATTTTAAGCTGGAGCTATCTCTCTATGGGCCTGCGCGGAGCGGTTGGGTTCCTGCCGCTGTGCGCCGCGCTGTTCTTGCCGGGTCGAATGCCGCCGCGCTTCGTGACCGCGTCCATGATCATAGCTCCGATAGGCGTCGTCGCCGGCAAAAATGTAATGCCTCCTGGGGTGGATCCGCTATTTTTCGGCATCGGATGCTCACTCGCCGTGCTGCTGGCCGGGACGGTCATAAAACGCGTAAGACGTATAAAATAGTTGAGCATAAACTTTGGGTGTATTTCACCTCAGTCTGTTATCACATCCGTTTTTTGAAATTTTTCCCATCTTTTCAAAATCCTCACTACTAAAATTTTATATCTTGACAATGGGGACAGATACGGGGTAAGGTTTATTAAAAGCCGTACACGTTTTCTATACTGTCAATTAGACAACACTATATTCAACAGGATAATTATGTCTGACCCAGAGCAGAGCGGTTATCTGTCGTTTGGCTTGAAGTGGCGTGATAAGTTTTGAGGGATATGACGAATGGATAAGAGCTGTTTCATGGGTATCGATTTCGGTACACAGAGCGTCCGATGCGGAGTAGTGGATTGTGCTGGCGCTCTGATTGCCATCGGGGACGAAAGGTACAACACTTTCCACCCCAAACCTGGATACGCCGAACAGGACCCGGCTGAGACACTATCCGCCATGGAGCGCGCATTGATCAAATGCAGGGCCAAGGCGGGGGATAACGTGTTTCGGAGAATAGCCGGGATCGCGGTCTGCGCCACTTCCTCCACGGTATTGGCGGTTGACGGGAACGGCTCCCCGCTGATGAACGCGATTTTATGGATGGACAACCGCGCCTCGGCCCACGCCGAGGCAATCGGCAGGACCGCCCACGAAAACCTGAGACACTGCGGAGGGGAAGAGTCGGCCGAATGGCTGGTTCCCAAGATGATGTGGATCAGGGACAACATGCCGGACGTATATGAAGAGTCCAGCCGCATTGTGGAGCTGCAGGATTACGTGAATCACTATCTGACTGGCAGCTGGAGCGCGTCGATCTGTCAGGCGACGTGCAAGGCGAATTACGTGGAGGAAAGAGGGGGGTTCGACGAGGATTTCTTTCGGACGATCGGATTTCCCGAGTTTTTCGGCAAGGCGGATATTGAAGTCCTGAATCTGGGCGCTCCAGTCGGAGAGTTAAGGGCCTCTCTGGCCGCGAAGTTCGGAATACCCCGCGGAACGTTAGTCTACCAGGGCGGCGTGGACGCTCATGTATGCGGAATAGGCCTTGGCGTATGCAGGCCAGGAGACACAGGAGTGGTCATGGGAAGCAGCTTTGTGCAGCTCGCGCTGACCGAGAGCGCCCGCTTCCACGATGGAATATGGGGGCCCTACAAGAGCGCGGTGGTTCCAGGCTTGTACTGCCTGGAGGGCGGACAGGTCTCGGCCGCGTCCATAACCGAGTGGTTTGTCCGCGAATTCAACGTTGATGGTGAAAATCCGTATTCCGTGATGGCCGCCGAGGCCGGAGCCATACCGTCAGGCAGCGAGGGGCTCGTGATGCTGGACTTTTTTCAGGGCAACCGAACCCCGTACAAGAACGCGTCGGCGAGAGGGGTTTTCTTCGGACTGACGCTGGCCCATACGAGGGCCCACATGTATCGGGCCGTGATGGAGGGAGTCGCGTATGGGATGCGCAATATCCTCGAAGCGATGGAGAGCGGCGGGGATGCCATAAACCAGTTGAGCGGATGCGGAGGCGTCACTCGCAACAGGGTATGGCTTCAGATCATCTCGGACGTGGTCAACAAGCCCACAGTGCTCACCAAAAACTCGGGAGACGCTGGAGTTCTAGGCTGCGCTGTCATCGCCGCTGTGGGAAGCGGGTATTTCCCGGACTTTGGGAGAGCCTGCGACAATATGGTGCGGATGACAGAAGTGATAACCCCGGACCGAGAACGCCACGCGCAATACGAGGAGTCCTATGGAAGGTATCTCGATCTCTACGAAAATCTGAAAGACCTGTATTGATCGCTACGCGAATTCTTTCGTTCAGCGATTTTTAAAGTAAATTTAAGAAGGGGGCTGCTTTAGTCATGAAACTCGCGACTTCAAAGACCAGAGGGTTCGCCTCGCCCGGAAAGTACATTCAAGGCAGGGGGGAGATCGATAATCTCTCGTTTTACACGGACAAATTCGGAGAAAACGTAGTCATCATAATAGACGGGCTTCTGTTCGACAGATACAAGGCCAGGATCGAGACCCAGTACGCGGGCAGGAAGAGTGTGTCGTTCAGGCGTAAGGATGGAGAGGTTACCGGAGCTGAGATCGACAGCCTCATACTAGAGTATCGCGGCAAGGGTATAAATTCCTTCGTGGCGGTCGGCGGCGGCAAGACCATCGACACCGTGAAGGCCGTGGCCAACGCCGTCAGAGCGAGAATGATAATAGCTCCGACTGTTGCCTCCACCGACGCGCCTACGAGCGGACTGTCCGTGGTATACAAGGAGAATGGCGAACACAGCCACGAGGTTTTCCTGGACAACAACCCGGATATCGTGCTGGTGGACTCCGAAATCATCGCTAACGCTCCGGCGAGGCTGCTTGTGAGCGGCATGGGCGACGCTCTTTCGACGTATTTCGAGGCGACCTGCACCGAGAAATCCAGCTTTGAGGCGTATATAAGCGACGAAATAGGCGTCAGCTTGGTGCCGACGCTGCTCGCGAAGGAGATCGCGAAGCTGTGTTACAAAACTTTAATGCGCGACGGACTGAAGGCCAAACACGCAGTGGAAAACAAAACAGTTACAAAAGCGCTCGAAAATGTGATCGAGGCGAATACGCTCCTGAGCGGACTCGGCTTTGAAAGCTGCAACGTCTCCGCGGCGCACGCGGTCCACGACGGGCTGACCAAACTGCCGCGGACGAAGAAGTTTTATCACGGCGAGAAGGTGGCCTTCGGTGTGCTGGTGTTGCTGGCGCTCGAAAACTACGAACCGGAAATATGCAACGAGGTCTATCGTTTCTGCCTTAGCGTGGGGCTGCCAGTAACGCTTGGCGACCTCGGCATCGACGAGATAGTGCCGGAGGAGATCATGGCGGTAGCCGAGGAGACGATGCGTACCCCAATAATTAAGACCCTGCCCGGAGCGGTCCACGCGCGTGACATCTGTGACGCGATAATAACAGCCGACAGCATCGGAAGAATGTACAAGAGCGGAAAGACGCTTTAAATGGAAGAGCGATACATGCTCGAAATGAGTGGAATAACCAAGAGCTTTGGCGGCATAAAAGCCCTCAATGGCGTCGATTTCAAGGTCAGAAGAGGTGAGATACACGCGCTCATCGGGGAGAACGGCGCCGGAAAATCGACGTTGATGAAGATTCTCTCCGGGGCGTACCTGCCGGATGAGGGCGAGATACGCATAGACGGGCAGTTGTGCGATATAGCCGCTCCGATAGACGCGCGGAGGTACGGGGTCGGGATAATCTATCAGGAGTTCCAGCTGATCCCCAGCCTCAGCGTGGCCGAGAATATTTTCATCGGCGCGTTCCCCTACAAGGCCGCGGGAACTGTAATAGACTGGAAGAAACTGCGCGGCGACGCAAGGGCGGCCCTTTCGCATATCGGTTTTGATATCGACGTGAGTACGCAGGTCTCGGATCTATCGGTGGCGTATCAGCAGATGATCGAGATCACAAAGGCATTGAACAAGAAGGTCCGCATACTCGTGTTGGACGAACCGACGAGCGTCCTTGCCCCAAACGAGGTGGAGAAGCTCTTTGACGTCATGCGCTCCCTCAGAGGGGAGGGCGTCACGATGATTTACATATCCCACAAGCTCGAAGAGCTGTTCACCATCTGCGACTCCGTCACTGTCATGAAGGACGGCGCGTATGTCGGGACCGGAGAGACCGCGGATATGACGAAAGACCAACTGATCAGCATGATGATTGGCCGTAAACTGGACGCCATGTTCCCCATGAGAAAGCCTCTCGAACGGGATGAGACGGTTCTGGAGGTAAATGGCCTCTCCTCGGGCGTCAATCACGACTGCTCGATATTCGTCCGCAGGGGTGAGATCGTCGGCTTGAGCGGACTTGTGGGCAGCGGGCGCACCGAACTGGTCCGGGCCATCTTCGGGGCGGATGCCATGACCGCCGGCGAGATACTGCTGGAGGGCCGGCGGGTTTCAATTAAAAACCCGAGAAACGCGGTGAAACTTGGCATAGGCTTGATCCCGGAGGACCGCAAAAGACACGGGGTCATATTGAACAAATCCATTCGGCAGAACACCACGATGGCGGCGGTGAACAAGATCGTAAACATGGGAGTGATCAAAGGCTCGGAGGAGAAGCGCGCTGCCACCGAACTGGTTGAAAAGCTCAGAACAAAGACTCCCAGCGTGGAGAGCGATGTTGGGGACCTCTCGGGCGGCAACCAACAGAAAGTTGTCCTGGCCAAATGGATCTTCAGCGACAGCAAGGTAATGATCTTCGATGAGCCGACGCGCGGGGTCGATGTCGGCGCGAAGTCCGAGATCTATCAGATCATCAGCGAACTTGCGGAGTCGGGCAAGGGAGTGATCGTCATATCCTCGGAGATGGAGGAGATCATCGGGCTTTGCGACAGGGTCTACGTAATGCACGAAGGGCGTATAACCGGCATGGTCAGCGGAGATGAGATCACCGAGGACACTCTTATGAGATACGCGATCGAGTGAGTTAGCGGCAGACCATGACCGAGCGGATGAAATCAAACTCGAAAAATTCGAATCTGAAAGGAAAAAGAATCACATGAATCTGGCGGCAAAAAACGGGATAGGCGCGCTCTGGAAGCAGTACAACACGTTTGTTATACTTATAGTGATTGTAATCGCCTCGTCGATCATGTCCAACAAGTTCTTCACCGCGACAAATGTGCCGGTGCTGTTGCGGCAGATCGCTCCAGTAGGCATTACGAGCATGGGCATGTTGATCGTCGTGTGCATGGGCGGGATAGATCTGTCCGTCGGTTCGATCATGGCAGTCGGATGTGTGCTGGGAGCGCCGATAATCAACCAGACCGGCAGCATATCGTTCTGCGTGGCGGTGGTCCTCCTGACAGGGCTGGCGCTTGGAGCCGTGTCAGGGTATTTCATAGCCTTCATGAACATAGCGCCGTTCGTCATGACATTGGCCATGATGACGATCGCCACAGGGATATCCTATATATATTCCAAGGCGCGTCCGGTGCAGTTCACCGATCGTAGGTTCAGCGATTTCATACAGAATTATTTCTTCGGGGTCCCGACGCCCGTCATCTTTATGATAGTCATCTGCATTGCCGCATACTGCGTGTTCCGCTACACCCTGATGGGGCGCATGTTCCTCGCGATAGGCAGCAACGAGGAATCGGTCCGCCTCTCGGGCATCAGCGTCAGGAAATACAAGTTCATAGGATACGCGATATCCGGCGTGCTCTCATCATGGTGCGGACTCATGATGGCGGGACGTACTAATGTTAGCTCCCCGCTCGTGGGGAGCGGGGCCGAGATGGACGCGATAGCGGCGGTCGTAATCGGCGGCGCGTCTCTCGCCGGGGGGCGGGGCAGCGTTCCAAACACCCTGATGGGCGCGATAATTCTGGGCATAATCAGCAATATCATGAACTTGATGAACATACCCGCCTACCCTCAGAACGTGGTCAAGGGGATCATAATCATCCTGGCGGTCGTCATTCAGCAGTTCGACAAGAAGAAGTGACGGGCTTTATGGACAATGCGGGAGAGGAGGGGATGGATGGCATCTTAAGACGCGTCGGCGGCCACACAAGACCGCACGGGAAATATCAATTGATTCGCAAGTAGAAAACGGAGGATGAACAGATGAAAAAGACTATTTCGATACTCCTCGCAACAATCGCGATTGTGGCCCTCGTTGGAGGGATCGCCTGCGCCGCGGCCGTCACCCCGAAGACTATAAAGACCAAACCGGCCGACATCAAGATAGGTTTTTCCATCTACACAGAGGCCGGCCCGTACTTCGCCGCCATGACCGACACCATCAAGGCGAAGTGCAAAGAACTCGGAATGTCCGTCATCACGGCTAATGCCGATGACTCGCTGAGCAAGCAGCTCACCGACATAGAGGACATGCTCCAGCAGGACATCGACCTCCTGATCCTGAACCCGAAAGATCCGAAAGCCCTGATAGACACCTGCGCGGCGGTTCAGTCCAGAGGTATCCCCGTCGTCATCATCGATAACCCGATGGACCCGTCATCCGAAATAACGGCGACCGTCACCTCCGACAACTACCCGATAGGCAGGCTCGTCGGAGAGTGGACGGCGTCACAGTTCAGGAACAAGAAAGCGATTATAGGATTTTTAAGCGGCCAGGTTGGCAGCCTCGCCTCCGACTATCGCAGAACCGGATTTGTGACCGGCTTCACCGAGCAGAGCCTCCGCGACAAAAATGGAGTCGATCTTCAGGTAGTTACCCAGGGCTGGGGAAACTGGAATACCGCTGACGGGCAGTCGGCCGCCGAAGATATGCTGACCGCGTTTCCAGATATAAACCTGCTGGTAGCCGAGAATGACTCAATGGCCCTCGGCGCTCTGAACGTCATCAACGAGCGCGGAATCGGCGACAAGATCATGGTCGTAGCGTGCGCGGACGGACAAAAAGAGGCGTTTGCCCTTATCAAGGCCAACGATCCCATCTACAAAGCCACCGGCTTGAACAGCCCGTTCCTGGCCTGCGACGGCGCGATAGACATAGCGCTGAAGATAATGGCGGGACAGCCAGTCCCAGCCATGAACTACACGGAAGCCGTAGCGGTCATCAACGGCAACGTTGACAAGTACTACAAACCTGACGCCATATTCTAAGGCGCAACGAAGAGGTCTGCCGTCACGTCATACGGAGATCTCTTCGTTTGGGGTAAACACGCGAGACTGTGTATGAAAAGACATTTTGATCGACCGGACTGGAGATCTTTGGGGGGTATAGTCAGCTTGCTTTTTCTGGATTATGAGTTAAAATCTAATTTGTCGCGGATTAGATTACTCCAAAAGTTCTTAAAACCGGGATTCATATTATCACAATCTGTGGTTGTGTCATGAATCTCTGTCGGCGAAATATCGAACGATCTGAATCAACGCTGGTTCCGTCATGCGTCGGCGCGTCTGTTGGCCTGGCTGTGGAGATTGTGTGTGACGAGAGGCACTGTCATGAATAACGATAATAATGAGGTTATGTTGAAAGTCGAAAATATAACCAAAAGATTTCCAGGAACCCTCGCTCTGAACGAAGTGAGTTTCGAGGTAAAGCGAGGCGAGGTTCACGCTGTGGTGGGAGAGAATGGCGCCGGGAAATCCACTCTGATGAACATCATTTCAGGACTGTTGGAACCCGACGAGGGAAGGATAGTCTTCATGGGCGGAGAGGTCCGATTTCTGAACCCGAGAGAGGCTCAGGATGCCGGAATAGGTTTCGTTCATCAGGAGCTGAGCCTCTGTCCCCACCTCAAAGTCAGCGAGAACATCTTCATGGGCAGGCTGCCCCACCTCAAAAATACCTTCGTAAACAGGAAGAGACTCAAAGAGATGACCGATTATTTCCTCGAAAAATTCCAAGCTGATTTCGCGGCGGACGATGTTGTGAAAAACTTGACTGTTGCCCAGCAGCAGATAATAGAGATAGCGAAAGCCCTCGCGCTCGACTGCAAGCTGCTGATACTGGACGAACCCACGTCGTCGATAACCGAGAACGAGACGAAGGTTCTGTTCGGTATCATCAATGAGATCAAGCGGCAGGGGATGAGCATTCTATACATCAGCCACCGTATGGAGGAGATCTTCCAGGTGTGCGACTCCGTCACGGTGATCAGGGACGGCTGCCTCATCAACACGCTCAGGACGGCGGGCGTGACGAGCGATCAGGTCGTCCGCATGATGGTTGGCAGGAACATCGAGAACATGTACCCTCCTAAATCGTCGGGAATAAGCGATGTAATACTGAAGGTCGAGGGGCTGAAATCGAAAGACGTCTTCAAGGACATAAGCTTCTCGTTGAGAAAGGGCGAGATACTGGGTTTTTACGGCCTGGTCGGAGCCGGCAGGACGGAGGTTATGCGCGCGCTATGCGGCATAGACCCCTGCGACAACAAGGTGATAGAGTTCCGCGGAGACAGGGTGGAGAACAACGCCTACCGGAGATCCATCGACCGCGGCATAGTGTACATCACCGAGGATAGAAAATCGCAGGGGCTGTTCCTGAAGATGTCGGTCGAGAACAACATCTCGGCCGCTATGATAGAGAACATAAGGACGGACTTCCGCATAGACCGGGATAAGGAGTCCGCGCTGTGCGGCAGGTATGTCGGGGAACTCGGCATAAAGATAGCGTCCGAGAAGCAGAAGGTGGACAGCCTGAGCGGCGGAAACCAGCAGAAGGTCATGATCGGAAAGTGGCTTGCGACGTACCCTAAGGTGCTGATAATGGACGAGCCGACAAGAGGGATAGACGTGGGCTCGAAATCTGAGATTCACAAGATGCTGCGAAAGTTGTCCGAGGAGGGCGTGGGCGTGATAGTCATATCCTCCGAACTGCCGGAGATAATCGGTCTGGCGGACAGGGTGATCGTTATGCATGAGGGTACGATAACCGGAGAACTCTCGGGCGACGATATCAAAGAGGAAAACATAATCATCTACGCGTCGAACTTCAAGACCAGCTCGCGCGCCGCGAACGAATAGCTCGCTGGGCAAGCGGGACAACATCAGAGGTTTACGATCCGCCGGATCCGAACCCTAAACCAGCGAGCGGCGGCTGGCGAGCGTAAGTTTCCGAAGGACCGGAGCCTATAGATCGCGTCATAATTTTCGAGGAGGGAAGAAAGAGATGAGGAAGAAACTGGCAATTGCGGCGATGGTAATGTTCGCGACAGCGCTCGCCCTCGCGTGGAGCGGCGTGGCGTCGGCGGCTGCTGTGACCGGAGTGGGAAAGGATACCGACGTGTATTACATGATCACGTTCTCATCCGGCATCGACTACTGGAAGGGCTGTTTCGAGGGCTTCGAGAAGGCCGCCGGGATATACGGCGCCAAAGCTGAGTACACGGGGGGCAATCTCTACGACGTCAACCAGGAAGTGACGGTGTTCGAGCAGGTTGTATCGCAGAAACCGGCTGGAATCGCCGTAACCTGCATTAACCCCGAAGCGTTCAAGGAACCCATTCAGAAGGCGATAGACGCTGGAATTCCTGTAGTTACGTTCGACTCCGATTCCCCCGACAGCGGCAGATACTCCTATCTCGGGACGGAGAACTACAACGCCGGAGTCGCGGCAGGCAACGCGATGGCTGAACTCTGCGGCGGCAAGGGCGAGATCGGAGTCCTTCAGGCGCCCGGACAGCTCAATCTGCAGCAGCGCGTTGACGGATTCAGGGACACGCTCACCGCGAAGTATCCCGAAATGAAGATTGTCCAGATCGTAAACGGCAACATGGACCAATCCGAGGGAGCCAAGGTAACCGCCAGTATGCTCCAGGCCAACCCTAATGTAGTCGGAATCTTCGCGACCGACGACACGTCCGGCGTTGGCGCGGCAATCGCGGTAAGGGAAGCGGGCAAGGTCTCCTCCGTCAATATAGTCAGCTTCGACACCGCCCCCGGAACCCTCGACCTCATCAAAGAGGGAACTATCAAGGCCAGCATAGCGCAGGGCGTCTACAACATGGGCTTCTGGTCGTTCCAGTTCCTGTTCAACATCCAGAACGGTCTTGCCAACCCGAAAGAGGGCTGGCGCGAGAAGAAGATCGCTCCCCTGCCGGGGAATGTTGACACGGGGGTCAGCGTCGTCACCGCATCCAACGTAGACTCGTTTTACATGCAGCAGTAATTGGTCTTACCTGTCATTCACGACAGTTTGAAGCCATATAACTGACACTCTTCCCGGGCGTTCGGCGAGGTCTCCTCTCTATCGCCCGGAAGAGTGGAGTTAGAATAAAATTTTTGAGGTTTTATGGAGGCTTCTTGATAAAATGGACGAAAACGTTTCTACATCAGTTCGACAGAGATCTTCGCAATTACTCAGAAGAATATTCGCTTTCAGGGAAGCCTCGGTTCTGGTGTCCATCATAGCTGTCATGCTCATTCTGAGCATCCTGTCCCCATACTTTATGACCAAGGCGAATCTCACCACCACAGCTCTTGGGTTTGCCGCCGACGGAATCATAGCGATAGGGATGACGATAGTTTTGATCATCGGCGGCATCGACCTTGGCGTAGGTTCGGTAATGGCGCTTTCCATGGTCACGGTTGGAGGTCTCACGACCATTTACCATCTCAATATCTGGCTGGCCGTTGTCACAGCCGTCGCGCTGTCGCTGCTCTGCGGCCTCTTCAACGGTTTTCTGATAGGCAGGGTGAAGCTCACCCCCCTGATTGCCACCCTCGGCATGATGAGCATGGCGCGCGGCGGGGCGTATGTTATAACCAAGGGTTCACCATTCTCGATGAGCGGAGTGCCGCCGGCATTCAGATTTCTCGGCAGCGGCTCTATATTCGGGATTCCGACATTCGTGGTCATCTTCATAGTGATGATAATAATTGCCGATTATCTGCTGAGGAGGTCGGCGCCGCTCCGCAACCTCTACTACACTGGAAGCAACGAAAAGGCAGCCGAACTATCCGGCATAAATGTGGCTCGGGTCAAGCTGTTCGTCTACGTGACCTGTGCCCTCCTGTCGGGGATAGCGGGCATTCTGACTGTCTCAAGGTTCAATGTGACCGCCCCGAACAGCGGAATGGGCTCCGAGCTGCGAGTGATCTCAGCCTGTGTTATCGGAGGAGCTAGCCTCACGGGCGGCGAAGGCACGGTGCTCGGCTCGATACTGGGCATAATTCTTCTCAACTTCATAAACAACGGTCTGGTGCTGATGAGGGTCTCGGTCTACTGGCAGGACCTTGTGAGCGGCGCGATACTGATAGCCGTGGTAACACTCGACCTGGTGTCTCACAGGAAGAAAGCGTCATAAGTCCAAATATCTTAGAAAGCCTGAAAAATATGGGAGGAGTGTATAACATGTTGCGGAAAAAAAAGCCGAAGATTGGAATCCTTGCTCTCCTGCAGGGACTGTACGACGTTTCACAGCCTGAGATACCGGTTAAACAGGCCGAATTCGTCAAAGAGGTCATAGCGAGTCTCGCGGACAGAATCGACATCGACTTCGACCTCGGCAAAGAGAGGGTGTCCATCGAAGAAATCGTCGGAAAGTACAATAGAGAGGCGTATGACGGGATCATCGTCATCAACGTCATGTACTCGCCAGGACTGCGCCTCATCCAGGCATTCAAGCAAAACAGGCTTCCCGTGCTTATCGCCAACATCCAACCCCTGCCGTCAGTGACGCCGGACTGGAACTGGAGCCTGCTCACCACGAACCAAGGCATTCACGGCGCGCAGGACACGGCTAACATGCTGCTGCGCGTGGGCGCGAAACCCGCTGTCATCACGGAGGACTGGAAGTCGCCGGCATTCAGGGACTTCGTGACCGACTGGGCCGCGGCCGCGTCCGCGGTAAAGGATCTCCGCGGCGTGAAGGCAGCTATGTTCAACAAGATGCAGCAGATGGGAGATATCCTTGGGGACGAGGTTGAGTACTATAAGAAGTTCGGAATCGAGATCAACTACGAGTCCATAGGACTCGTAGTGAAGGCGTTCGAGACGGTGACAGACGCGGAAGTGGACGCGCAGGTTGCCGAGGATGCCAAGAATTTTGAGATAGCGCCGGACCTTCCGAAGGAGTCTCACCGCTACGCCGCCAGGCTTCAGCTCGCCTTCGAGAAATTTCTGATATCCAAGGGGTACGACGCCTTCAGCGCCAACTTCACAGTGTACGAGGATGACGGCGGACGCTTGAGACAGCTTCCGATACTGGCGGCATCCAATATGCTCGCGAAGGGCTACGGATACTCGGCCGAGGGCGACGCGCACGCCATGGGACTGACGGTCATAGGACATCTGCTGATCGGAGATCCTCACTTCACCGAGATGTATTCGCTCGACTTCGTCCGCGACGCCGCCCTTATGAGTCACATGGGCGAGGGAAACTGGAAGATAGCGAGACGCGACCGTCCGATACGCCTCATCGACCGCCCGCTCGACATAGGCAATATGGAGAACCCCCCGACTCCTATTTACAGCGCTCAACCTGGCGTCAGCACGCTTGTAACGCTCGCGCCTCTCTCCGGGGATTGCTACAGAATGCTGATCTCCAGGGGAACCGTGCTGGACACGGAGGAGATCAAGGGGATTCCGATGAACTACTCCTTCTTCAAGCCAGACGCCGGAGTACGCAAATCCATGGACGACTGGCTGAAGTACGGCGGCACTCACCACCAGATCATGTTCACGGGGGATCATTCGCGCAGGTTGCGCATGTTCTGCGAGATCCTCGGCATAGAGTGCATCGAGGTATAAGCCTGTCAACAGGGCAGGTTGCCGGGATTTTCCCAGCATAGAACCGGAAAGAGCGCTGAACCCGCCGGCACTTGGAGATTGATCTATATCATTTATTTAAAGAAAGGATGTCAGAAGATGAAAGTGTTACACCTTACGTTAGGCGTTATGGCCGCTATGTTGCTGGTGGCCAGTCTCGCGAGCCTCGCGGCGGCGGCGTCGAAACCCGCCTCGCTGGCCCCGGACGCAAATCCCGGAGTATTCGCGAAGGAGTTAGTGGGAACGGCGAACGGAAAGGAGGTCAGCTTCTACACCGTTAAGAACAAGAACGGAGTACAGGCCACCTTCTCGAACCTGGGGGCCACGATCGTCTCGGTCAAGACGCCCGACAAAGACGGCAAGCTTGAGGAGATAGTCCTCGGTTACGACACGCTCGATGGATATCTCGGCGACGGCTCCTTCTTCGGAAACGTCGTGGGACGCTACGCGAATCGCATAGCCGGTTCGAAGTTCACCCTTAACGGCAAGGAGTACAAGCTTGCCGCAAATGAAGGTGAGAATCAGCTTCACGGCGGACCGGAAGGATTCAAGACGAAGGTCTGGGGCGCGGCGATTGACGGAAGCACCCTTGTTCTGACATATCTGAGCCCGAATGGTGAGATGGGATATCCCGGAAACCTGACGGCCGAGGTGCGTTACACGCTCACCGACAACAATGAGATCGACGTTCAGATCTCAGCGGCCACTGACGAGGATACGGTGGTCAATCTCACCAACCACAGCTACTGGAACTTGAACGGCAACGGCGAGGGCAGTGTGCTCGACCACTCCCTCGTTATCGACGCCGATTCGTTCACTCCAACGAATGACAAGCTCATCCCGACCGGAGAGTTTGCCGACGTGACCGGAACTCCGTTCGACTTCCGCACAGCTCACAAGATTGGCGAGCGGATCGCCGCCGACCACGAGGCCATAAAGATCGGCGGCGGGTACGACCATAACTTCATGCTCAACGGAAAAGGCATGAGGAAGGTCGTAGATCTGTCAGACAGCGCGAGTGGCAGAAGACTCGAAATAATGACCGACCAGCCCGGCATGCAGATGTACACCGCCAACGGGATGAACGTTCCAGGCGGGCACGGCGGCGTCACTTACGGCGACCACGGCGGCGTGGCGTTCGAGGCTCAGCTGCCGCCCGACTGCCCGAATCAGCCCAACTTCCCCAGCGCGACGTTGAAGGCCGGCGAAGTCTACAAGAATCACACTATTTTTAAACTCTCGGGCGAATGAAACCGGCGGCAAGACAAGCCAACTGACACAACGCCGGCAAGTTCCGCTTCCATCGGACTCAGTCTGTTCTGAGCGCGTGTTTTAAGGGCAAGTCCGCGGGAATATGACGGCATATGTTATATATACCGCATATTCCCGCGTAATTTTTTTATGGAGGTTTACGAAATGGGTCAGCCCTTACTTATGTCCGTAGATCTGGGTACCAGCTTCATCAAGGTCGGAGTGTACAACGCCGGCAGCGAATGTATCGCCGAGGCCGCCGAGGCCGTCAAGGATTACCGCCCAAGCCCCGACGTATTTATCCAAAAGGGCGACGAGCTTTTTGCCTCTGTAGTCGAGTGCATCAAAAAGACCACCTCTCATCTTGGAGACAAGGCTCACGACATCGAGGCAATATCCTTCACCGGGCAGATGTCGGGATTCATAGGAGTGAGCAAGGATTGGGAGGACATCACGACGTGGTCCTGTTCGCTCGACACGCGCTACATGCCCTACGCCGAACGCCAGATGAAGACGCTGAAACGCGCTTTTCTCGAAACGGCCGGCACCAACTTCCCCGCGATGGCCCCTAAATTCGAGTGGTACAAGACGGAGTTCCCGGAGGAGAACAAAAAGATAGCGAAATATCTAATGATAAGCGGATATGTCATCGGAAGACTCGGGAAGATCTCCATCGATGACTCGGTTATTGATCGCTCCTACATAGCATGGACAGGCCTGTCGGACATCAGAAACGACAGATGGTCAGATGAGATTTGCGACGCCATCGGCTTGGACAGACGGTATCTCCCTAAGATAGTCAACTCCAACTACATCTGCGGGAGACTCGACCCCGGCGTTGCCAGCGAGATCGGCTTAAAGGGCGGCATTCCGCTCGTCTCGGGCGCTGGCGATAAGGTCGCTGGCTGTCTGGGAGCGGCTATCGCCGATCCCGGAGAGATGGTGTTCGAAGCGGGTTCGTACGGAGAGATAAGCTGCTGCGTCGATGAATACCGCCCCGATATCGAAGAGGGGAGGCTTGACGTGCTCGCGGCCGCGATACCTAAGCTCTACTACGCGACGCACTTCGTGGCCGGATCGGGTATAACGTTCGACTGGTTTGTAAACACGTTCATGGGCGACAGGAAGGACCTTAGAAGCGCGTTCAATGAGATAGAGGAAAAATCAGCGCTGCTGCCACCGGGAAGTGACGGGGTCATGGCTATCGGGCTGCTCGGCGGCTGTTCGATGCCGTCGGTCGGATCAATTCGCGGCCTTTGGATAGGGTACAACTGGAGCCACAGGATCGAGCACTTCTACCGCTCCCTCATGGAGAACTTCACATACGACTTCGCGCTCGCCATGAAGAGCATTGAGCGGCTGTATCCAGAATACGGCCTCTCGGTCGTGAACATGATAGGCGGCGGGGCGAAATCGTCGCTGTGGATGCAAATGTTCGCCGATGTGACCGGAAAGACCTTCCGCAGCCTGAACCGCAAGGACGTCGCCATGTGGGGCGCCGCGATCCTCGCAGGCAACGCGATCGGGCTGTTCGGAGACATTAAGGCCACTGCCAAGAGCAAGGTCGCTCATGTAAAGGAGTACACCCCAAATGAATCCCTCAGAGGAGAGTACGCAAAGTACATGGATCTCTACAGCGAGAAGCTAGTGGAGCTGCGGCCATTTTACGAAAAGCTGCAAAACACGCGAAGATGAGACAGACTGCCGGACAGGAGAGGGTATTCTAATGATCAAAGGTATCGATCACGTCACGATCAATGTAAAGGACAAGGAGAAGTCGTTAGCGTTTTACGGGGAGTTCCTGGGGCTGAAGCGTGCCGGGGATAACGTAATACTGGGCGGCATCGACCACTACTACTTCCATCTGACAGAGGCGTGCAGGCTGGAGTTGCTGTGCTATCTGGATGATCAGCCGTCGGTGACGGTTCCGCAGAAGGGGCTGGGTTCGATTCGCCACTTCGCCCTCCTGACCGACGACGTGGATGAAATCTGGCGCCGCTGCCGTGATGCCGGGATACCAGTACGCATGGAGCCGACCGACCTGGAGCAGTTGGACTGCCGCGCGCTGCTTGTGGAGGACCCCAACGGAGTGGAGGTCGAATTCGTCAAAAGGCCGCTGAAGTGAAAATCGGCGCGAGGACGGCTCGCCGCCGATAACCAGCGGACGGGCCGTCCTCGCGAAGGCGGATTGGCGGCGTGTTGGAATAATTTCACACGGACCGTCGGCAGTGTGTTTTTTCTGGACTTTTTCCCCATAATTCGCGGTGCAAGCCGACTTGAATATCGAGTCTTCCCGGAGTTCTTGTGTTTTAGCGCGTCTGTGCGGATAGTTCGCTCCCATGTACGGGAAAGGCCGACTGTAGAAGAGGGATTGACTTTAAATGTCTTTGGGACTATCGTATTTGCGAATGAAAAGTTGCTATTTGGATATTATTACTCGCGAACGTTAATATCTGCCGGTGAACCGCGAACATAGCGCAATCAAATGGGTGTTATCCGATTTTTATTGTAGCCAAAGGGATTTATGTTTAGATGACAAAAAATATAGACAGCGATGAACTGAACCTGATGGTCAGTGTTGTCAAGAAGTATTACGAGATGGGCATGACCCAGGAGCAGATTGCGAAGGAAGAATTTATATCCAAGTCTTCTATATGCCGTTTGATCAAAAAAGCGATAGCTAATGGGGTGGTTAGTTTTCAGATCAACTATCCCGCCGATTCGATATACGAGCTGGAAAACGAATTCTACTCGCATTTCGACCTAGATAAAGTGGTGATAGTCCCCACCTCCATCGACGATATCGGCACGAGGATGAAGGATACCTGCAGAATGGTCGCCTCTGACCTGTGCAAGATCATACGGCCAAACGATATACTTGGAGTTTCGTGGGGACTCACGATGGATCAGCTTGCCAGCACAATATCCACCGAGATGCTGATAAACAAAAAGTGCGACAAGGTAGTCATGATGAACGGGTCCATAGCGAGCGAGGTGTACTCGACCAAGTCAAGCTACATCATTGAACAGTTTGCGGACTTCTTCTCCGCCGAAGGTTATCTCCTGCCGGTTCCGATGATCGTTGACACTAAGGAACTGGCGGACATGCTCAAGATGGACTCGCATATAAAGTATGTCATGGAATACGCCAACAGCTCAAACCTCGCTGTATTCAGCATCGGGAGCGCGTCCTACGAGTCGGTGCTGCACAGGCAGGGCGCCTATTCCAAGGAGGACTACGAGGACGTTCTAACGAGGGGCGCGGTGGGCGACATCTTGGGGCGCTGCTTTGACATAGATGGGCAGCCGGTGAGCGGCGAAATCGAAGGCCGGATAATAGGCATGGATATAGAGACTCTCAAGTCCAAGAAGATACGCATCGGAATAGGCGTCGGAAACAAGAAGGCGAGGGCCATAATAGGAGCGCTTCGGGGCAGAATGATAAACCGCCTCTATATCGACGGGATGACGGCGCGTGAAGTGGCAAGGCTCATTAACGTGGGCAGATAACGAGATATGGACAATCAATTTACGCGAACGAGGGGATAAAAGATGAAAGCGGTAATGATGTATAAGCCAAAGGATCTAAGAGTGGAGGATGTTCCCGAACCTAAGCCAAAGGACGGCGAGGCGCTGGTAAAGGTCATGGGATGCGGCGTCTGCGGCTCTGATATACCGAGGATCAACAGATACGGCGCGTACTTCGCGCCCATAATACCGGGACACGAGTTCTCAGGGGTGATCGTCGAAACCGGGAGGGAAGTGAGGGATTTCAAAAACGGCGACCGCGTCACTGTCGCGCCGCTCATCCCCTGCCACAAGTGTGAGTGGTGCGGGAGAGGCCTATACTCTCTCTGCTCAAGCTATGATTACTTCGGTTCCAGAAGGCACGGCGCCATGGCCGAATATGTCGCTGTCCCCGAGGCCAACCTGCTGAAACTAAGCGACAACGTGGACTACATAGATGCCGCCACGACGGACCCGTGCGCCAACGCGCTGCACGGCCTCGCCCAGTCGAAGCTCCAGCCGGGCGAGACATTCCTCGCGTACGGCGCCGGCCCGATAGGGCTCTTCGCTCTCCAGGTTGCCCGCGTCCATGGAGCTGCCAGACTGATCACGGTGGACATAGGCGAGAAGAAGATCGAAGTCGCTAAAAAGTACGGAGTGGACATCGTTATAGACGCTTCCAAGGAAGACCCGGCGGAGGTCATCAAGAAGGAGACCGGCGGCAGGATGGCTGACGCGGTTATCGACTTCACCGGAGCGCCGCCGGCCCAGAAGAAGGCCATAAACTGCGCCGGAAAGATGGCGCGGGTGGTCCTGCTGGGCATCTCGCACAGCGGCCTCTCGCTCGACGAACACGAGGTGGACAGTATCATGAGAGGACAGATATCCGTGATCGGATCGTGGAACTCGTTTACCCAGCCGTTCCCGGGCAACGACTGGTTCGAGAGCCTGAAGCTGTTCAGCGAGGGCAAGATATCCTCAAAACACATGATAAGCCACAAGCTGGCGCTCGACGACGCGCCTGATATTTTCAGGAAGATCGACGCGGGCGGTCTCTTCTTCAACAAGGTAATGTTCCTCCCGCACGGCGAGAATTTCGGCTGATAAACAGGTTTACTGGCGCACCTCTGAACGAAATATAAGGAGAACATCATCATGCTGGTCTGCGTATTCAAAAATGGAAAGTTCGAGCTGGCGGAGAAGCCGGTCCCAAAGGCTTCGGCCGATAGCGCTGTGGTGAAGGTCAAGGCGACTTCAATCTGCGGCACCGATTTCAGGACGTACATTCACGGCAGCAAGAAGATACTTGAGGGAATAACCGTAGGACATGAGGTCTGCGGTGAGATAACCGAGATCGGCAGCGGCGTAGACGGATTTGCCATAGGGGAGAGGGTCACTGTCGCCCCCGCGCTGGGCTGCGGCGAGTGTTATATGTGCGGAAAAGGTCACTCCAATATGTGCGGCAACCTCAAGACCCTGGGTTACCACTTCGACGGTTCGTTCGCCGAATATATGGAGATTCCCGCTCCATTCTTCGCTCGCGGCAACGTCAATCATGTCGCTAGGTCAGTTGACTCCGATCAGGCGGCGCTCGCCGAGCCGGTGGCCTGCGCGGTGAACGCGCAGGAGTTTCTGCGCATAGAAAAGGGCGATTACGTCGGCATATTCGGCTCCGGGTTCATCGGATGCAGCCACGCGGAACTCGCTATAGCACAGGGCGCGGAGAAGGTCATCATGATAGAGCCGAACACGAACAGGCTGGAGATCGCCAAGCGGACGATTCCTGGCATATACGGGGTTACCGGAGATGCCGATGTCGTATCGTCCGTCAGAGAGATAACCGATGGCAGGGGTGTGGATGTCGCCATCGTTGCGTGCTCGGTGGGTTCCGCGCAGACGACCGCGCTCAAAATAGCGGCAAAGCGGGGGAGAATAAGCCTCTTCGGCGGTCTGCCAGATGAAGGAAAGGGCTTTGTGGACAGCAATCTGGTCCACTACAACGAGCTTGGGATCTTTGGGGTTCACGCCTCCACACCGCGGCAGAACCGCCATGTTCTCGACTGGCTAGCGCAGGGTAAGATAGACGCGGCAAAATACATAGCGAAAAGATACCGTCTGGCGGACATCATGCAGGCCTTCGACGACATCGCCAAAAAGGGAATTATGAAGGCTGTTATAGTGGACGAGGGTTATCAGACGCCGTAGGATTGAGAAGCGGGTGTGACTATGATCGAAGGACGCGCCGAACTCGAAACCGAGATCAGGAACGCCGTTTTAACGGCGATATACAAAAAAAACGGAGTTAGGTATGTGCCTGTCGCGATATCGAACAGGCATGCACACCTATCGCGCGCGGATATAGATGTGCTGTTTGGGGCTGGATACAGCCTGACGCCGATTAAGCCGCTCTCTCAGCCGGGGCAGTACGCGGCGAAGGAGACGGTCTCGTTGATCGGCTCCAAGGGCAGAATAGATTGTATACGCATCCTGGGCCCCGAGAGGAAGAGCTCGCAGGTCGAGATCTCCGTCACTGACTCCTTTAGGCTTGGCGTCGAGCCCATCCCGCGCATGTCGGGGGAGACATCGGGCAGCGCCGGGGCGCGCATAGAGACAAAGCTTGGGTATGTCGATCTGAGCGAGGGCGTGATAGTCGCGGCGAGGCACATGCATATATCGTCAAGACAGGCGCTTGAGATGGGGCTCTCCGACGGTCAGACGGTCTCCTTGAAGTCGGGCGGCCGCCGCGGGGTTGTGTTCGATAACGTTATCGTCAGAAGCGGAGACTGTTTTGATCTGGAGGCTCACATCGACACGGACGAGGCCAACGCCGCGCTTTTGAGGAACGGGGATATCCTTGAGGTAGTGTTGGCGTGACGATACAGGGTGGAGCTTTGGACATTTCGGACGCGGGAGAGCGCAGTCTGCTGATCGACAGGATCACGCAGGAGGTGCTCTCCCGCCTGAGCGCCCTGGAGGCTAAGGATGAGAACGTCTCGGGCACGGTCGTTCTGGTTACGTCGCGGATTCCGTCACCGGCGAGCGCGATGTCCAAATTGAAGGAGCGTTTTGGGGGAGAACTGTCATTCGTCAACTTCGGGGTTAAAGTCCCGTTCGCCATCCCAGGCGTCATCGACGCCGGAGAGCGGCCTGGGGATATGATTATGGAGACAGTGGCGTCGGCGGCTGGAGTTGTGCTCCTGGCGCCGAGGATAGGTCTGCTCGACGTCATAGCGAAGGGAGACGACAGCGATTTTGTCCCGTACCTGGTTATACGCAGTCTCCTTTGGAGGAGAGACGTGAGCGTACTGCTTGATTTCGAGCCGCCGCGGTTTAAAAGGAACACGTTTTTCGAAAAACTCGCCGATGTATTGACGACCCTTGAGGATATGGGGGTCAGGCTGTTGACTTATAAATGCGCGCAAAGGGGCGCGGAGGGTTTATGCCTCGTCACCGAGGCCGATGTAACGGAGGCGTGGAGGAACCGCAAGACCGAGATACGCCGCGCGCCGGGCGCGATAGTGACTCCGGCCGCGAGGGACAAGTCGAAGGAACTCGGGATCAGGCTCAACTGAGCGGCGGCCAGCACATGCCGGATGTCCTGAGCGCCGGATTGGAGAAGCGAATGCAGTTAGGCAGAGTCAAAGGTACAGTAGTGAGTTCAAATAAGAGCGAGAAGCTCAACGGTTTGAAGCTGTTGATAGTCAAGCCTATCGACATTGAGACCTTCGAGGAGAAGGGTGGTATCGTCGTGGCTATCGACGCTGTGGGCGCCGGAGAGGGGGAGGTGGTGATGTGTGTGGGCGGGAGTTCCTCCCGTCAGACGAGCATCACTGACGGCAAGCCGGTGGATCAGTCCATAGTGGCCATCATCGACTCCGTGGACATGAACGGCAAGCGTATTTTCGAAAAATTCAGGTCTTAAAAAGAGGTTGAGGAGATGGCGCTGAGCGAGGCACAGATCAGGCAACTTGTCAACGAAGCGATTCTAGAGGCGGGTGGCGCGGAGCCGGCGGAGGCGTCTTACCGAAAGACCGCCGCGTATTCCACGCTGCCGGAGGCGTCCGGTCAGTGGCTGTGCGACGACGCCGACGAGGCTATCTCGAACGCCAAGCGGTCGCAGATGATGCTCGCTGGGATGTCGCTGGAGCACAGAGGCAGGATAATATCAGCCATGAGAGAGGCGGCTTACAGAAACGCCGAAGCGCTGGCGGAACTCGCCCACAACGAGACCGGTTACGGAAGAGTGGAGCACAAGATATTAAAGAACCGACTCGCGGCGACGAATACGCCGGGCATCGAGGACCTCCATCCGGTGGCGTACAGCGGGGACAACGGGCTTACGATCGTGGAGGGAGCGCCGTTTGGGGTGATAGGTTCTATAACTCCCTCGACGAATCCCACGTCCACGGTTATTAACAACTCGATAAGCATGATAGCGGCGGGCAACTCCGTGGTGTACAATCCGCACCCGTCCGCGAAGAACTCGTCCACTGAGGCGATGCGCGTCTTAAACGAAGCGGTAGTGTCGGTTGGAGGCCCGCCCGCGTTAATGACTACCGTCAGGGTCCCGACGCCGCTGAGCGGAACGGCCATCATGAGCCACAAGGACGTCAAGCTCCTCTCTATCACTGGCGGCGAGGCAGTGGTGAGCGTCGCTATGAAGTCCGGCAAGAAGGTGATCGCGGCAGGACCGGGAAACCCTCCCGTCATAGCCGATAATACGGCATTCCTGCCGCAGGCCGCGAAGGACATCGTGGACGGCGCCAGCTTCGACAACAACGTTCTCTGTGTGGCCGAGAAGGAGGTCTTCGTCTTCGATGATATCGCCGGTGATCTCATGAGCCAGATGATACACTGCGGCGCGCAAAAGGTATCGGGAGCCGACATCGACAAGATAGTGAATACGGTGTTCGAGAAGCGGGACGGCAGGTACGTCATAAACAGAAACTTCGTGGGGCGCTCTGCCTCATATATACTGCGGCAGAGCGGAGTCTCCAGCGTGGGAGAGCCGAGACTGGTCATAGCCGAGGTTGACAAGTATCACCCGCTGGTGATGACCGAGATGCTCATGCCAGTTCTTCCGATCGTACGGGTCAAAAACATAGATGAAGCGATCGAAGAGGCGCTGCGCGCGGAACAGGGGTATCAGCACTCGGCCATGATTCACTCGACTAACATACGGAATATGTCAGCCGCCGCCGCCGCGCTGAATACGACGATATTCGTGAAGAACGCGCCGTCATACAGCGGGCTGGGCTTCGGGGGCGAGGGCTACGCGACCCTGACGATAGCCACGCCGACGGGTGAAGGGCTGACAAGCGCGAAGTCCTTTACGCGAGCCAGGCGATGCGTTCTGAAGGGCGATTTCAGAATCGTCTGATCCATCATGGATATAGCGGAGATGATTCGTGAAGCCGGAGTTGTCGGCGCGGGAGGAGCGGGATTTCCGACCCATGCCAAGGTGAACGCGGCTTCGCCGGAGTACGTCATAGCCAACGGGGCCGAGTGCGAGCCTCTGCTGAGGGTTGATCAGCAGGTCATGGAGTTCCATGCCGAAGATGTCGTGGAAGGCCTGCGCCTGGTTATGAGCCACACCAGGGCGAAACGCGGTGTCATAGCGCTGAAAGAGCGCTATAAGGGAGCGATAGCGGCCCTTAGGCGCGAACTGTCAGGCTCAGCCGGCATAGAACTTCACATTATGAGGAGCTATTACCCGGCCGGGGACGAACAGCAGCTTGTGTACGAGATCTGCGGGAGAGTTGTCCCGACCGGCGGAATACCTCTCGATGTGGGCGCCGTGGTCTCGAACGTCAGCACCTTGATGCATGTGGCCGAGGGGAGCAGGAACATTCCGATGACGGATAAATACGTCACAGTCGGCGGGGCCGTTTACAGGCCGGCAACGGTGAAGGCGCCTATAGGCACGTCTATGAGTGTTCTGCTGGCCGCCGCGGGAGGAACGACTGAGAGGTGCGGCTATATAATAGGAGGGCCCTGCATGGGGAGGGTGGTCTCCGATATCGATATCCCTGTCGTTAAGACGACAGGGGGAATCTTGGCCATACCCGAGGGGCATCCGCTCCTCCGGATAAAGAGCGGCCGTATGAGCCCACAGTTGATCAAGGCGGCGTGCTGCCAGTGTTCCCTGTGTACCCAGATGTGTCCCAGGAACGCGCTCGGCCTGCGCGTGGAACCGCACAAGGCTATGCGTAGCCTGGCTCAGGGCATTGATCTGTTGAACGGTCCCAATGGTGTTTTCTCGTGCTGCGACTGTGGAATATGCACATACTACGCCTGCGGCTTCGGACTCAAACCCTCCAGGGTAATGGAACTATTGAAGGCGGGATTAAGGAGAGCTGGAGTTGTGCCTGATAAGAAAGTTTATTCCATTCCCGATAGGGGACTCGAAATGAAAAGACTGCCCGTATCGAGGCTCATACACAGGCTGGGTGTTGGCAAGTACGACGTGGCGGCGCCGATGGAGGAGCGCCCGATAGTGCCGGACGTCGTGAGGATACCGCTGAAAATGCATATAGGAGCCCCTTCCATGCCGGTCGTCACAGCTGGCGGGAAGGTCAGGAAGGGCGACCTGATAGCCGATATACCCGAAGGGGCGCTGGGGGCGAAGGTGCACGCCAGCATCGGCGGAACGGTTGCCGAAGTGACCGGCGAGTACATGGAGATAAGGATGTAGCTATGGGACAGGCGCTTGGAATGGTTGAGCTGATAAGTATTCCCGCCGGAATAGAGGCCGGGGACGCGATGCTGAAGGCCGCGGCGGTCGAGCTGGTTACCGCGCAGGCGGCTTGCGCTGGCAAGTACATCGTAGTGGTATCCGGCGAGGTTGCCGCTGTCGAGGCCAGCGTCGAGGCTGGGAAGGAAACCGCGTCGATGAAGCTCGTCGATAGCCTCGTTATACCAAATATAGACGCTCAGGTCCCGCTTGCCATCAATATGTGCAGCGACCCGGGCGAGATAGAGGCTCTCGGTTCCATGGAGACCTTCTCGCTGTGCGCGGCTGTGGCGGCGGCTGACAGCGCGGTGAAAGCCGCGCGTGTGCGCCTGATAGAAGTCAGGCTGGGAAGAGGGCTGGGAGGCAAGTCGTTCATAACTCTCACCGGCGAGGTTGCCGCGGTGAAGGCCGCAGTGAAGGCGGCCGCCGATGTCGAAGAGGTGAAGGGGCTGATAGCCGAGAGCGTTGTGATATCTTCGCCGCACCCCGATATAGTTAAGGCGTTGCTCTAGTATGTTCCAGACGTTTTTGAATACAATGTGAGGAGGACGAAAGATGTCCAAAGAGGCGCTTGGTATGGTTGAGACAAGAGGACTGATAGGCGCGATCGAGGCGGCGGACGCGATGGTTAAGGCCGCCAATGTTTCCCTTATCGGCAAGCAGCTGATCGGCAGCGGGCTCGTCACGGTCATGGTGAGAGGCGATGTGGGCGCGGTGAAGGCTGCCGTCGATGCTGGAGCCGCGGCCGCAAAGAGAGTCGGTGAACTCTACGGCGTGCATGTGATCCCGAGTCCGCACAGCGACGTGGAGAACATACTGCCGGCAGCTCCGGCGCCAGCGAAGCTGGAGGCTTAGCTGGGCAGTGTACGCTGGCGAAGTCGTCGGCTGTGTAGTAGCGACGATTAAGGAACCGAATCTGGAAGGCATACCTCTTCTGATTGTGAGGGTCATTGAAAACGGCAGACCGGCCAGTCTGGTCGTAGCCGCGGATTCGACCCGTCAGGCGGGCAGAGGCGATCACGTGTACATGATAGGCTCCAAGGAAGCGGCGCGCGTGTTTCGAAAAAAGCTGACCCCGGTGGATGCAGCGATAGTGGGTTTCATTGATGAATACAGGGAGGAACTGTAAACGTCCCCCTTATCTGACGATCTGAAAGGTGGAATAGAGAAGTGGAGAAACTGGCTCTGGGCATGGTTGAGACAAAGGGTTT
Source organism: Synergistaceae bacterium (assembly GCA_031268885.1). Taxonomy (GTDB): domain Bacteria; phylum Synergistota; class Synergistia; order Synergistales; family Synergistaceae; genus JAIRWR01. The sequence goes on from JAIRWR010000014.1 coordinate 27,375, forward strand.
GATAGGCGCGATTGAG